>NZ_JANINH010000004.1:0-23086 GCF_024580155.1 Methyloversatilis sp. XJ19-13 | reverse complement strand
CGGTGGGCCCACCCCCCCCGCTTCACCGAGCACGGGAAAGAAGCCGAACCGCCGAACGAAGCGCGCCACAGCCGAAACGTTTCGATCGCGCCCCAAGCCATAGATCATCGTCGGCCGCAGGATAACCCACTCAATGCCCCGACGTGCGGCCCATTCCTGCAGGCGGCGCTCACCATCGATCAGACGCTGCACGGTGGCACGTTCGGATGCATCGGACGACGTCGACTTAGTAAAACGGCTGGTCGACGATACGGCCACCAAGCGGCGCACCCCGCTCGCTTCGAACAGCAGAAAGTAATCCGGCAACACCCAGACAGGTGCCAGACAGATCCACAGCGGCACGTTTGAAGAATGCTGCAGGGCGGCGTTGTGCTTCGCTCGCCGCCAGATGATGCTCTTGCGCACGCCTTCGTCCGCTGTGCGTGACAAGGCCAGCACGCGATGGCCCGCGTCCGCACACCGGGACAACGCGAAATCACCGGTCACGCAGGTCGCACCAAGTACACCAATCCATTCGTCCTGTCCGTCGCCTTGCCCAACTGACGTGTCCTGCATCGACGATATCCCCTCAGACACCTCGACCACTGATTCCGAAAAGGCGTCCGACTCCGCGCGAGGAATGGCGAAGCGATATCACTCCAAACCGAAACCAGACGCCAAGAGCGACGAGCCACATCAGAAAGCCTGGATACTGGTGACGAAAGAACTTGCGGTAGAAGCGCATCATGCCGCAGTGCTTGTGCCACTCGACAAACAGTGGCCGGGTTCGACTGCAGGCGCCGAGCGCGTGTTGCACGCGTGCCATCGGCACGAACATGATCTTCCATTCACTCCGGCGGAAACGCATGCACCAGTCAAGATCCTCGCAGTGCAGAAAATAGTTCTCGTCCCACAGCCCTACCTCCTTGACCGCATCGCGCCGCACCAACATACAGGCCCCCGAGATCGCCTCAACCTCAACCGCGTGATCGGGTAGTGGCTGCTTGTGCAGATGAAAATCAAAAAACAGTTTTGGCCAGCGCTGCGCGAATCGATTCAACCCGAAGGCACGAACGAAAGAGCGCCAAGGCGTGGGTATGGCTCGGCGCGCACCACCCTGCTCTGTACCATCGACATTGAGCAGCAGTCCGCCAACCATGCCAACCCGAGGATCAGCCTGCAGCGCGTCCCGCAGTTCGGCCACGCTACCGGGCTCAATCTGGCAATCCGGATTGAGAAAGAAGACAAATTCGCAACCCGCTTCTCGAAAACCAATATTGCACGCAGCGGCAAAACCAAGATTGCGCGTGTTGCGGACCACCCGCAACGCCGAAGTACCGGCAAAAGCCTGCTCGCAGCGCGACAAGCTGCCGTCGACAGACGCATTGTCAACAACAATGACCTCGCTGACCTGCAGCAGCGACGAGCGTACGCAGTCCGTCAGCAGATCGCCAGCGTTGTAATTGACGATCACTACCGAAACGCAGGGCTTCGCGGCCGCACAGTCGGCAAGTAACGTCAAATCTATTCCGGGTTGAGTGACTATCGTAGACCTCCTACAGGGCGCACCAGGATTGGATCCCACGTATATGCTTCATCCAAGCATGCGCGCAAGGCTAATGCCTGCACACCATGAGCCCAGAAAGGATCCCGGATCGATGATCTGGGGCATGAAGAAGAAGCAAAATTCCGCGTCATGACGAACTGAACTTCAGCGTCGCTGCCACGGGGACGAAACATCCCCGAAGGGTGGCTTTGACCAGCGTTTCCCTAACGACGGAAGGGCCTGCAGCTCGAATTTGCCAACAAGCGCCGGAAGTCGAGGCCTCATATCGACGCTTCGACCCAAAGAACATCCTGATATGTCGAAACTCCCCCGGCACGCGTTTCAGTCATCGCCAAGTAGATCGGCTGCATGATCCGCTCTCGCCTCAATAGCTGCCCAAAAATATCAGCTACCGCACCCTGATCGGAATGTGCCGTCACCTCAGCAATCGGCATGCGGCAGCGCACTGCTAGCAACGTTCATGAAGCCGGATCGAGCGCAGCAGTCCGAACACTTAACCCGACAACATCAAGACCGATGTCCTTGACAAAAGCGAACCAAGCAGTGTTCGGAACGCAAAAAACCAATTGCCTTTACCAAATGTTCGGCGAGAAAGATTTGGCCTCATAATACCGAATGGATGGAATAACAGGTCGACACACGAATCATACAAGTCGGCTTGGCGCAGCGCGAAGAGTAGGAGAACTCGCGCGCGACACCGATACAGCATAAGTGATTGCAGCGAATGCTGGATATGGAGCGATCCCAGACCACGTTGTCCGCACCGCCGGCGCCGAATCAGCGGCACCGCGGGTTGCATCGAGCAACCCAACGAGTTGGCGCCCGCTGCGGAGGGTGGCGAGGAGAATGGTACGAGGAGTGAGCGAGCCGCCGTGGCACCGGAGTAGGCGACGGTCGGCATGCCGAACGGTGAAACGGACCGCACACGCATCTTGACAACGACTCTCCTTACCAGAGGAAGGGGTGTGCCGCGCTCTTTGGCCCCGCTATCCCTTGTTCACATTAATGAACATCGGCGTCCGGAAGTTTTCTCGGCCGCAGACGGAAAATCAGGGATTTTGCCTTCTATTATTTTGAATGGTGAAATCTCTTTGAGCCAGGCGTGTTACAACGGCTTGGCTTTGAGTATTTCTCAATTGGCTAAGAACTTGGAATTCAGTTTATGTGCGGTATCGCTGGAGCACTTGTAACTCACTCTTCAGATTCAAGTATTGATCTTGTTTCACTCGTTGAGCGCATGGTTCACGCGATTCATCATCGAGGCCCCGATAACAACGGCGTGCATGTAAAATCCGGGGTTGGATTGGGTCACGCGCGCCTTTCTGTCATCGATCTTACTGAAGCCGGACATCAGCCCATGATCACCAGCGATGATCAGGTAAGGCTTGTATTTAACGGAGAGATATACAATTTCAAGGAGTTGCGGACCGAACTAGCGAGAGAAGGCTATCACTTCCGAAGTCACACGGATACAGAAGTAATTCTCAATGGGTATCACCGTTGGGGAATAGAGATTTTCACGCGATTGAGAGGGATGTTCGCCATTGCAATCTGGGATGGTCGCAGCGATGAACTGATCCTAGCGCGTGATCGGGTTGGAAAAAAACCCCTATTCTATGCTTGGCACGAAGGCGTGCTCCTCTTTGGCTCGGAAATAAAAGCCATACTGGCTTGTGAGCGATTTTCCAGAAAACCTGACCTGGAAGCAATTCATCATTATCTTTCTCTGCAATACGTTCCAGCACCATGGTCCGCCTTTCAGGGTATCAACAAGCTTCCGCAAGCGAGCTACATGGTCGTATCGCGTAAAGGTATTTCCAGCGTCAAACGCTATTGGCAACTACCTCCTCCAAGCGAAGCACGGCATCGCCCAATTCAGGAGCTACAGGAAGAACTGATAACTCTAATTGACGAGTCTGTAAGATTGCGCATGACGTCAGATGTACCGCTGGGTGCGTTCCTATCTGGCGGCGTTGATTCATCGGCCGTGGTCGCGATGATGGCCCGACACTCCAGCGGGCGCATCAAGACATTCTGTATCGGCTTTGACGAAGCGGAATATGACGAGCGGGCGTACGCACGCATAGTGGCCGAACGTTACGACACAGATCACCACGAAATGGTCGTTCGACCCAATGCCGTCGATATACTTCCGAAACTTATCTGGCATTATAACGAACCGTTTGCCGACCCTTCGGCAGTACCGACGTATTACGTCTCTGAAATTGCGCGACGACATGTAACAGTCGTGCTTAACGGAGATGGAGGCGATGAGAATTTTCTGGGCTATAGCCGTTATAAACAATGCCTCCAGACCGAATGGATCAGTCGTATTCCGCGCGCACTTCGAAGATTAAGTCCCCAACTAACCAACTCAATGCCGGTCTGTTGGGAACGTTATAGAATACCTCGTATAACAAGGCGATGGCTCAACTACATCAGCGAAAAGGATTCCCGTCGCTATGCTCCATCAATTGCCTATTTTCATGAACAGGACAAAGTGGCTGGTTATGATGAAAACCTAACTCCTTATCTTTCTTTTTCTTCGCTAGACATATTGGAGCGATATTTTTCGGAGTCCCCTTCGTATGTTGGCGGCGCAGCGTGGGCTGACATCCATACTTATTTACCGGACGACTTACTTGTCAAGGTAGACATAGCCAGCATGGCACATGGTCTTGAAGCGCGTTCCCCTCTTCTTGATCACAGTTTGATGGAGTGGGCCGCTCAAATTCCGCCTTCACAAAAAATTGTGAATGGCGAAACCAAGAACATCCTCAAGTCCGCGATGAAACCTTACCTTCCACACGATGTTCTCTATCGTCCAAAAATGGGGTTTGGAGTACCAATTGATCGCTGGTTGAGAGCCGAACTGAAGGAATTTGCCTATGACACACTTCTTAGCTTAAAGGCCAGCCAGCGAGGACTGGTGAAGACATCTTATGTCAAGAATATGCTAGATGAACACTGCAGCGGGGTACGACTTCACCATACACGTTTATGGGCGCTTTTGATCTTGGAATTGTGGTTTCAAATGTGGATCGATCCAACGACCGCACCTTTGGAACCACCATCCTCATTCTCGCGTGGAGGATAGTTTAGCTGTGGCGATTCCACTCTGGAAACTCTTGATGCGAGGGTTTGGCTCGCTAATCTTTCAACCGAGCCCAGGTACGGGTGGATCCGTTTCCGCCAGATACTGTTATTCGGTGTTTATGCGGCATCGAATCATTGCAGCACAGCACGGTTTGAATATCACTCCAAAAACAGTCTTGGAAATTGGACCCGGCGACAGCCTTGGCGTTGGACTGATGGCGCTTCTGACCGGTAGCGAACAATACATCGCGATTGACGTAGTCTGCCACGCATCGCCGAGGAGAAATATTGACGTCTTGGATGACCTTGTTAAACTCCTTGAATCAAAATCACCCATTCCCAGTGATGGAGAATGTGCCGAGATCCTGCCAAAACTAGCCTCTTACGAGTTTCCACACACCCTTTTTGAACAAGTTGACTTTACGAAAATGCTGGCACCTAGGCGCCTGAATAGAATCCGGGCAGAGCTACTGGGAACCGTGTCAAGTGAAATGATTCAATACGTTGCACCAATGGGGAAAATGGAGGAAGTCAAGAAAGAAAATATCGACTGGATACTTTCACAAGCCGTGTTGGAACATATCGACGACCTTGAGGAAGTCTACGCAGGGTGCTTCCGTCACCTTACTCCAAACGGAATCATGACGCATCAAATTGATTACCAGTGCCATGAAACCGCGAAGGAATGGAATGGGCATTGGAAATATTCTTCGTGGCTCTGGGCAATAATGCGTGGGCGACTCCCCTGGTTCGTAAATCGGAAACCGCATTCCACCCACCAAAAGCTCCTGAGTAACGCCGGTTTTTTAATCTGTAGAGAATACCTTGAAAAGCGGACCAGCCAGCTTGCTGCCAATCAGTTAAGCCGGGACTACTCCTCACTGTCAGTTAGTGACTTAACCACGGCAGGGGCAATGCTGGTTTCAAAAAAGAAGGAAGGAACCGTCACCCTGTCGTCTAGCCGGGAAAGGGCTGTCCATGCTTGAAGATGCATCGCCAGAATATTGTGCATATCCGTGGCAGCAAATGATTATAGACTTGACGGGTGAAGTTGTTCCATGCTGCTTCTGGAGTGGTTACGGAAATTCTGGAAAACCTTTGGGAAACACCAATCTCAATACGATTGAGGAAATCTGGAACGGGCAAGAATATCGGGCTCTTAGACGGGCGAACGCCGACGGAAAACTGGAGGGACATCCGTGCAACCAGTGCATGTCATACGCTTGGTCAAATGGACGTTACCCTGCGTTCAGTTCTCCTATAAGTTGGAGAAAGGAATCTGGATATTGTTATGTGGTCGAGATACCCGAGACGTTCATAAGCATGGCGGGAGATGCTCTCAGTCAAGCGGAAGTGTTGGAAGATGGCGTATCTCTGCCATTTTCCAACGCACCGCATGACGAGATCAGGAACATTGGCATGGGCCGCTACTCCGTCTGGGGACACTCTCTTTACTTTTCCAGCTCCGACAATTCAGATCCATCGAAAACGGGCAAAGTTTACGAGCTTTCATTGCCAGCCGGGCGGGTTAAGTTGCAGGGTTTGGTCGTCGATTCCGTCTCGGGGAAAAACATACGAGAGGCTAAAGCCGAGTACGAAGCCGGGGTATCGGTAATGTCTGCCAGACCGACGATGATATCCCTAATTTCCACTGCGGATTGCAACATTGATTGCCCCAACTGCAGTCAGAATATGGTAAGGGCGGCTCATATCCAGCACCGGTCAGAAACAGTACCCGATGTCCTTTCTTATGTCCCGTACTTGTATCAGTTTATTTGGCATGGCGGAGAGCCATACTTGATCAAGCGTTTTCGTAAATTCATTGACACTTTTGAAATAGACATAAATCCGAATCTGAGATTTGGATTCACCAGTAACGGCACAATGCTTACGGCGACCGAACTGAGCAAGCTGCGAAAGTTTCCGGGAATCAACGCCAGCATATCGATGGACAGTTTTCACAAGGAGACCTTCGAGAAAATTCGAAAGGGCGCTGATTTCGGCAAGGTATTAGAAAACCTGCTGCGTTGCATACGGACGCACCCCTCTCCGGAATACGTCTTTTCTGTTGGGATGATTGTATGCAAGTCAAATTTTCTTGAACTCCCCGGGAATCTCTCTTTCTCCATCGGCCACGATATCCCGCTCAATCTTTCCCCGGTAGTGGTGTACCCCGTTACTGAGCAGCTTAACGTGTTCGAGAACTTCGAACTTCAGACGCGAGGATGGCACGAGGCCCTCGAGCAAGCTAAGCAGATCGTTCAGAATGCGCTTGCGGAAAACAAACCTTCCGTAATGCGGATCAATCCGATTGGAATGCTGGAAGAGTTGCAGTCGATTCTTGATTCAGCAAAGAAGCACTACAGCAATCAATGCAGCGTGGAGTTCATTGTCACAGATCACCATGATTCTCTTAAGGAGATGACGTATCCTGGAATATACCTTTACAGTCAGCTCAAAAAGAGCGTCGTGGCCTACTGCGAGCTTACGCCGGGAAGAACCAGGCACTTTGTAAACATCCCTTATGGATATTCGACAAACGATGTATATTGGGCGGTTACGGAGAACCTTAGAGAAATTGTTGGTGACGTGATTTCCGGCTGGTTTGAGAAAAATGAAAAATCTTCCGGAGAAACATCTTTTGAAGAAAGTTTTTTGAAGCAGACTCGTATTGATATTCCGCAGTACGTTGCAACAACACGGCGGAAGAACATATTTTTTGCAAACTATGGTGAGACCACGAAGAAGGGCCTTAACGTAATATATCCTGAGCAAATTTTTCTTGCGTACAAACTGAAGGAATCAAAGGAACGGCTCAAAGGAAAGGGGCGTACGGTACATCGCTGGTTCGAGTATCTACAGTTGGCTGCCTTTGTGATCAAAGGCCATTACAAGCTCTTCATGAAGAAAAGATGAATACTGAAAATACAGTAAACAAGAAAGTTGAACAAGCGATTAAATATTGTCGTGAAAATCAAATTCAGAACGCTGTATTTGCCGTTCCTTTCCAACTTACCGCCGAAGAGTCTTTGGCATTGAAATCGATTCCTGAATGCTCCGGGATGGTGCTATTGAATCCAGACCCGGAGATCACAGCCACCTCATCACACCTTTGGCTGGGCTGTTTCATGGCAGACGGGGATTGGAGCCTTCCTTCGGCTGGAGGACCGCTGATCTTCATCGGTTCACAACTGATGTTGACTTCAAAAATGATACGTCGAGTATCACATACCGGCCGATCGTCAGTTGTTTGCAAAGTCAATAGCCAATACGCCTCTGTTCGTCTCCATCGTTATTATCTCTGGATTGCTGGAGAACGTCTTCACCAGACAATAAGGGGAATGTCTCAAGACAGCCTTCTTCGCAGGGGACTGTACTTCCTCGCTAAGCAACAATCGGTCAAAGCCATCTGGTCTGCGGTATTTCGGCGAAACTATCATACCAGCGACGCCTCCAACTCAGGTCTCACCGGAGAAACTCTCTACCTGGAACTTTTCCGCCGTGCCGCTTCCGCACCTCAGAAGATCATTCCCATCCCTGGCCGAGTCGTTCTCGTCAATGCCGGGCTGGCTGCAGGTGGTGCCGAACGCCAGATCGTCAACACCCTTATTGGTCTCCGCGACAAGGGGGAATGCGAGAGCGTAGCTCTTCTGGCGGAATATTTGGACCATGCGCCCCAACTGGATTTCTTTTTGCATGAGCTTGAGGCATTTGGCATTGAAGTTGCGCAACTAAGAAAGGCGGTGACCCTCGCCGACCACGGTCTGTCCACCCTGGCACCTCCTTTGGCGGAAATTGCCGCAGACCTGCCCTGCTCTGTTTTGGAAGAAGTGCTTAACCTAGTGGAGGAATTCCGCTCCAGACGGCCCAGTGTCGTTCATGCCTGGCAGGATTCGACCAGCATCAAGGCGGGCATCGCAGCGGTGATTGCCGGAGTCCCGCGCATTGTCTTGGCCAGTCGAAACATGACACCCCTGAACTTTCCATACTTCCAGGATTACATGTATCCCGCCTATCGGGCCTTGGCGTCGCTTCCTCAGGTGGTCTACCTGAATAACAGTGATGCCGGGGCCAAGGACTATACACAATGGCTGGGACTACCGAGAGAGAGATTCAAAGTTGTGCGAAATGGAGTTAACCTTTCTTATCTGAAACGTGTCGAGGAGCGGGAGGCACAGCACTATAGAGAGTCGATCGGTATTCCAGGGAACGCACTGGTATTGGGTTCTGTCTTCCGTTTCTGGGAAGAAAAACGGCCAATTTTATGGTTGGAAATTGCATCGATTGTTGCCAGGAAAGACCCCAATGTGCACTTCCTGTTGATCGGTGAAGGCCCTATGCGGAAGGAAATGGAAGCGTTCGTCAGGAAAAATGGACTCGAACTGCGAATGCATTTGCCCGGGGCCCGGCCTGACGTTGCAACCCCGTTGTCCGTCATGGATGTATTCCTCCTGACATCCAAGCACGAAGGAACGCCTAATGTCGTGCTTGAAGCCCAATGGCTCGGCCTGCCCATCGTTGCTACCGATGCCGGCGGCACCCGGGAGTCCTTCAATATCGGGGTGTCTGGCTTGCTCGCCCACAAGCCAGAGGCTAAGCACATCGCGAGTTTGGTGCATCATTATCTCCATCATGCTGAAGAGCGGGCATTGGCAAAAGCGGCAGGGCCGGAGTATGTCTCCCGCATGTTCTGTCTTGATCGAATGATCAGTGAAACCTTGGCCTTGTACTACCAGGAGGAAATGCTGTGAACAGTTTTACCGTTACTTCAGGGATTTTGAGTTTTTCCAGAAATCGAGATCTGCTGAATTCCCTTGTTGCTCGCGACATTGAGGCGCGATATCGGGGCACTGCGCTCGGCTTTCTTTGGGTGGTCATCTATCCCCTGACGATGCTTTCGGTTTATGCGTTCGTATTTGGGGGTGTGTTCAATTCCCGCTGGGGCGGAAGCGGCGAGATGAAAGATTTTCTGGTAATGCTTTATTGCGGCCTGATAGTCCACGCCGTATTCTCGGAAACTCTAACACGCTCTCCATCTGCCATTCTGTCTAGTCCGAGCTACGTAAAGAAAGTGGTATTCCCCCTCGAACTACTTCCACTCTGTCACCTTGCGTCCTCGGCCTTCAATGCCCTGATCGGCATCGCTCTGATATGCCTGTTCTTGCTGATTCAGCAACAAGCCATTCCCTTAACGGCTGCGCTGTTTCCCGTCGTTCTGTTGCCCTTGTTGATGCTCACGGCCGGATTGGCCTGGATTCTTGCCGCAATAGGAGTTTTCTTTCGCGATGTCGGCCAGCTCATCGGCGTTGTCATGTCGGCTCTACTTTTCCTCAGTCCGGTGTTCTATCCGACCTCCTCCGCACCCTATGCCGCGCAACGATTTATCAGTCTGAACCCGCTGACCTTTCCGATCGAACAACTGCGTGGAGTCCTGATCCTGGGTCAACAGCCCAACTGGCAACATTGGCTGGTCTATCTCGCCGTGGCCACTCTCATCGCAGTGTCTGGCCTGTGGCTGTTCCAGAAATCTCGACCAGCCTTTGCGGATGTGATCTAGATGAATGACTCGACAACGCCACCCATTCAGCTTGACTCGATCAGCAAGTGCTACAGGATCTACAAGAACCCTCAGGATCGCTTCAGACAAGCTCTGCTGGATCGATTTCGCACCGCAATCGGCACCACTCATGACAGCCCACTCTATCGTGAGCACTGGGCACTGCGCGATGTCAGCTTCGAACTACGGCCTGGTGAAGCAGTGGGCATCCTCGGGCGCAATGGTGCCGGCAAGAGCACGCTGCTACAGATCATCGCCGGAACACTGGCACCGACCTCGGGAACCGTCGTCACCAATGGGCGGATCACCGCGCTACTAGAATTGGGCAGCGGCTTCAACCCGGATTTCACGGGACGGGAGAATGTCTATCTGAACGCTCAAATTTTAGGCCTCTCGAGGGAGGAAGCCCACGCCCGGTTCGACGGCATTGCGGCCTTCGCCGACATAGGTGACTTTATCGAACAACCCGTGAAAACCTACAGTTCCGGCATGATGATGCGACTGGCCTTTGCAGTGCAGACTGCCGTCGATCCGAAGGTCCTCATCGTCGATGAAGCGTTGTCTGTTGGAGATATGTTATTTCAGGCCAAATGCATGGCCAGGATCAACCAGCTTGTTAACAACGGGGTGACACTGCTATTTGTTAGTCACGACGTCGGTGTGGTACGGCAAATCTGTTCCCGTTCAATATTCTTGGAGCACGGAAAATTAATTCGAATTGGACACACCCGTGAAGTAGCCGACGAATATGTCCGGATTCAACTTGAGGACCGCAATCGTGCAACGACAAGAAAAAAAGAGCTCACGGTAGAGCTTGACTCCGGTGAAAGTTTGACAAACCTTGGAAGAAAATCAGTCGAAGAACATACCGGAACGCCTGCCGAGCCTCCGTTGGCTCAGAAAGATGTTTCAGCCCACCAAGCCAAGAAAGATTCTGACCTTCTCCTTGGAATGGATTCTTTTTTACAACGGGCAATTGAAAACAGGACCGGGACGCAAAGCGCATCCATTACAAATGTACAAATGCTTCGGCGCGGCCTTCATTCGAATTATTTTGATTTCGGGGACAATGTTGAAATTCGAGTTCTCGCAACCTTCAAAGACTCACTTGAAAACCTCAATCTTGCCGTCAAAATCAGGACACTACAGGGCACGGACGTAGTATTTATGGACACCAGAATACAAGATAAAATGGGCCTCAAATACATCAAGGACCGTACTTATCTATTTTCTTGGAATGTTCACCTACCTTTGATGCATGGAAACTATACATTATCAATCGGATTGGCACACCCACCGGAAGAACCAGGCGAAGATTGGGTCTTCGTTGACGTGATTCCCTTCGCCTATGATTTCAAGATGGGCACAAGACCGGGTGGAATGATCGGTGGCTACGTAGCTTTACCCGCCAAATTGGAAGTTGCCTGCATTAGCGAAATGGATCGGGTAGCAACTTGAAGAACCACATCAAAAAGTTCCTATTCGGAAAACACCTGAGAATTCAACGACCAATATTTGTCGTCGGCTGCGGTCGTTCCGGCACAACACTGCTTTTTGATACGCTTTCCACCCATCCAGGAGTCGCGAAAACTACCGGCTACCCGGATGGGGAGGATCACGAAGGCTGGATTGAACACGGGCGATGCATCATGGCTGGCATCGGGAACGTACACCACTCAAAATACGGGAATGGCATCAACGGACACCAACAGTGCCTACACATGACTCAAGATGATGTTAACGACGAAATTATCTCGAGCATGCATGACCACTATTACAAAAATGTTCTGAAGAAGAATCTCGGGCTGAGGGTTATCAACAAACAGCCTCACCTTTCAAACAAGTTGGGGTACTTGCTAGGAATCTTTCCGGACGCAAAGATAGTCCACATTGTCAGAGACTGTGAGCCGATGGTTGCCAGCTGGCTTGCCGTGATGGACAGCCATCCGTCGCTGGTTATTTATTGGCCCAGGGAAGAAGATTTCCCCTGCCTGTGGTTAATGTCAAAGCCTGAAGATCTCGTTAGTCAAGCAAGATTCGATCGGCACCCGTCATTCTTTCCTGGCGGCGGGGCTGAAATATTCATTGATTATTGGAACAAGGTGAACACAGGAATCTCTCGCCAAATGGTTGGCCACGAATCTCAATTGATCACAATTCGCTATGAAGATCTGGTATCAAGCCCGAATAAAACTCTCTCACAAATCGTCGAATACTGCGAACTACCTTCCTTCGATTTTTCTATCGACCATTTGAAGACCGATACTGCGCAAAAACACACAGGCCGATTGACATCTGAACTACGGGCAGCTGTTGCAGAGAAATCGCATTATGTCCGTCAAATTTTTGGTTATGAGCCTGGTCATCTTTCAGCGCTAGCACCTGGTCTGTACTTGCCATGAATACTCAAGGAAGTTATCTGGCCTTCGGCGCACCGGATTTCACCGAAGCCGAGATCGATGCCGTCGCCCGGGTCATGCGCTCGGGTTGGGTAGGTATGGGCCAAGAAACCATAGCCTTCGAGCAGGAGTTGAGCGCATATTTCGATGCGCCGGAAGTCGTGACGGTCAATTCCTGCACCTCTGCCCTGTTTCTTTCTCTGCTGATTGAGGGCGTTGGACCGGGTGACGAGGTAATTGCCCCCAGCCTGACTTGGTGCGCCACGGCCAACGCCGCCCTCTATCTTGGCGCCACTCCGGTTTTCTGCGACGTCGACCCCAAGAGCATGTGTATGACGCCAGACCGTATTGTGGAAAAACTGACCGCCAGGACCAAGGTGGTCGTTGTTGTCCATTACGGTGGATATGCCATAGACGTCGACGCTCTGCGTGCTGCGTTGCCCCCTCACGTGATCATTGTTGAAGATGCGGCTCATGCCCTCGGCTCACGGTACCCAGATGGACGCCCTGTGGGGTCGTCAAAGAACCTCGTGTGCTTCAGCTTTTATGCTAACAAGAACCTCTCAACTGCCGATGGCGGCGCGATTGCCTTGTTTGACCGTCACAAGGCTGAGCATCTGCGCTCCCTGCGCATGAGTGGGATGGAGTCCAACGCGTGGTCCCGCTATACGAACCCTTCGACCGCCTTTGGCGCTGGTGTCGAGAAACTGGGTTACAAGATGAACTTCACAGATCTGCAGGCCGCAATCGGCCGGGTTCAACTGCAACGCCAGCGAGAAATGTCAAACCACCGTCTGGCCGTTGCGCGACGCTATCAGCGGGGCTGTGCAGACGCGGGTTTGTCCATCCCGTTCCAAGAAGGTGTCTTCGATGTTCGTCATGCCCGTCATCTTCTGGTCGGCGTATTCGATCCTGAATTCACGAACATGGACCGCAATGATCTGCTTCTTGCCTTGCGGGCCAGAAACGTCGGTGCCAGCATCCATTACCGGCCTCTCCATGAGCAGTCGCTGTATAACAACACGCGAGGCGTATGCTCGCTGCCCGTCACGGAATCGCTAGCAACCAAGATCATGACCCTTCCCATCAGCGCGAAAATGAGTTTCGCTGACGTCGACTATGTTGTTCAACAGTTGAAACAGCTATTGGAAACAGCAAAGGCAGCCCCATGAGCAATCTACAAGCAAACTCGGACCAACAGCCGATCGAGTATGGGTTCGGTGGCCGCCTCGCTGCCGGATTTCCCTCGCAGATACTGATGGACATAACCGAGGTCTGCAATCTTGCGTGCACTCATTGTCCCCACCCCACATTCATGAAGTCTGAACACTATGGCGGGCGACACCTTGAGTCTGCTCTTAACGAGAAGATGATCGAGGAGGTCCGCCAGCATGGCCGGGGACTTACCCAGTACATCCGTTATGCCAGCAACGGCGAGCCTTTGGTGCATCCCCACGCTTACGAAATGATCCAGGCGGCGGTTGATCACTCCGGGGTATTTGTCACCCTAACCACCAACGGCAAGATCATGAACGAGCGGCGTACCCAACGCCTGCTGGAGTCCGGCATTCACCTGATCGACATCAGCATCGACGCCTTCAGACCGGAAACCTACGCCAAGATCCGCGTCAAAGGCAATTTGGAGATTACCCGGGGCAATGTGCTGCGTCTACTGCGCTGGGTGCAGGAGTCCAAGGCCAAGACCAAGGTGGTGGTGAGTTTCGTGGAACAGGCGGAAAACACCGCCGAAGCGCGAGATTTTGAAGCTTTCTGGAGAGACCAAGGTGTCGACGATGTAGTGATCCGGCGCCTGCATTCGTGTTCCGGTGCCGTGGAAGGCTTGGCTGATCAGCAACGCGAGGCGCTCAGGTCTTCAAAGAGGCGTCCCTGCCTGTACCCTTGGGAGCGCATCGTCATTAACGCCCGTGGTGACTTGGCCTTCTGTCCTTCAGACTGGATCCATGGCTCCTACGTTGCAGATTATCGCAACACCACAATTCTTAAGGAGTGGCAAGGCGATTTCTACCGCGGACTGAGACAGGCCCATCTGCGCAACAATTATCTCAAGCACTCCTTTTGCGGGCAGTGCCCCGATTGGTCGAACACTCGATGGCCTCACGAGGGCCGCAGCTATGCAGACATGGTCGATGACTTCGTGCATGGGGAGGGCGAGGTCGATGCGTGATGACGTCACGAGGCCCATCGCCGCCCAAATCGAGGAAGCTGTTGCCGAAATCCCAGGTTGGACGCCTCTGGACCAGTTGTTGAGCCTATTCGCCCTGGCTCTTTCCAGCGCCCATCTGCGGGGCGACATCCTGGAACTGGGCTCTTGGTGCGGCCGTTCGGCTGTGGCGCTGGGCATGGCTGCCCGCTTGACCGGCCGGACTACCGTACATTGCGTTGATTTGTTTCCGGAGAAGGACGACTGGTATCAGAACGCGAACGGCACTTACTCGTTTTCGGTAACCTTGGGAAATCGTACCTGCGGCGCCTATCAAGAACAAACCGTATGGGAAGAACCGTTCCTGCGAGATATCGCCCCGATGTACGAGCGTTGGCCGAAGACGCTGGATGCCTTCAATCACTTTATTAGCAAACATCAACTGGATTCCTGCGTTCGGGCCTACAAGACCGATCTTGGAGGTTTTGCCGGCAGTACTACTTCCGAACCGCGTCTACGTCTTGCCTTCATTGACGGAGACCACGGCTTTGATGCGGTCTGCCGGGATATCGAACTACTGGAGAAACTCCTGCTTCCAGGTGGCTGGATTTGTTTTGACGATGCATTCTCCACTTATGCGGGAGTCGATGACGCAATCAAGGAAAAAATTGTAAACAGTGGAAAATATCAACTCTGCCAACAATTGACCCGAAAATTTTTTGCCGCACAGAAGCTCTAGCGAGAGTTATTTGAGAGTCGCTGCGATTCAATCATCATTTATCCCATGGCGGGGATATTTCGACTTCATTGCCTCAGTAGACCTGTTCGTGATATACGATGACGTCCAATATTCATCTGGCAGCTGGCGCAATAGAAATCGGATTAAGACATCAAACGGTGCCAACTGGCTGACCATTCCGGTTAAACGAAAGGACCTGAATCAGAAAATCATTGACGTTGAGATTGACTACAGCCGATCTTGGCAAAGGAAACACTCAGGCGCCTGGTCCCAAAATTACCGTAACGCACCATATTTCTCTGCGATTATGGCACTATTGGAAGAATACCTGACCAAACCATATGAGACCATCAATCTATTGAACGTTTCCCTGATTCGTCGTCTATGTGATTATCTCGATCTCACGACGCCACTGATTCATTCAAGCAATTTTGACTTGCAAGGTCACAAGACCGACCGTTTGATCGATCTACTCAAAAAACTTAACGCCACGAGTTACTTGAGCGGCCCCAGCGCTGACGCCTATTTGGACAAAGAAGTCTTTCGTCGCAACGATATCCAGCTCGAGTACAAGTCTTATGATTTCGCTCCCTACCCACAATTGTGGGGAGATTTTGTCGGCGAAGTAACGGTGCTCGACCTGATCGCCAATTGCGGGCCCGATGCGCGACAGTTGATCCGTAGCAGAACGCCCGACAGAGTAATTGTTCACAGATGAAAAATCCGTCTCTTACGATTGCCATTTTCGGCAACACCAACAACTATCCGCTATTGCTCGCCCAAGGATTAAAATTACTCGGACATAATGTTCGTCTAATTATCAATCGCAAGGATCTTCTGCACCGCCCGGAAGCCCGCTACCATGAATGGGCGGATGCTTATCCAGACTGGGTTCTCGATTGCTCAGACATTACGGATGACGATATCGCTTTCAAGACACCCGCAATCGATGAAGCACTTCATCATCTGACCCACAAGGTGGATCTCGCCATCCTAAACGACTCTGGGTTGGCGTTCGCCGCCTTCCTGCATTCACCTCACATTGCTCTGCTGACCGGCTCCGACCTAGCTTATTACGCCAATTTTGATCTTTTGCGGTTGCGTACCCAGTTGTGGGATCTTGAATTCAAGCGTTCGTCGCGGGGCCGGCGCCATCTGGCCCAATACACGGATTTCGTTGCCCGTCAGCGGGATGGAATTCTGGCGTCCGAGGTCGTCTGCTACGGTCAGAGGGGTCTGATACCTAGCGGTGACCGGATGCTGGACGAAATCGGCGTACAGGACAGCCGGCGCCTGATGCTTTACCTATCGAATACCTTGGACCTGCAGCCCCAGACTGCTCCTCGAAACGAACAGCTATCCATTCTGTCGGGGAGCCGAATCGTCTTCAATCCCCAGAAAAACACCTCTCTCTCGGCTATGGATTTTAAAGGCACAGACGTCTTGCTCAATGGCTTTTCTGAGTTCATCAAAAGTGGGAGACAGGCAGTGCTACGCCTTCCTCGCAAGGGTCAGGATCTGGGAGCGGCAGAGGCTCTTGTCCAGACTCTGGGGATTTCAGACTACGTTACCTGGATGGATGAAACGAGTCTGACGAACTATTACCAGGAAGTGATTGCGGCTGATCTGGTCTGCGATCAGTTCGGGACCTCTTTTCCCGGGATGGTGACCACCGACGCCTATGCCATGGGGCGACCGGTCATGGCGAAGCTGAGAAATGAAATCTTTTCCACTCGCTTCCCTGAGCCACTACCTGGCTTTGACGCCAGCACGCCGGAGCAAATTTTCGAACAATTGACGGCCGTGAACTCCACCCGCGATCGTTTGGTGGAGATGGGGGAAAAGAGCCGTGCCTTTGCAGAGCAATATTTGTCCCCCCGTAGCATGGCTGAACAATTACTTGAAAAGTTGGAGGCTTGATGTTCAATATTGAATTCCTGCATGTCATTCGCGAGTTCGAGTATAAGGAGGTCATTAAGCGTCTGCCAGCCAGATCAAGTATCCTCGAAATCGGAGGTGGCACTGGCTATCAGGCAAAACGATTAACTGAAGATGGTTATTCTGTCAAATCAATCGACATCCCAAATTCCAATTACATTGACCAGAAAGAGTTTCCCGTCATGCCCTACGACGGCAGGAACATTCCGTTTCCCGACGCCAGTTTTGACGTTGTTTTCTCGTCCAACGTTCTTGAGCATGTAGGCGATCTTCCCTATCTCCAACATGAGATCAAGCGGGTTTTAAAGCCGGGTGGCAAATGCATGCACCTCATGCCCAGCAGTGCGTGGCGATTCTGGACCAACCTAGCTCATTACATTGAATTGATCCAGCGCGAGCTTCCTCATATGCCGAGGTTGGTTCCGAACGGAATGTCCAGGCATGCGCTGAAGGATGCATTGAGCGTTCTGCGCCTGATGATCGGTACGGCACGCCACTATGCGGTCGTACCGCGACATGGAGAGCGCGGCAACGCGATGACCGAAGTATTGAGCTTCAGCGCAACCTACTGGAAGCGGGTGTTCCGAAAATCAGGATTTGCCATCCACGAGGCGAGCCCCACCGGTCTTTTCTACACCGGGCACATGGTATTGGGGCACGAAGTGTCGATTTCAAAACGCCAACAGCTTGCCAAGTGGCTGGGGAGCGCTTGCATCATTTACGTGGTTCGTCCTCGTGAAGGACAGTAGTGGAACGTTGCGGGATTCGAGATTCGGCCGTTTAGCTGCACGCGCTTTACGAAGTGACTTTGCTTGGCTCGTACATCGGTTGTCTCTTGCGTTGGGGTGGCGGAGGGCCGTCCCGCGGCCCGAAATCTTGCGATCGAGCCTAAGAAGCGTCCATCGAGGGGGGGGGAGCGCCAGTCCCCTCAAGTTAGTGGCTTTTTCCCACAACCTTGCCCGCGAAGGGGCATCAATTAGTCTGATGGAACTACTAAGCGGACTGCAGCGTCACCACGGACTCCAACCGACGGTTTTTTCTTTCATGGACGGTCCGCTCCGCATCGAATACGAAGCACGTGGCGTGAGCGTGCACGTACTGCCCGATGTACTCCATCGTATCTCGACTATACAGAATCTCTCTCATGAGGTTGAGTGTCTGGCCCAGAATATTCGGGATTTGTCGCCAGATTTGGTGTTCGTCAATACCCTACTAAATTTTCCGTCTGTGCTGGCAGCAGAAAAAGCTGGCGTTCCATCGATTTGGAATCCCAGGGAGAGTGAAGCTTGGAATATCTACTTCCGATTTCTTCCCAATCCGGTAGCTCAACAAGCCATAGCTGCCATTGGTTTACCTAGGAAGGTCGTCTTTGTGGCAGAAGCGACACGGGGAGTCTGGAAGGATTTCGAGAGTCTCGCCAATTTCTCCGTGGTTGAAAACTCGCTGGACATGAATCGATTTTCAAAATGGCTGGTTCGTGACAAATCTGCAGAGCGGGAGAGATTAGGGTGGTTAGCAGATGAAGTGGTATTTCTGTGTGTTGGCACATTGTGTGAGCGCAAAGGACAGCTGGACTCACTGCTGGCGCTTCAGAACTTCATTGACCAACTCGACGTTCAGATTCGCTTGGTCTTCGTTGGAAATTCTGACAATCGTTACGGCAAGAAAATCAGAGAGCACGCACTACGATTTAGAAAGCACAAACAAATTCACATCGAATTTATCCCCCCAATAGACGACATAGGAGTCTATTACTTGGCTGCTGACGTTTTTTTGCTGTGCTCACGAGTAGAAAGCTGCCCTCGGGTAATTCTTGAAGCACAAGCATTTGGACTTGCAATAATATCTACGCCTGTGTTCGGCATTACTGAGCAAATCCCCAACCCTCAAGATGCCCGCTTTTATGCGCCTGGAGATGTGAGGCACCTAGGTAGCATCATGTTGACTTTATCCAGAGACCATATTGAAAGAAATCGTCTCAGCAAGTGTTCTATAGTTCACTTTTCAAGAAAGAATGATTTCAACACGATGATTGAATCTTACAACAAAGAAATTCAAGACGCATGCTCAGGTTTTCAACAACCATAAATTAAAACCATTACAAAAGAAACAATTTACCAACCCTAGGAAAACACTGATTTAACCCCGTCCCCGTAGAATGCTCGGGTCATCCCGATACGCGCAACCGTCCAGATGAAAAAGCAAACCAGCTTCGCCGATCTTGAGTACTCGGCGCGTCGCAAGCCGACGCGGCGGGAGAAGTTTCTGAGCGACCTGGATCGTCTGGTGCCGTGGTCGCAGTTGGTGGCGTTGATCGAGCCGCACTACTACCGCGGCGAGCGCGGTCGTCCGCCAGTGGGGCTGGAAACGATGCTGCGCATGTATCTGTGCCAGAACTGCCTGGGCCTGTCGGATGAAGGGATTGAAGATGCCATCGTCGACAGCATCGCGGTGCGTCGCTTCGTGGGCATCGACCTGATCGAGCGTCAGGCGCCGGATGCCACCACGCTGCTGAAGTTTCGCCGCCTGCTCGAACGTCACGACATGCCGGTCCGTATCTTCGCGCTGATCCGCGAACAGCTCGGCCAGCAAGGGCTGATCCTGCGCGAAGGCACCATCGTCGATGCGACCTTGATTGCCGCGCCGCCATCGACCAAGAACAAGGAAGGCGAGCGCGATCCGGACATGCACCAGGCGAAGAAGGGAAAGCAGTGGTATTTCGGCATGACAAGCCGAAGGCGAAGGACACCCGAAGGGTGGTCCCGCGCAGCGGGATGCGGTCACGAGCGCAGCGAGGCCGCACAGGTAGCGCACATCGGTGTGGATGCGCACACCGGAGTGGTCCATGCGATCACCACCACCTCGGCGAACGAGTCCGACGTGAGCCAGACGCACAAGCTGCTGCACGGTGAAGAGAAGCACGTGCATGCCGACGCCGGTTACCAGGGCGCAGGCAAGCGTCCTGAGCTGAAGGACTGCGCGGCCGAGTTCGTGACCGCACGTCGCCGCTCGACCTACAAGAAGCTGGACAAGACGGACCCGAGACGGCAACTGATCGAGCAGGCGGAGCAAGCGAAGGCGAGCATCCGCTCGAAGGTCGAACACGTGTTCCATGTGGTGAAGAACCTGTTCCGGCATCGCAAGTGCCACTACAAGGGACTGGCGAAGAACACGGCGCAGTTGCAGGTGCTATTCGCGATGGCGAATCTGGTGCTGTCGCAGCGAAGTCTGTGCGCGTCGTACAGGACAGGTGCGTCCTGAGGGCGAGAAATCGGGGCGATGAACCCCGAAAAGACCGCGGATCGGTGATTCCGGGGTGAAAAAGAGGTGAAATTCGATGTCATGAAGATGCGAATTTCGGAGTTGCTGCCTCACGGACGAAAAATCCCGGAGGGGTGGCTTTGATCAGCGTTTCCTTTCCCAGTGAGCTTTCACCGGTGCTGGCTCAGTGCGGCATGTTTGAAGACCGTCGGATAGAAGCCTCTGTCAGCGTATGAAATGAGCACCAAAGACCATGCATCCGGTTCAATCTTCGTCGTTGAGTATCCATTCCTTTCCGAAAGTTGCTATTTTTCTCTGTACATACCAGGGTCAGAACTATCTGGCTGAACAGCTCGAATCTCTTGCTGCCCAGACTCATTCGAACTGGGAAGTGTGGGCTTCGGATGATGGATCAGAAGACGACACCCTTACAATCCTAGATGCCTATCGAAGGCTTTGGGGTCCGAACCGGCTATCAATTCATTCCGGGCCGGCAAGAGGCTTCGTAGTCAATTTCCTGCACTCAACGTGCAGCGCTGCTCTTGAAGCTGACTACTATGCCTATTCGGATCAGGACGATATCTGGGAGGCAGACAAACTCGAACGAGCCATCATCTGGCTGCGAGACGTTCCACAGGATGTCCCTGCTCTCTACTGTTCTCGGACACGACTGATTGATGAAAAAAACACCGATATCGGCTTCTCGCCACGATTTGCAAAGCCTCCAAGTTTTGCCAACGCCCTCATGCAGAATATAGGCGGCGGTAACACGATGTTGTTTAACAACGCCGCTCGTACTCTCTTGCAGCAGGCAGGAGAAGATATTCAAGTCGTCACTCATGATTGGTGGGTCTATCTGGCTGTTAGTGGTTGCGGAGGGCAAGTGTTATACGACACGTACCCGTCGTTACGCTATCGACAGCATAGTGGCAACTTGATTGGAATGAATGCCGGCTGGGCTGCCCGTTGGGCGCGGATCTGTCGGCGCTGCCGGGGAGACTCCAGATTATGGAATGACGTCCACATCAAGGCACTGACACGCATCCGGGATCGGATGACGCCAGAAAATATTCGGATACTGGATTGCTTTTCCAGCTCTCGGAATCTCAATGTAATTGCACGCATAGTCGGCCTCTGGAGATCGGGAGTCCACCGCCAAACTCTTCTTGGTAATTTAGGTTTAATTGCAGAGGTGCTTTTCGGAAAAATCTAGCGGGGCGAATATTTTTTGTAACAATTGACCTGTATTGACGACCACCCAGAATTGACCCACTTGCGGGGGTAATTTGCATCGAAATCTGACCTACCCTTGATTGACTACCCTGCTGAAGTTTTAGGCAGGGAGATCGAGGAGTGATCAAAGTGGGCATGTTGGCCAAGATCAGGCGGATGCACTTCCGCGACCACTTGCCGCTGCGCGAGATCGCGCGGCAAACCGGGCTCTCCCGGAACACCATCCGGCATTGGCTTCGCAAGCACGACGTTGTCGAGCCGCGGTACAGACCGCGTGCCGCCAGGCGCGTCGTCGACGCCTGGGCGGATCAACTGGGTCAGTGGTTGAACACCGACCGCCACAGGCCCAAGCGGGATCGGCGCACCGCGCGGGCGATGTTCGAGGCGATTCGGGCGCAGGGCTACCCGGGCAGCTACAACCGGGTCTGCGCCTTTGTTAAGCGCTGGCGAGCGGATGAAGCGAGCAAGCGGGGTGCAGCCTACGTGCCGCTCACCTTTGCGCTGGGCGAAGCCTTCCAGTTCGACTGGAGCACCGAATACGTCTTCGTTGGCGGCTTGCGCCGGCGGCTCGAAGTGGCCCACACCAAGCTGTGCGCAAGCCGCGCGTTCTGGCTGAGCGCCTACCCGGCGCAAAGCCACGAGATGCTCTTCGATGCGCATGCCCGTGCCTTTGCCGCCTTCGGTGGTGTGGCGCGTCGTGGCATTTACGACAATATGAAGACGGCCGTCGACCGGGTCGGGCGCGGCAAGGAACGCGACATCAACCCGCGCTTTTACGCCCTGTGCAGCCACTACCTGTTCGAGCCGCAGTTCTGCAACCGGGCAGCCGGCTGGGAGAAGGGGCGCGTGGAGAAGAACGTCCAGGATCGTCGCCGGCAGATATTTCGGCACGCGGGCGAGCGCAGGTGGAAAGACCTCAATGAACTCAACGCCTGGCTGGGCGAGCAGTGCCGGCAGGCGTGGGCAGACATGGCCAATCCGGAATGGCCTGCGCTGACGCTCGCCGAGGTGCTGCAGGACGAGCTCATGCAGATGCTGCCAAACCCTAAACCCTTCGACGGCTACGTCGAGAAACCGGTCCGGGTGAGCAGCACAGCGCTCATCCACTTCCAGCGCAACCGCTACAGCGTGCCGGCCGAACACGCCCACGCCGTCC
>NZ_JANINH010000039.1:0-1914 GCF_024580155.1 Methyloversatilis sp. XJ19-13 | reverse complement strand
TCGGCAACGTGACGACCTGGGAATTCAAGGGCAAGCAGTACATCGGTATCCTGTCGGGTATCGGCGGCTGGGCCGGCATCGGCCTCGCAGCCGGTCTCGAAAAACCGACCGATGGTCTGGGCGCCGTGGGTGGTTACGCCGAACTGGCCGCCTACACCGAGTTGGGCGGCACGATGACTGTCTTCGCACTGCCGTAGTCGTGCGTTCAGCGGAAGGCGCAGTTGCGCTTTCCGCAAGGTTGCCGAGCCGGCACCGTGCGGAAGCGCCGGTGCCGGTTTTTACTTGTGAGCCCTCCCACGGTGCGCCACAAACATGCGTTACCCACTGCTCCGCGCGCGTTGCGCAGTGCAACATCCAGCGATTTTCTCCATGTTGCAGCGCGCCACAGCAGACGCCTCCAACTACTGTAGAAGCCAATATTAACAACATGGAGCGGATTCAAATCGGTTTGTCAAGTTTAAAATTTTAGGACAGCGCGGGGAAAACTTCCCGCTGTTCAAAAATCGTGTGCTATATCTTCATTACCCCGATGCCCAGTGCTACTTATGGACGTCGCCGGGAATAGCGGCCAAGGCCTTGTACTTGAGGTTTTGGCTTTTTGGTCGGAATGAGGAGGAGCCTATTTCCATGAAGATGAAAACACTGCCCCTGTGGGTCGCTGCACTTGCCATCCCGGGCACCGCATTGGCTAACGCCGATGTCGCCAAGCTGATCAAGGACCCGAAGAACTGGGCCATGCAGGCTGGCAACTTCGAAAACCAGCGCTACAGCAACCTGAACCAGATCAACAAGAAGAATGTGAAGGACATGAAGGTTGCCTGGACCTTCTCGACCGGCGTGTTGCGCGGTCACGAAGGTGGTCCGCTGGTGATCGGTGACACGCTGTTCGTGCACTCGCCCTTCCCCAACAAGGTGTTCGCGATCGATCTGGAAACCCAGAAGATCAAGTGGAAGTACGAGCCGAAGCAGGATCCGTCGGTGATTCCGGTGATGTGCTGCGACACCGTCAATCGTGGTCTCGCCTACGCCGAAGGCAAGGTGTTCCTGCAGCAAGCCGACACGACGCTGGTTGCCCTCGACTCCAAGTCGGGCAAGGTGCTGTGGTCGGTCAAGAACGGCGACCCGAAGGTTGGCGCAACCAACACGAACGCCCCGCACGTGTTCAAGGACAAGGTCATCACCGGTATTTCCGGTGGTGAATTCGGTGTCCGCGGCTACGTGGCTGCCTACGACATCAACACCGGCAAGCAGGTGTGGAAGGGCTTCAGCACCGGCCCCGACGCCGAAATGCTGATGGACCCGGAAAAGACGATGACCTGGACCAACGGCAAGATGGCGCCGGTGGGCAAGGATTCGTCGATCAAGACCTGGCAGGGCGACCAGTGGAAGATCGGTGGCGGCACGACCTGGGGTTGGTACTCGTACGACCCGCAGGAAAACCTGATGTACTACGGTTCGGGCAACCCCTCGACGTGGAACCCGTCGCAGCGTCCGGGCGACAACAAGTGGTCGATGACCCTGTGGGCACGTGATGTCGACACCGGCATGACCCGTTGGGTGTACCAGATGACCCCGCACGACGAGTGGGACTTCGACGGCATCAACGAAGTCATCCTGGCCGACGTGGACGTCAAGGGCAAGAAGCGCAAGGTTGCGGTTCACTTCGACCGTAACGGCTTCGGCTACACGATGGACCGTGTGACCGGCGAGCTGCTGACCGCCGAAAAGTTTGACCCGAAGGTGAACTGGGCCACGCACGTCGACATGAACACCGGTCGTCCGCAAGTGGTTGCCAAGTACTCGACCCGTCAGAACGGCGAAGATGTGAACAGCAAGGGCATCTGCCCGGCCGCTCTGGGTTCGAAGGACCAGCAGCCCGCTTCGTTCAACCCGAAGAATGGCCTGTTCTACGTG
>NZ_JANINH010000038.1:0-2383 GCF_024580155.1 Methyloversatilis sp. XJ19-13 | reverse complement strand
GTGCATCGCTGAGGCAGCGTGAGGCGGCGAACAGCGAACCGGTGCTGCCGCGTTCGCGCGGCGGGGCGCTGGGCAAGGTGAGGCGGGTTCAGCCTGCCACCGCTGCGGCGGTCGACGAAAACGAATGGGAAGAGTTCTGACATCAAGGCAGTGCGCGGGCCAACAGGTCGCCACGCAAGGCAACAGTCCGGAGATACAAGCATGCGCATCAACTCACCGGTGACCGGTCGCGAAGTCGAGGTGACCGAACGCCACAATATCGTGTCCCGCACCGACCTGAAAGGTCAGATCGTCTATGTGAATCGGGACTTCGTCGACATCAGCGGCTTCGAAGAAAGCGAGCTGATCGGACAGCCGCACAACATCCTGCGCCACCCCGACATGCCGCGCGAGGCCTTCGAGGACATGTGGCGTTGCCTGAAGGCCGAACGTCCCTGGACCGGCCTGGTGAAGAACCGCTGCAAGAATGGCGACCACTACTGGGTGGTCGCCAACGCCTCGCCGTTGCTGGAGAACGGCTCGGTCACCGGCTACATCTCGGTACGCACCGGGGCGTCGCGCGAGCAGATCGCGGCGGCCGAAGGCGCATATCGGGCGTTTCGCGAGGGTCGTGCGCAGGGCCTGGCCATCCGAGACGGCGTGGTGGTGAAGACCGGCTTTTCGCCGGCGCGCTTCATCGCCGGTCTGAGCATCAAGGCCCGCATGTTCGCGATCGTCGGTGTGCTCGGCATCGCCATGGCGGCCATTGCCGGCATCGGCATGCTGGCGATGCAGTCCAGCGAAGCGACATTGAAGGTGGTCTACAAGGACCGCGTGCTGCCGACGCAGCAGCTCAAGGTGGTGGCCGACATGTATGCGGTCAACATCGTCGATACCGCGCACAAGGCTCGCAACGGCAATATCGACTTTGCCCAGGCGGCGAACAACATCGACGATGCGCTTGCGGCCATTGCGAAGAACTGGGACGCCTACCGCACCAGCCAGATGACACCCGATGAGCTGGCGCTGGTCGAGCAGGCGCTGCCGCTGATGAAGACGGCGAACGCATCGGTAGAGCGGCTGGCGAGCATCGTGCGCGCAAAAGACATGGCGGCGCTGAGCGCCTTTACCGTACAGGACCTGTATCCGGTCATCGATCCGATTTCCGGCAAGGTAAGCGAACTGGTCGATATGCAGATCAAGGTCGCGGGCAGCGAGATCGCGAACGTACGGGATGCGTCCGGCGCCGCTTTCGGAACCATGGCAGCCATTCTTGCGCTGGGTCTGCTGTTCGCCGGCGTCGGTGCCTCGCTGCTGCTGCGCGCCATCCTGCAACCGATCGGCGAGGTCAAGTCCATCGTGCGCCGCATGGCCGAAGGCCGCCTCGATGTCGAGGTCGGCACCACCCGCCATGACGAAATGCTGGCCATCCTCGATGCCACGAAGATGATGAAGATCAAGCTCGGCGCCGACATGGCGGAGGAGCGGCGCGTTGCCGAAGAGAGCCTGCGCGCACGCATGGCTCTGGATTATGCGAACACGAATCTCCGAATTGCGGACAACGACGGCAATGTTCTCTACGCGAACAGGGCGATGAGTGCGACGGTGGCGAGGATCGCGGAAGAGCTTCGCAAGCATCTGCCCGGGTTCACGGCAGAGCAGTTCATAGGGGCGAACATATCGTCGATCTGCACGAATCCGGTTTTTGTGCGGGAGTCGGAGAACACGGCGAGCGGCTACCGTGCGCGGCTGGAGATAGGTCGCTACGTATTCGATCTGTTCTCGACGCCGGTGTATGACGCATCGGGAGTGCGTATCGGGACGATAGGCGAGTGGGTGGAACGCACGGAAGAAGTGGCACTGGAGAAGGAAGTGACGGACCTGGTTGTGGCGGCAGGCCAGGGCGACTTTTCGCGGCGGCTGAAGCTGGAGGGCAAGAAGGGCTTCTTCCTGCCGCTTTCGGAAGGGCTGAACGGTCTGGTGGGACAGGTGCAGAGCAGCCTGACGGATCTTGCCGGTGTGCTGGGAGCGATGGCGTCGGGCGACCTGAACCGGCGGATCGAGCGCGAGTACGCGGGGCTGTTCGCACAGTTGAAAGACGACACGAACACGACAGTGGACAAGCTGCGCGAGGTGGTGGGCCAGATCAAGGATTCGACGGAGGCGATCAACACGGCGGCGCGGGAGATTTCGGCCGGCAACAGCGACCTGAGTTCGCGTACCGAAGAGCAGGCGAGTTCGCTGGAGGAGACGGCCAGTTCGATGGAAGAGCTGAACGTGACGGTGAAGCAGAACGCGGACAGTGCGCAGAAGGCGAACGAGCTGGGTCGTCAGAGCAACGAGGCGGTGATGCGCGGTGCGGAGACGGTCAAGCGTGTGGTGAGCACGATGAGCGACATCCAGG
>NZ_JANINH010000037.1:0-2729 GCF_024580155.1 Methyloversatilis sp. XJ19-13 | reverse complement strand
TATGCCAGTGTTCCAGCTGCCGGCCGGTGATCAGCACCATCGGGAAATCGGCATCCGGCTTTTCGTTGGCGCTGATCAGCTTGGCGGGCACCAGCTTGGCGCGACCGGACTGGGTCGGGAAGCGTTCGATGAACACCACCTCGTCGCCCGGATCGCCTTCGTTCTCGCACGGGTAGGTGACCGAGTGCTCCGCTTCCAGACGCTCCCACGTGATGCCGGCGATCGAATGCATCGCCTTGCGCATTTCGTTGAACACGTCCTTCGCGCCGTCGTAGTGCCAGTCCAGCCCCATGCCGTTGGCCATCTGCTGGATGATCCACAGGTCCTGACGCGCATCGCCGGGCGGATTGATTGCCTGACGACCCAGTTGCACCTGGCGGTCGGTGTTGGTGAAGGTGCCGGTCTTTTCAGGGAAGGCCGACGCCGGCAGCACGACACGCAACGGATTGGACACTGCACCGGAACCCACCTCTTCGAGCAGCGCGGCGACCGACGATGCGTGGCACAGACGGGTGCAGTGATCGACGTTGTTGGTGCCGAAGCCGGTGCGGGTGAGCTTCTGGAACAGACAAGCCTCATCGTTCGCCCCCTTGGCCGAACCGAATCCGGCCAGCGCATTCGGCCCCTTCGTGTCGCGGATGCCGCGCAGCCGCATGCCCAGTTGGCGGCCTGCATCGGGTTCTGGCCCGTTTGCTGTGCTACCGCAGAGGCCGTGGCCTCCGGTTTGACGCCTGTGCCTAGCCGCGGGTTAAAGAGACTCCCGACCGGACTCAGATTGTCCGTTTAGGCTCCGGAACCGCCGCCACCGATCTCGACCGTCACGCCGCGCATCATGGCGTTTACGCTTGATATGCACAGCATCAACAAAAGGGCCCGAGGATTCATGACAACCACCATGCCCCTTGCCGTATGACAGGAAGTCATCCAGACGCGACAACCGAATGGCATTCTCAAGGAAACCGTGAGGACTTGCCATGTGCCTGCTGCTCCTGCTGATCGCCCTGTTCGGACGGCACGTCCGGCCGGCAACCGCGCCTCGGACCCTGCGCCGACGAAATAACCCGGTCGTTCGCCATCGTGCAAAACCGCCGTGGGTAAAAGTCGAACTCGTCCTGCTCAAGGCCCGCATGTCCAGGGCCGGCTGTCGCACGCTGGCCGACCTCTTCAATCGCCGGCACGCGCCGGACATGACGGTAAGCAAGTCATATGTGGCGGACGTACTGAAACGCCATGCGCGCGAAATACGCATCGAGCGTCGCCGGATGCGCCGGCAGCGGCCCGGCGCCTCACCGCGCAACCACGTATGGGCGCTGGACCTCACCGGCAAGACCGACCAACACGGCCGGCTGCACATGATCCTCGGCATCATCGACCACGGCTCTCGGCTCGCGCTCGAACTGGCGCGAATCGCCGACAAGCGCTCGCTCACCGTGCTCGGCCATCTCGTGCGCTGCGTGCTCAGACACGGCCGGCCCCGCTTCCTGCGTACCGACAACGAAGCAATCTTCACCTCCTTCGTCTTCCGCATCGGGCCAGCGCTGCTGGGCATCCGCCACCAGCGTACCGAACCGCACTGTCCGTGGCAGAACGGACGCATCGAGCGGCTCTTCGGCACGCTGAAGGCGCCGCTGGACCAGCGACAGGTCGAGGACGCAGCGCAGCTGGACAACGACCTGAAGGCTTTCCGGCTCTGGTACAACCACGTCCGCCCTCACCAGAACCTCGACGGGCGAACGCCCCGCGAAGTCTGGTGCTGCATCGATCCGCTGGCTCGACGCCTGAAAATCCGCCGATGGTTCAGCGCCTGGGACGGGCTGCTGCTGGGGGAGCGCTATCTGCTGTGAGGCACAGCGGAACCGGAGCGGACCCGATGGACAAGCGACTGTCCAGGGATCGCCTCGCCCCGAAGCAAGCGAATGAGACGTTGGCACGAGAAACCGCGCAGAAAGGAGACAGATCAAGACAGCGATGTGAAGCAGACCTTGCCGATTCGTGGCAGATGGATTCCAGCTCCATGAAGCCGCCGTGGTTTCCCTGTCATGGGGAAGTCACAATCGGCTGTTGGACGGTTGGACGGGACACCAGCAACAAATAGGCCATTTCGGCCTTGCCCCAATCCCTTGATCCTTCACCGGTCCTCTGGACAAGCTGAATCTCCGCTTTCCAAGCCATGTCCACCGCACGGTTTTTCGCGGCCTGCATCGCCGCGGCGGACGCCTTGACGCCCAGGTAGGTCGCGCTCTCGCGTATGAACTTGGTGACCGGATTGAGCCCACTCGGATCATTCCCATTAATCGGATTGTTATCCACNGCTTTCCAAGCCATGTCCACCGCACGGTTTTTCGCGGCCTGCATCGCCGCGGCGGACGCCTTGACGCCCAGGTAGGTCGCGCTCTCGCGTATGAACTTGGTGACCGGATTGAGCCCACTCGGATCATTCCCATTAATCGGATTGTTATCCACATACGCATAGAAGTTCGGCCCAGCCCGGAACTTCAGCGGATCTTCGCTGATGAACCCACCGAAGCCCGGGTCGTAATAGCGCGCCCGGTAGTACATCAGCCCGGTGCCGTCGTCCTCCCGCCCGGTGTACCGCTGCCGCCCCACCGGCGTGCCCGTCTCGGCCAGCGGCTCGCCGAACGGCCGATACGCCATCGTCGCCTGCGTGCCCCCATTCGGCTTCGTCTGCGCCACCACCCCCATCAGGTGGTCGTGCTGGAAGAAGTACG
>NZ_JANINH010000036.1:0-4904 GCF_024580155.1 Methyloversatilis sp. XJ19-13 | reverse complement strand
ACGCGTGAAGTCGACCGCCTGGGGAGTACGGTCGCAAGATTAAAACTCAAAGGAATTGACGGGGACCCGCACAAGCGGTGGATGATGTGGATTAATTCGATGCAACGCGAAAAACCTTACCTACCCTTGACATGTACGGAACCCTGCTGAGAGGTGGGGGTGCTCGAAAGAGAGCCGTAACACAGGTGCTGCATGGCTGTCGTCAGCTCGTGTCGTGAGATGTTGGGTTAAGTCCCGCAACGAGCGCAACCCTTGTCATTAGTTGCTACGCAAGAGCACTCTAATGAGACTGCCGGTGACAAACCGGAGGAAGGTGGGGATGACGTCAAGTCCTCATGGCCCTTATGGGTAGGGCTTCACACGTCATACAATGGTCGGTACAGAGGGTTGCCAAGCCGCGAGGTGGAGCCAATCCCAGAAAGCCGATCGTAGTCCGGATCGCAGTCTGCAACTCGACTGCGTGAAGTCGGAATCGCTAGTAATCGCGGATCAGCATGCCGCGGTGAATACGTTCCCGGGTCTTGTACACACCGCCCGTCACACCATGGGAGTGGGTTTCACCAGAAGAGGCTAGCCTAACCGCAAGGGGGGCGGTCGCCACGGTGAGATTCATGACTGGGGTGAAGTCGTAACAAGGTAGCCGTATCGGAAGGTGCGGCTGGATCACCTCCTTTCTAGAGTCACAATCGTGTCGTGTCCACAACCTATCGGCTGTTTCAAGCAACAAGGGCAAGGAGCTCGGGCAAGTTACGGGAAATCGTAATGAGTTCGCAGTGTGAGCACCCGACCCTGGGATTACCGGGTCTGTAGCTCAGCTGGTTAGAGCACCGTCTTGATAAGGCGGGGGTCGTTGGTTCGAACCCAACCAGACCCACCAGATTGCCTGCAGAAGTACTGTGCGGTAATGGGGGATTAGCTCAGCTGGGAGAGCACCTGCTTTGCAAGCAGGGGGTCGTCGGTTCGATCCCGTCATCCTCCACCACCAACTGGTTGGTCAAACAGTTGTCGGCTGGTCAGTGTCTGTTGTTGCTTGATGTGCGTTTGAGTGTGAGGCGTGGGCTGTAGGAATACTGTCCAGACCTCACCCGCAAGGGTGCATGGAACTTTGATCTTTAAAAATTTGGAAGAAGTAAAGGGATGCCGGCGTTTCAACCGCGTCGGCATCTCATGGGTAGTGATTGCATCGTCCCGCCACTTTGAACCAGCGGCGGGATTGATAGCGCGAGCGCTTGAGAATGATCTGTAACGTGGAGCGAGACGCAAGTCGAGCACAGCGTTATAGGGTCAAGTGAATAAGTGCATGTGGTGGATGCCTTGGCGATCACAGGCGATGAAGGACGTGCAAGCCTGCGAAAAGCGGGGGGGAGCTGGCAATGGAGCTTTGATCCCCCGATGTCCGAATGGGGAAACCCGGCCCGCAAGGGTCATCCCTGACTGAATACATAGGTCAGCGGAAGCGAACCGAGCGAACTGAAACATCTAAGTAGCTCGAGGAACAGAAATCAACCGAGATTCCCAAAGTAGTGGCGAGCGAACTGGGAGTAGCCTGCACGACTAAACCATTTACTTAACAAAACGGTCTGGAAAGTCCGACGATACAGGGTGATAGTCCCGTATGTGAAAAGTAAGTGGCGGGTCTGAGCGTGCGACAAGTAGGGCGGGACACGTGAAATCCTGTTTGAAGATGGGGGGACCATCCTCCAAGGCTAAATACTCGTGATCGACCGATAGTGAACCAGTACCGTGAGGGAAAGGCGAAAAGAACCCCGGGAGGGGAGTGAAATAGATCCTGAAACCGCATGCATACAAACAGTGGGAGCCTCGCAAGGGGTGACTGCGTACCTTTTGTATAATGGGTCAGCGACTTACGTTCAGTAGCGAGCTTAACCGAATAGGGGAGGCGTAGCGAAAGCGAGTCTGAATAGGGCGATTCAGTTGCTGGACGTAGACCCGAAACCAAGTGATCTATCCATGGCCAGGATGAAGGTGCCGTAACAGGTACTGGAGGTCCGAACCCACTAATGTTGAAAAATTAGGGGATGAGCTGTGGATAGGGGTGAAAGGCTAAACAAACTTGGAAATAGCTGGTTCTCCCCGAAAACTATTTAGGTAGTGCCTCATGTATCACTCTCGGGGGTAGAGCACTGTAATGGTTGGGGGGGTCATTGCGATCTACCCCGCCATAGCAAACTCCGAATACCGAGAAGTGCGAGCATGGGAGACAGACGGTGGGTGCTAACGTCCATCGTCAAGAGGGAAACAACCCAGACCGCCAGCTAAGGCCCCCAATGCGTGGCTAAGTGGAAAACGAGGTGGGAAGGCATAGACAGCCAGGAGGTTGGCTTAGAAGCAGCCATCCTTTAAAGAAAGCGTAATAGCTCACTGGTCGAGTCGTCCTGCGCGGAAGATGTAACGGGGCTCAAGCCACGAGCCGAAGCTGCGGATATGTCGTAAGACATATGGTAGGGGAGCGTTCTGTAAGTCTGCGAAGGTGTCTGGTAACGGATGCTGGAGATATCAGAAGTGCGAATGCTGACATGAGTAGCGATAAAGCGGGTGAAAGGCCCGCTCGCCGAAAGCCCAAGGTTTCCTACGCAACGTTCATCGGCGTAGGGTGAGTCGGCTCCTAAGGCGAGGCCGAAAGGCGTAGTCGATGGGAAACAGGTCAATATTCCTGTACCAGTCCATGATGCGATGGGGGGACGGAGAAGGTTATAGCAGCCGGGTGTTGGAAGTCCCGGTTTAAGCAGGTAGGCGTGCTGCGTAGGCAAATCCGCGCGGCTTAGCCGAGATGTGATGACGAGGACCCACGTGGTCCGAAGTGCTAGATACCACGCTTCCAAGAAAAGCCTCTAAGCTTCAGTCATGGAGTGACCGTACCGCAAACCGACACAGGTGGGCAGGATGAAAATTCTCAGGCGCTTGAGAGAACCCAGGAGAAGGAACTCGGCAAATTGATACCGTAACTTCGGGAGAAGGTATGCCCCTCGTACGTGAAGTCCCTCGCGGACGGAGCGGAAAGGGGTCGCAGAGAATCGGTGGCTGCGACTGTTTAATAAAAACACAGCACTCTGCAAACACGAAAGTGGACGTATAGGGTGTGACGCCTGCCCGGTGCCGGAAGGTTAAGTGATGGGGTGCAAGCTCTTGATCGAAGCCCCGGTAAACGGCGGCCGTAACTATAACGGTCCTAAGGTAGCGAAATTCCTTGTCGGGTAAGTTCCGACCTGCACGAATGGCGTAACGATGGCCACACTGTCTCCTCCTGGGACTCAGCGAAGTTGAAATGTTTGTGAAGATGCAATCTCCCCGCGGCTAGACGGAAAGACCCCATGAACCTTTACTGTAGCTTTGCATTGGACTTTGACGGGACTTGTGTAGGATAGGTGGGAGGCAGTGAGACGTGGTCGCCAGATCACGTGGAGCCAACCTTGAAATACCACCCTGGTGTCGTTGAGGTTCTAACCTAGGTCCGTGAATCCGGATCGGGGACCGTGCATGGCAGGCAGTTTGACTGGGGCGGTCTCCTCCTAAAAGGTAACGGAGGAGTTCGAAGGTTCGCTTGGTACGGTCGGACATCGTACCTAAAGTGCAATGGCAAAAGCGAGCTTGACTGCGAGACTGACACGTCGAGCAGGTGCGAAAGCAGGACATAGTGATCCGGTGGTTCTGTATGGAAGGGCCATCGCTCAACGGACAAAAGGTACTCTGGGGATAACAGGCTGATTCCGCCCAAGAGTTCACATCGACGGCGGAGTTTGGCACCTCGATGTCGGCTCATCACATCCTGGGGCTGTAGCCGGTCCCAAGGGTATGGCTGTTCGCCATTTAAAGTGGTACGTGAGCTGGGTTTAAAACGTCGTGAGACAGTTTGGTCCCTATCTGCCGTGGGCGCTGGAAGTTTGAGGGGACCTGCTCCTAGTACGAGAGGACCGGAGTGGACTTACCTCTGGTGTACCGGTTGTCACGCCAGTGGCATCGCCGGGTAGCTAAGTAGGGAAGAGATAAGCGCTGAAAGCATCTAAGCGCGAAACTCGCCTCAAGATGAGACTTCCCGGGGACTCGATCCCCCTGAAGGGTCGTGGAAGACCACCACGTTGATAGGCTGGGTGTGGAAGTGCAGTAATGCATTAAGCTAACCAGTACTAATTGCCCGTGCGGCTTGACCCTATAACCGTGTGCTCAACACCGCGGCTATACTCAAAATTCAAAAGTGCCTCGCGCACAATCACACCATCCTTTACTTCTTCCACATGGCGGGCCAAAACCCCTCCATGACAAGCTTCAGCCTGGTGCACATAGCGCTGTGGAACCACCCCTTCCCATCCCGAACAGGACCGTGAAACGCAGCCGCGCCAATGATAGTGAGTACTACGCTCGCGAAAGTAGGTCAGTGCCAGGCTACCCTACGCATCAACACAAAACGCCCGATCACATCCCAATGTGATCGGGCGTTCGTGTTTCCAATCCCACACGACGCAATCCATATCACAACGCCAATTTCGGCGCCTTAACCGGGGTGCCCCCATGAAATCGACACACGACGACCCAGCAACGCCGCGCGCCTTCTCCGGAGTTGATCGCCTGTACGGGCTGGGCGCGCACGGGGCACTCGACCGAGCAGCCGTACTCGTGGTCGGCGTTGGCGGCGTCGGATCCTGGGCAACCGAAGCGCTCGCAAGAAGTGGCGTTGGCCGCATCGCAATTGCCGATCTCGACCACGTGGCCGAGTCGAACATCAACCGACAGATTCAAGCGCTCGTGCCCACACTCGGCATGGCCAAGACCGAAGCGATGGCGCAACGCATCGCCATCATCAATCCAGCATGCGTTGTAACGTCAATCGAGGACTTCGTGACGCCAGAAAATGTCGCCGAGGTCCTTGGCGACCAGTACAACGCAGT
>NZ_JANINH010000035.1:0-7619 GCF_024580155.1 Methyloversatilis sp. XJ19-13 | reverse complement strand
TTGCACATCGGCAGGTGCGTGATCAACGCGCCGATTCGCGATCAATGGATCGCTCCTACCCGGCGTCAAGTGATTTCGGGCATGCACGCGGATGGATCGCTCCTGCCTGACGTCACGTGATTTCCGGCCTGGCGCGCGGAAGGATTGCGCTGTTGCAGGAGCGATCCATTGATCGCGATCACGGACCTTGCACATCGCCACTCCCACAAAAACCTCGCGGCTTGCTGAATCGGCCGGCCTTGCAGGTACGCAAAATTGCGCGACCTGAGGGGTTTGTCACTCAATCCCGCCGGGTTGTCATCGAACGCTCAATTCGGTGCGATATCCTGCACTGCAATATTGAGCGGAAACGACCATGACCTTACTTGTGACCGGCGGCGCCGGCTTCATCGGCAGCAACTTCGTTCTCGACTGGCTGGAGGGCTCGGACGAGCCGGTCGTCAATCTTGACGCGCTGACCTATGCCGGCAACCGGCAGAATCTGGCGTCGCTCGACGGCGACGCGCGCCACATCTTCGTGCAGGGCGACATCTGCGACCGTGAGCTCATCGACCGGCTGCTGTCGGCGCACCGCCCGCGCGCCATCGTGCATTTCGCGGCCGAATCGCACGTTGACCGTTCGATCCACGGCCCGGGCGCCTTCATGCAGACGAATGTCACCGGCACCTTCACGTTGCTCGAAGCGGCACGCGGCCACTGGGGCGCGCTGGAAGGTGACGAGAAGGCGGCGTTCCGCTTTCATCATGTCAGCACCGACGAGGTGTACGGCTCGCTCGGGCCGACCGACGCGCCATTCACCGAAAGCCACGCCTACGAACCGAACAGCCCGTATTCGGCGAGCAAGGCGGCGAGCGACCACCTGGTGCGCGCCTGGCACCACACCTACGGTCTGCCGGTGGTGACCACCAACTGCTCGAACAACTACGGCCCGTATCACTTCCCGGAGAAGCTGATCCCGCTGATCATCGTCAATGCGCTGGCCGGCAAGCCGCTGCCGGTGTATGGCGACGGGCAGCAGGTGCGCGACTGGCTGTATGTGAAAGACCACTGCTCGGCGATCCGCGAAGTGCTGGCGCGCGGCCGGCTGGGCGAGACCTACAACATCGGCGGCTGGAACGAGAAGCCGAACATCGACATCGTGACAACCGTGTGCGCGCTGCTCGACGAATTGCAGCCGGATGCGGTCGGCCCGTACGAGCGCCTGATCACCTATGTGAAGGACCGCCCGGGCCATGACCGCCGCTACGCCATCGACGCGCGCAAGATCGAGCGCGAACTGGGCTGGCGGCCGGCGGAAACCTTCGATACCGGCATCCGCAAGACGGTGCGCTGGTATCTCGACAACCAGCCCTGGGTGCAAAACGTACTGAGTGGCGGTTACCGCGACTGGGTCACGCAGCAGTACGGCACGGAGCAGGGCGCATGAAGATCCTGCTGTTCGGCAAGGGCGGGCAGGTCGGCTGGGAACTGCAGCGCGCGCTGGCGCCGCTGGGCCACGTGATCGCACTCGATTTCGACAGCGCAGGCGAGCTGTCGGGCGACTTCAGTCAGCCGGACGCGGTGGCAGCCACGGTGCGCAAGGTGGCGCCCGACCTGATCGTGAATGCCGCCGCGCACACTGCGGTGGACAAGGCCGAAAGCGAACCCGAACTGGCGCGCATGCTCAACACCACCACGCCCGGACGCATCGCAGCCGAAGCGGCCGCACTGGGCGCGCACCTGATCCATTACTCGACCGATTACGTGTTCGATGGCAGCGGCGATGCGCCGCGCGACGAAACCGCGCAGACGAGTCCGCTCAGCGTATATGGCCGCACCAAGCTCGAAGGCGAACAGCTCATCGCGGCCTCGGGTGCGAGCCATCTCATCCTGCGCACCAGCTGGGTGTATGCCGCGCGCGGTGGCAACTTCGCGAAAACCATGCTGAAGGTCGCGAAGGACCGCGACCGGCTGACGGTGATCAGTGACCAGTTCGGCGCCCCGACCGGTGCCGAGCTGCTGGCCGACATCACTGCGCACACCGCGCGCGCGCTGCGCCACAACCCGCAGCTCGCCGGGCTGTATCACTGCGTCGCCGCGGGCGAAACGTCGTGGCACGGCTACGCGATGCACGTGATCGAGACCGCGCGGGCGGCGGGGCACGACATCAAGGTGGGCGCAGACGCCGTGCTGCCGATCCCCACGTCCGACTACCCGACGCCGGCCGCACGACCGCTCAATTCGCGCCTCGACACACGCAAGCTGCAAGACACGTTCGGGCTGGTGCTGCCGCACTGGCAGCAGGGGGTCGATCGCATGCTGGCCGAAATTCTCTGAAACCTCTCCGAACCCATTCGGGCGCACTCCACGACACTCAAGGACATCGCATGACACGCAAAGGCATCGTACTGGCCGGCGGCTCCGGCACCCGGCTGCATCCGGTCACCATCGCGGTATCGAAGCAACTGATGCCGGTGTACGACAAGCCGATGATCTACTACCCGCTCAGCACGCTCATGCTGGCCGGCATTCGCGACGTGCTGATCATTTCGACGCCGCAGGACACGCCGCGCTTCGAGCAGCTGCTGGGCAACGGTTCGAACTGGGGCATGAACATCGAGTACGCGGTGCAGCCCAGTCCTGACGGTCTGGCGCAGGCCTTCATCATCGGCGAAGACTTCGTCGGCGATGCGCCGTCGGCCCTGGTGCTGGGCGACAACCTTTTCTACGGCCACGAGTTTGCCGACGACCTGAAGGCGGCCAGTGCGCGCACCGCAGGGGCCACTGTATTCGCCTATCCGGTGACCGACCCGGAGCGCTACGGCGTGGTCGAGTTCGATGCCAACGGGCACGCCATCAGCCTTGAAGAAAAGCCCGCCAAGCCACGCAGCCGGTATGCGGTCACCGGGCTGTATTTCTACGACCAGCAGGTTGTGGAGATCGCGAAGGCGCTGAAGCCGTCGCCGCGCGGCGAGCTCGAGATCACCGACCTGAACCGCGTTTATCTGGAACGCGGTGCGCTCGACGTGCAGGTGATGGGCCGTGGTCATGCGTGGCTAGATACCGGCACGCATGACTCGCTGATCGATGCGGCGCAATTCATCCAGACGCTGGAAAAGCGTCAGGGCCTGAAGATTTCATGCCCGGAGGAAATTGCCTGGCGGCAGGGCTGGATCGACGACGAGCAGCTGCGGCGCATCGCCACACCGCTGGCCAAGAGCGGCTATGGACAGTATCTGCTGCGCATCATCGACGAGAGGGTGTTCTGATGAAGCTGATCGAAACGGGTATCGCCGGCCTGCTGGTGCTTGAGCCCAGGGTGTTTGGCGACGCGCGCGGCTTCTTCATGGAAAGCTTCAATGCGCGGGCGTTCCGCGAGGCGACCGGGCTGGACGTGCCGTTCGTGCAGGACAACCACTCGCGCAGCGGCAAAGGCGTGCTGCGCGGCTTGCATTACCAGGTGAACCAGCCGCAGGGCAAGCTGGTGCGGGTGGTGCAGGGCGCGGTGTTCGACGTGGCCGTCGACCTGCGTCGCAGCTCGCCCACTTTCGGCAAGTGGTACGGGGTGGAACTGAGCGGCGAAAACCATCGCCAGTTCTGGGTACCCGCCGGCTTCGCGCACGGCTTTTACGTGCTGAGCGAATCGGCAGACTTCCTGTACAAGACCACCGATTACTACGCGCCGGAGCACGAGCGCAGCCTCGCCTGGAACGACCCGACAGTCGGCGTCGACTGGTCGCTGCAAGGTTCGCCGCTGCTGTCCCCCAAGGACATCGCCGGCAAGCCGCTCGCCGAGTGCGAGGTGTTCGCCGAGCTCTGAAAGGGCTGCGAGGGCGACGGCTGCGGGAGCAGCGCCCTGCGGGAAGCTCCCACAGGCCGCGCCCCTGCTCAAAATGCCGTGCCAGCCGACGAGACCGGAGCGATGTCTCGCGGCAGGATTCTCATTCGACCGACGGAGCGGGAGCTCATATGCCGTGAGGCTATCCCGGGTGGGTCTCGACTGCTAGCATGACGTTTTTATGACGGAGGGCTCAGCAATGAGGCAGCGACTCGGTGGCGGGAAATGTGGTGCGGAAGCAACTGCAGAGCGATCGCCACAGCCATCGTGGACGTCTTCGGTCGATATGCTGAAGCGGCTGCTCGACCTGCCGTCCGATGCCGTCTTCATGGGCTTCGGCCTCGAGTGCCGCATCAGCGGCAGATACTTCTGCCGCGCCTCGTCGCCGCACGAGCGGGCCGACAATCACTGGCTGGATTCGCCCGAAACCGCCGTCACCTTCTCCAGCTGGTCCGACGCCCGGAACGCGGAAGCGTCCTACCCCACGTCGCGTCTGGTGCTGATGTTCGATCTGGGCGATGAGATCCGCGTGTACCCGGCGCGGTAACGCTCACTGGCGAGATTTGCACGATAGGTTACCGAGCGGGTTGGCGAGCGGGTGGGCGCGCGCACCCGCGCTACACTCGCCGGCCAGATGATCGAGGCCTGATTGATTCCCATGAAGTTTGACGTGATCGTGATCGGTGCCGGCGCGGCGGGCATGATGTGCGCCGCGACGGCCGGCGCGCGCGGACGCTCGGTGTTGCTGATCGATCACGCGGCGAAGCTGGCCGAGAAAATCCGCATTTCGGGCGGTGGACGCTGCAATTTCACCAACCGCGATCTCACGCCGGCGAGCTTCCTGTCGCAGAACCCGCATTTCTGCCGCTCGGCGCTGTCGCGCTACACGCCGCAGCATTTCATCGCACTGGTGGAGCGCCACGGCATCGCGTACCACGAAAAAACGCTGGGCCAGTTGTTCTGCGACGACTCGTCGATGCAGATCATCGACATGCTGAAGGCAGAGTGCGACGTGGCCGGCGTGTGCTGGCAGATGCCGTCGTCAGTGACGTCGGTAGCGCGTATCAATGAGGGGTTTCGCGTTGACACCGACAGCGGGTCGTACGAATGCGCCTCGCTGGTCGTGGCGACCGGCGGGCTGACGGTGCCGAAGATTGGCGCCACCCCGTTCGGTTACCGGCTGGCCGAACAGTTCGGGCTGGCGGTGGTGCCGCCGAAGCCGGCGCTGGTGCCGCTGGCGCTCGACGCGGCCTGGCTGGCGCGCTTCGGCGAGCTGTCGGGCGCGTCCTTCGATTCGGTGGCGTCGTGCCACGGTCCGGCGTTCCGCGAACAGACCTTGCTCACGCATCGCGGCCTGTCGGGCCCGGCGATCCTGCAGGCGTCGAGTTACTGGCAGCAGGCCGGTGCGCGCGAGCCGGTCATCATCGACCTGCTGCCCGAGGTGCATGACGCCGAAGGCTGGCTGCACGGCGCACGCGCCGGCCGGCAGACGCTGGCGGCCTTGCTCGCCGATCATCTTCCGAAGCGTTTCGCGCAGCAATGGGTGGATGTCGAGGGCGCGGGCAGCTGGAGCGCTGCGCTGGTAGAGCTGCCGCGTGCCGCGCTGGGCGACATCGCGCGCCGCCTGAAGGGCTGGCCGATACAGCCGGCCGGCACATTGGGCTACAACAAGGCGGAAGTGACACTGGGTGGTGTGGATACGCGCGGGCTCGACCAGAAGACCATGGCCGCCCGTGCAGTGCCCGGGCTGTTTTTCATCGGCGAGGTGGTGGATGTGACCGGCTGGCTCGGTGGCTACAATTTCCAGTGGGCGTGGTCGTCCGGCTGGTGCGCGGGGCAGGCGGCCTGAGCCGTTGATGCGCGTCGTCCGGCAGCCACGCGCCGGTGCGGCCAACGTCTGATCTGATCGGGCGCTGGCACGGATAGTGGTCACGGAGCGCTCCGCATCGCGCCGGATCGAGATCACGCGGGTGCGCAAGGTCGCGAGAATGGCGGAAAATGTCGAGGTGCTTCGGTGGTGCGGTGTCGGACCCGGACGACAGGGTGTGTGCGAAGCGTGCCATCGTGGCGCGCGCTCAGTGCGAAGTCCGCTGGCGACCAAGGGCCTGTAACAAGCGTTGAAAGAAATGCTTTATCGGCAATAGTTTACGGACGGTTTGAAGTGCATTGGCATTTTCGGACGATCGTCTATCGATCGGTGTTCCTGTGACCGCAACGCGCGATGAACATCATGCCGCGATGTATATCGCCCCGCGGCGGCGATCGTTGCTGCAAGAACCGTTGAAATAGAATTTGCATCGCTTCGTTAAATACCGTATAAGCACACCTGTAGGTGATTTCAAGCATGAACGTGTTGTGCGTCGGTTCTCGATTTTCAAGTCAGTACTCCGCTTGCCATATTCCCCTTGAGGTTTCCCTGCACTATGGTCACCGCACATCGTGATGGCCTGTTTAAATCTGTATCCAAAGGAATTGAAAATGGCAACTGGTACTGTTAAGTGGTTCAACGACGCCAAGGGTTTTGGTTTTATTTCGCCGGACGACGGTGGTGAAGACCTGTTCGCGCACTTCTCCGCCATTCAAGGCAACGGCTTCAAGTCGCTCCAGGAAAACCAGAAGGTTTCCTTCGAAGTGACCCGCGGCCCGAAGGGTCTGCAAGCCTCGGAAATCAAGCCGCTCTGATTCTTCAGGCAGCGTGAAACCGCCGCAAGGCGGTCTCCGATGAAAAAAGCGCACTGCAAAGTGCGCTTTTTTTTCGTCTGCAGGTTTTCGATCAGCGGGCTATGGGGGCGGGGGCGGTGCATGTTTCTTGTGTNGATGAAAAAAGCGCACTGCAAAGTGCGCTTTTTTTTCGTCTGCAGGTTTTCGATCAGCGGGCTATGGGGGCGGGGGCGGTGCATGTTTCTTGTGTGAGCGGCAGCCCCTTGTGGGAGCGCCCCCTGTGGGAGCGGCGGCCTCGCCGCGATCGTGCCGCGATGGCCGCAGTGCAGAGTAAGTATCGCGGCGAGGCCGCCGCTACCACAGGGACAGCTCCGGCGGCGCCCCCCGCCACTTGTTTCGTCAGAGCCATACCGCGTCCCAGTGCGGATAGTCGCCGATATGCCTGACCAGCCCTGCACGCAGCGGATTGGCGACGAGGTAGCGTGCGGCGGCTTGCAGATCTTCGTCGCTACGCAACGCGTGATCGTGGAACCCAGGTTGCCACAGCGCCGCGCCGGCTGCGTGCGCGCTGAAAGATTTCATCTGCTGCACGACGCGGCTCAGGCTGAGGGGTTGGCCGAGTTGGAACAACCAGTGCAGGTGATCGGGCATCAGTACGAATGCCAGCGTTGTTGCGTGACCGAGCGCTGCCGATTCGATCAGACAGCGGATCGTCCGGCGTGCAGCAGACAAATCTTCAAACACCGGCTTTCGTTCGCGGGTCACAGTGGTGACCAGATAGACTTGGCCCGGAATCGATGTGCGGCCGGTCCGGAGGCGACGCGATGCAGGCTGCGTTTTCATGAAAACGAGAATAGACCGTAGTTATACGTTTAGGGTAATTGAATTGCATGAAGGGTTCTCTGGGGGTGCCAGCTGGAGTGAAGCTCGCATGGTCATCGAAGTGCTGGAGGGCGGCGGGCAGCGCGGTTGTCCAGTTTGAGAAGTGATCCACAGCTGGCCCGGCATGGCGAGCCGGCTCGGTGGTTGGTGAGCGGCGAAGTTTTTGTGGGAGCGGCGTCCCCGCCGCGATACGCACTTCGCAAGGCGATCCTCGCGGCACTGATCGCGGCGAGGACGCCGCTCCCACAGCGCTCCGGTC
>NZ_JANINH010000034.1:0-9457 GCF_024580155.1 Methyloversatilis sp. XJ19-13 | reverse complement strand
GGCGGGGCTGGGTACGAAGCGTTACGTGGTGAGGGCGACGAGTCCGATCGACGGAAGTGCGAAGGACAGTACGGCTTACACGGTGGGTGGCGGATATACGTTCGTCGTCGGAACCGCCGCACTGAACGTCGTAGTCATCGATGCAGTGACCGGTCTCGTCATGAAGACGCAAGAAGTGAATGCCTACGAACTCGATGCCGCTGGCGGAATGGTTTGGCGGGCGAAACAGACCACGGATGCATCCGGAAAGGCGGCGTTTGATCTTGAAGGTCTGGTATCAGGAAAGACATTCAAACTGGGCGGTATGTTCTACGAAAATTGGGAAGTCAGTGACCCGATATCGAGCGCTGGAAGCTATGAATTCAGAGTCGGTACAGATCACGATCGAGTTCCACCGTCGATAGAAATTTCGCAGCCCGTATCAAACAAGGCCATCAGCAAGAACGGCTTCAAATTGCAGGGCTTGGCGTCCGATGATCGTTCCATTTCGTCCGTTTCGGTTTCGATCAGTCTTCCCTCCGGACGTACGATTAACTCGGCTGCCACTCACCAGCCGGCAGGAGGTGTCTGGTACTTCACCTCACCAGCACTCGGTGATGAGGTGGCTGGACTGGTTACTGTGACAGCCACTGCAATCGACAAGGGCAAGAACGAAGCGAGGGCGGCTGTTCGGCTCAATCTCGTGAATGATGTAACACAGCCGACGCTCTCTATACAAAGTCACCCCGACGGGTCGAAAGTGCCGCTCAGGGGTTTCGTGATCAATGGTCGACTTGCGGATGACACTGCTTCGCCTTCCCTGTTTGTGAGCGTCACTGGAGGCGGTGCGAGTGAAATCGTTGATCGAGTGGTTGACGTTGACGACGCATCGGGAAAATGGGCGGTCACGTTTGCTCCGGAACAGGTGTTTTCAATCCAACCGTTGCAGGTGACGTTCAAGGCAAAAGACGCCTCCGGTAATGAGGTAAGTCGACGGATTGCGCTCTCGCCCGATGGCCTATTCGATCAGGCTTGGCATGTAGTGCAGCGTACAAGCCATGGCACCGCGAATTTCAACGAAGTGATTGCACAGGGCAGCGCCAATCATATTGCCCGGCAGTTGAATCCAGAAGACATCGACAACAGTGCGCTGGAGCAGCGCCGATCAGGTTGGCCAACCGATGGAACGCACGTGGCCACACGTTTTGTTCGTGACTCGACGTACAGCAACCGTCAATTGCGAGAAGTCATGACATGGTTCTGGGAGAACCACTTTAACACCGCTTTTCAGTCTCACTTGAACAGCGAGTTTGAGAAAAACGAAACTGAAGCTTTCCGCGCGAACGCGCTGGGAAGCTTCCGTCAGTTAGTCGGAGAAAGCGCCCGCAGCCCGGCAATGATCTACACCTTGGACAGCCTCAGGAACATGAAAGGCCGCCCGAACGAAAACTACGCCCGCGAATTGATGGAACTGCATTCGATGGGGGTGACAGGTGGTTACACGGACCGTGACGTAGTCGAAGTCGCGCGCGCCTTCACGGGTTGGACGGTGAAGGACGGTATCTTCTTCTTTGATGCGACCAAACATGACACAGGCGCCAAGATGGTTCTCGGCCAGACAATCGCCGCAGGTGGTGGTCAGTCTGACGGGGAAAAAGTACTTGATCTCGTCGCTGCACATCCTTCGACTGCACGCTTCATCTGTCGCAAGCTGGTCACGCTGTTCGTGTCTGACGTGCCGGTGGAGTCACTGGTAACACGCTGCGCGGCGACTTTTACTGCGCACCAGGCCTCGCCTGACCAGATGAAACAGGTCGTCGCGATGATACTGAATTCGCCCGAGTTTCTCGGCACCACGTATCGCGGCACCAAGCTGAAAACGCCGATCGAATTCGTGATCGGCGCAGTTCGCCAGTTCGGTGGCGAAAACGCCGGGGATGACATTTCGCTGGAGATCCATCGCCAAGGCATGTCCTTGTTCATGAATCCCTCACCCACCGGATTTGGCGAGACAGGCACTAGCTGGCTCAGCACCAGCATGCTCCAGACGAGAGCGCGATTTGCCGACCGGCTGCTGAGCTACAGTCCGGCGGTTTCACAAACGCAGTTCAACCTTTCAGCTCGCATGGCTGACGAAGGATTCGTGACTGCAGAAGGGGTAGCCGGACGGATGTTGGAATGGACGCTCGGCCCGACCTTCCTGAGTCGTCATCGGCAGTTGGCTATCGATGTGCTCACGGAGAACGGAAGCTACCCCTATTTCCCGTCGGCGCCGGATGCAGAAATGCGCTTACGCCGTCTCGGCAAGGCCCTGATGATGTTGCCGGAGTATCAATTCCAATGATCGCTACCTTACTCAGGCAATGTGATGTGGCCCGGTCATGCTCGCGCTGCGCAGAAAATTCAGGGGTACTGGCATGAACAGACGGAAGTTTCTTGGTCAGGCGCTGAGTTTGGCGGGCGCTGGCGCGATGGGGTTGCCTTCAGCGGGATGGGCGACATCCACGGCATCGCCGGGTGGGCGCGTGCTGGTTATCGTGTTCATGCGCGGGGGCTGGGACGGACTGAATGTGGTCGTGCCGCATGGCGACGATACTTACTACAGCCTGCGTCCCACGCTTGCGATTCGCCCGCCGTCGGACGGCAGTGCCACATCGGCGCTTGATCTGGATGGGTTCTTCGGCTTTCACCCCTCGATGTCTGCGCTGCGCGACATGTATCAGTCCGGGCAGGTAGCAGTGATGCCGGCCGTGCAGTATGCCGACGCATCGACGTCGCACTTCACGGGGCAGGACATCATCGAGACGGCGGTGACGACAGCGGGAAGCACCGGATGGCTGGCGCGTCATTTGATGCAACTGAGTGGGGATGTGACCAGCAAGGCGCTCAGCTTGAGTGATCAGGTGCCGCTTAGCCTGGCGGGTTTGCCGCGCCCGGTGTCGGCCTTCCCGGATCTCGGCAGCCTGTACCTCGCGTCGAGCCAGAGTGACCGCACGATGCTGGCGAATGTGATCAATCAGTCGTATGGCGCGACGCCGCCGGCGGGGCATCCTTACGCTGCCGCGCTCAATGGCATCGGTACGTCACTGCTCGGCGAACTGACTTCATTGCAGGCCGTGGGGCAAATGACGCCCGAAAACGGCGCGGCCTACCCGAACACGAACTTCGGCCGGCAGATGCGGCAGGCCGCAGCACTTGTGAAGGGTAAAACCGAGTTGCAGTTGATCACGTTGAATCTCGGCGGTTGGGACACACACAGCGGGCAGGGCGGCGGGCAGGCGGATGGGCGCATGTCGCAACTGCTCGCAGGCTTTTCCAATTCGGTCAATGCGTTTTTCACCGACCTGGGTGGCGACGCATCGCGTGTCACCTTGCTCGCGATGAGCGAGTTCGGCCGCACTGCGGCTGAGAATGGCAGCGGCGGGACGGATCACGGCAATGCGTCGACATGGATGGCGATCGGCCCGACCGTCAATGGCGGGATACACCTCGGCAATGGCTGGCCTGGCCTGCAGCCATCTCAATTACGCGACGGCCGCGCGCTTGCACATACCATCGATTTCCGTGCCATCTACGCCAATGTGCTCACCCGCTGCCTCGGCGCGACCAATCTGTCAGCGGTGCTGCCGGGTTACGGCGGTGGGATGGTGGATGTGGTGGTTTGAGCGGGTCGATGAATCGCTGGCCGCCGATGATGTGCACCCTTACACGAAGGCCTACTTTGCGTGACGGGAGGGCGGCGGTCGCGATCAGCGCCGGGCTGGTCGCTGATCAGAGTGTTGATCGCAGCGCAGACGCCGCTCCCGCGAAAGATCTCGCGGCTCATCGAAATTGCGGCGGCACGGTGATTGTCGCGGTAGGTTCGACTGTGGGAGCCCTCTGAGCGGTCCGCGACTCGCTCTGCATGGCCAGCCCGTTCTGCGGTTGGCAAGCGCGCACCGGTTCTGTAGGAACGATCCATTGATCGCGAATCGGCGCTCGAATTGTAGGAGCGATCCATTGATCGCGAATCGGTGCGTTGATCAGGCACCTGCCGATGTGCAAGGTCCGTGTTCGCGATCAATGGATCGCTCCTACCTGACGTCACGTGACTTTCGGGGCTGGCATGCGGATGGATCGCGCTGTTGAAGCACGTCACGCAGCAAGAATGCCGCACGAATCGTAGGAGCGATCCATTGATCGTTAATCGGAGCTCGAATTGTAGGAGCGATCCATTGATCGCGAATCGGTGCGTTGATCAGGCACCTGCCGATGTGCAAGGTCCGTGTTCGCGATCAATGGATCGCTCCTACCTGACGTCACGTGACTTTCGGGGCTGGCAAGCGGATGGATCGCGCTGTTGAAGCACGTCACGCAGCAAGAATGCCGCACGAATCGTAGGAGCGATCCATTGATCGCGAATCGGCGCGTCGATCAGGCACCGGCCGATGTGCAAGGTCCGTGTTCGCGATCAATGGATCGCTCCTACCTGACGTCACGTGACTTTCGGGGCTGGCATGCGGATGGATCGCGCTGTTGAAGCACGTCATGCAGCAAGAATGCCGCTCGAATCGTAGGAGCGATCCATTGATCGCGAAAATGCGCACTATATATATGCAGCCGTGTGTTCAACGCGCCGATCTTTTCAACTCGGTGTGTCAATTTTCAGCCGGCAGCCTGGGGATCGCGGCTTAATCCGTCCAAGAATTCGTCTGCATCCCCGCTGGACGACAGAACAATCCAGGCAGTCATCGCATGCGGCTCAGCCGCCAAGTCCCCAGGCTGCGAAATGCGGATTTGCGAAATCCGGCTTGCCGTAGGTGAAGGCGGAACCATCGATCTGCTCGATGTGCCCGCCAGCGGCGATCAACACGGCGTGGCCTGCGGCGATGTCCCATTCCATCGTGCGCCCGAGGCGTGGATAGACATCGGCTTCGCCGGCGGCAACCAGGCAGATCTTCAGCGATGAACCTGCGTTGCGCAGCTCGGCGACCTTGCGGCCTGCCAGGTAGGCGTCGAGTGCGGCCGCGTCACCGTGCGAGCGGCTCGCGACCACGGTCAGGCCCGCTTCAGGCGTGGCGCGGCAACGGATTTCACGTACGCCCGCCGCGTCGTCCACCCAGGCGCCAACGCCTGCGACGCCGGAGAACATGCGGCCCTGAGCCGGCGCCTGAACCACGCCCAGCACCGGCTGGCCGTTCTCGATCAGTGCGACATTCACGGTGAACTCGCCGTTGCGGTTGATGAACTCTTTAGTGCCATCGAGCGGATCAACGAGCCAGAACGGTGCGCCGTCTGCAGGGCGCTGGCCTGCTTCCGTCGATTCTTCCGACACGATGAACACATCAGGCGTCAGCGCCTTGAGTCGCGCCACGATGAGATCATCGGCCTTGCGGTCTGCGAGGGTGACCGGGGAACTGTCTGATTTATCAGTGACTTCGAAATCCGTTGCATAGACTTCCATCACGCATTGCCCGGCGTCGCGGACGATGGCCAGCAGCTCAGCGTGCAGTGACTGAAGTTCGGCGATGGTGCTCACGAGCGCTTCCACGTTGGGATTTGAGGGTGGCTAATCTGGTCATTAAATGATTGATTACTACCGTCTGCGCACTGAATGGTTTTACTCTACACGACGTCTGTCATACCTGTATCAAAAAATGGACGCTCGAAAACTGTCTGCCGAGATCGTGAATGACCGCCGCCGTCAGGCGGTGAAGCTGCGCCTGTCGGGCATGACGGTGGCTGCGGTGTCGAGCGCGGTCGAGTTGAGCGCGCCGACGGTGATCGCGGCGCACAAGGCGTATCTGGCTGGCGGGTGGGACGCGGTGCTGCTGAAACGCCGCGGCCGGGTTTCGGGCAGCGGGCGCAAGCTCGACAGCGCGACCGAACAGCGGCTGGCCACCGCGTTCGAAAACCTGCCTGATGCGCTCGGGTTGCCGTTCGGGTTGTGGAGTGACGAGGCCGTTGCCGCATGGTTCGAACAGCAGAAGATTGCCGTGCCGCCCCGACGCAGTCTCGCGCGCTACCGCATCGACTGGGCTGTGCAACCGGAACTCGACCGGGACGGCGAGGCGACGTTGCGCGAACAGCGCAATGCCTTGTCCGTTGGTGAGCGCTGGTGGACCGGTGCCATGGCCTGGCGCCCGACCACGGTGCCTTGCAGCGGGCAATGGCTGCTTTTCGCGCGCGGGCGGCGCGGGCAGCTGCACTGGATGTTGTGCCCGCACGCGCCGCGTGCAGATGACTGGAAAAACCTGTGGTCGCGGCTGGCAACGATGACTGCCGCGCCGATGCATCTGCTGGTCAGCGGCGTGTCGCTCAAGCCGGGCGACATCCTGAGCACCTGGATGCGCAACCAGTCGCCCGCCGTGAGCGCGACGGCGATCACGCTGTCGGTGCGCGCCAGTCGCCGCACCGTCAACGACTCCGCGGTGCCGGCTGCATCCTCAGGCCGGTCGGCACCTTCGCGTCGCGCCACGCAGTCGGTGGCGCCCGCTACTTTTTCTGCAAACCCTTCGAGAACACTCATGCAGACCACTCCCGAACCCGTCGATCCGGACACCCTCACCCACCTGCAACGGCTGGAAGCCGAGAGCATCCACATCATGCGCGAGGTGGTGGCGGAAGCTGAAAACCCGGTCATGCTCTATTCGGTCGGCAAGGACAGCGCAGTCATGCTGCACCTCGCGATGAAGGCCTTCTACCCGGCCGTGCCGCCGTTTCCGCTGCTGCACGTGGATACCACGTGGAAATTCAAGGCGATGTACGAATTCCGCGATGAGATGGCGAAAAAGCTGGGCATGGATCTGCTCGTGCATGTGAACCAGGAGGGGCTGGCCAAGGGCATCAACCCGTTCACGCACGGCTCGGCCATCCACACCGACGTCATGAAGACCGAAAGCCTGAAGCAGGCGCTGGACAAATACGGCTTCGATGTGGCGTTCGGCGGTGCCCGCCGTGACGAAGAGAAGTCGCGCGCCAAGGAACGCATCTTTTCGTTCCGCAGTGCGCAGCACCGCTGGGACCCGAAGAGCCAGCGGCCGGAGCTGTGGAGTCTGTACAACGCGCGCAAGCACAAGGGCGAGTCGATCCGCGTGTTTCCGATCTCGAACTGGACCGAGCTCGATATCTGGCAGTACATCTATCTGCAGCACATTCCGATCGTGCCGCTCTATTACTCGGCGCCGCGACCGGTGGTGGAGCGCGACGGCACGCTGATCATGGTGGACGACGACCGCATGCCGCTGCGCCCGGGCGAGGTGCCGCAGATGAAGAGTGTGCGCTTCCGTACGCTGGGCTGCTACCCGCTGACCGGCGCGGTCGAATCGACCGCCGCAACGCTGACCGACATCATCCAGGAAATGCTGCTGACGACGACTTCGGAACGGCAGGGCCGCGTGATCGACCACGATTCGACCGGTTCGATGGAAAAGAAGAAGCAGGAGGGCTATTTCTGATGTCAAACGTTTCCGACCTGATCGCCGAAGACATCGGCGCCTACCTCAAGCAGCACGAGCACAAGAGCCTGCTGCGCTTCATCACCTGCGGCAGCGTGGACGACGGCAAGAGCACGCTGATCGGCCGCCTGCTGTACGAATCGAAAATGCTGTTCGAAGACCAGCTCGCCGCGCTCGAAGCCGACTCGAAAAAGGTCGGCACGCAGGGCGGCGATCTCGATTTCGCGCTGCTGGTCGATGGCCTGTCGGCCGAGCGCGAACAGGGCATCACGATCGACGTCGCCTACCGTTTCTTCTCCACCGACCGGCGCAAGTTCATCGTCGCCGACACGCCGGGCCACGAGCAATACACGCGGAACATGGTGACCGGCGCGTCGACGGCCGACCTGGCCATCATCCTGGTCGATGCGCGCTACGGCGTGCAGACGCAGACGCGCCGCCACAGCTTTCTGGTGTCGCTGATCGGCATCAAGCGCGTGGTGGTCGCCATCAACAAGATGGATCTGGTCGGCTACTCGGAAGCCACATTCCGCCGCATCGTCGATGACTATCGCGAATTCGCGCGCCAGCTCGGGCTGGAAGACATCGTCGCGATTCCGATGTCGGCGCTCAAGGGCGACAACATCACGACCCCCAGCGATGCCATGCCCTGGTATCACGGCTCAACGCTGATGGGCTATCTCGAAACCGTGGAGGTGGACCAGAAGCGGCGCCTGAAAAGCCCGTTCCGGCTGCCTGTGCAGTGGGTCAACCGGCCGAACCTCGATTTCCGCGGCTTCGCCGGTACGATCGCCGGCGGCAGCATCACGCCGGGTACCGCCATCCGCGTGCAGCCGTCGGGGCGCACCAGCACGGTCAAGCGCATCGTCACCGCCGACGGCGACCTGCCGCGTGCCATCTCCGGCCAGTCCATCACGCTGGTGATGGAAGACGAGATCGATATTTCGCGTGGCGACGTCATTTCGACGCTCGATTCGCCGGCAGAAGTGGCCGATCAGTTCGAGGCGACCCTCGTCTGGATGCAGGACGAACCGCTGATGCCCGGCCGCGCCTATCTGATGAAGATCGGTGCGCGCACGGTCACCGTCACGGTCACCGACATCAAGCACAAGGTGAACGTGAACACCCTGGAACATCTCGCAGCGAAGCAGCTCGCGCTGAACGAGATCGCGGTGTGCAAGCTCAGCGTCGACCGGCCGATCGCGTTCGACCCGTACGAGCGGGTGCGTGAAACCGGCGGTTTCATCCTGATCGACCGCATCAGCAACGCCACCATCGGTGCCGGCATGCTGAGCTTTGCGCTGCGCCGTTCGCACAACATCCACATGCAGCACGTGGATGTGGACAAGACCTCGCGCGGTGCAATGAAAGGCCAGCGCCCCTGCGTGCTGTGGTTCTCCGGCCTGTCGGGGGCCGGCAAGTCGACGCTCGCGAACCAGGTCGAAAAGCGCCTTCACGCGCTGGGCCGCCATACCTATCTGCTCGACGGCGACAACGTGCGCCACGGGCTGAACAAGGACCTCGGTTTCACCGAAGCCGATCGCGTGGAAAACATCCGCCGTGTGGCCGAAGTGTCGAAACTGATGGTCGACGCCGGTCTGCTCGTCCTGACCGCCTTCATTTCACCGTTCCGGTCCGAGCGCCGCATGGCACGGGGTTTGATGGAAGAGGGCGAATTCATCGAAGTGTTCGTTGATACACCGATCGCCGTGGCCGAAGAGCGCGATCCGAAGGGGCTGTACAAAAAGGCGAGACGCGGCGAGATCAAGAATTTCACCGGCATCGATTCGCCCTACGAAGCCCCCGAGCACGCCGAAGTCCGCGTGGATACCAGCACGCAGGACATCCAGGCGACGGTGGACATCATCATGCAGCACCTGCGCGAGCGAGGGATACTGGTCGGTGAAGGCAGCACTGCCGGCGACGCTTGAGCTGCGTGATTTTCCGGCCTGGCGCGCGGAAGGATTGCGCTGTTGTAGGAGCGATCCATTGATCGCGAACACGGACTTTGCACATCGGCAGGTGCGTGATCAACGCGCCGA
>NZ_JANINH010000033.1:0-10486 GCF_024580155.1 Methyloversatilis sp. XJ19-13 | reverse complement strand
CAGGAATACACCGGCGATCGCCGCATGCAGGATGGCGAGGCTCTGCCAGGGATGCAGGTCGTGCAGCAGGTGGGCGCCCTTGACCGGGGCGACCGGATGCCAGTCGATGAACTGGCCGGCCGTCATGGCGATGGACAGCGCCATGATGAAGCCGATGCTGACGTTGCCGGCGATCGATATCCACTGCGTGCGGCTGACCTGTGCCGCCAGTTCGACCAGCACGCCCAGGCGCGCGTCCCGGCTCTGCTTGCCATCGAGCGCGGCGGCCAGCGTGGCAGCCGTCATCGCCGGCTGTTTGGTGGCGATGGTCAGGTGCAGGATATGGATCAGCACGAAGCCCAGACCGTAGTCGAGGCTGTAGGCGACCGCTTCCCACACCGGCGGCAGACCGAGTTTTGAAATCAGGATCTTTATCAGCGCCATGACACCGATGATCACGCCGGCGCCGGCTGCGGCGCGGAACATGGCGATGAACTCGCTGCGCGTGCCGGTCACATAGTGCTCACCCGAACGGCTGGCCTGCTCGGTCACCCGGCGTGCCAGCAACTGGGTCGTGCCGGCGAACAGGTCGCGCAGGCTGTGGCGCCTGTTTTCCTGCTGCACCAGGCGCAGGAAGAAGTCGATCGCCCGGGCACGCAAGGTGGACGGGTCGTCGGCCGCATCGGGCAGCGCCAGCGTGCGCAGCAGGCGCAGTCGGTCGGCGATCTGTTCGATGCGCGCGAGCAGGAACACCAGATTCACGCCTACACCGGCTTCGCGCGAGCGCCGCCTGATCGTGTCGACATAGCTGCTGCACTGTTCCAGCAGCACCTCGAAGTGGCCGTCGTGGGGTTGCAGCGTTTCGCTGCCCGCGTGCAGCCGGATCAGTTCGCGCACCTCGTCGCTCTGCGCGAGGAAGGGCGATTCGTGCCGCGCCAGCGCCGGCATGTAGCGCAGCAGCGCCGGTTCCATGCCCAGTGCGGCCAGCCGGTGCGACGCCATGCGCATGGCTTCAAACAGTTCGTGCCGGCACTGCCGGCGCGCTGCTGCAAAGGCCTCGCCGTCGAGCTCCAGTCGCTCGAACAGCGTCTCCCAGTCTTCGCGCGGAATGGCCACCATCCATTCGCCGTCGTCGGGGCCGTCGAACACTTCGCTGAACAGGTCGCGCAGGAAGTCGTCATTGATCGCCGGCGGCAGCATGCGGCCGAGCACACGGCTGATGAGGCCGCTGAAGAAGCCCTGATTGGCCAGCACGCCGGATTCGGAATACAGCGTGCGGTGCATGCGCGACACCAGCACCGTCTTCAGGTAGTGCGACAGTGCTGCGGCGAGGTCCGGGCGGCTGGCAAGCAGGCGCAGCAGGCCGTGAAAACGCGATTCGGCCGCCGCCACGCCTTCGCGGCCGTGCGGGCGGATCAACGCGACCAGGCTGGTCAGCCGGTCGCCACTGCTGTCGTCCGCGCGGCGCGCAGCGTCCTCAAGCAGGGCCTGCAGGGCCGACGTGTATGCGTTGTTGGCAGAGGTCATGCGAAATCCATGCGGAAACAGTCGGATCGAAACAACCCCGCTGCGCGGGGTCAGGCTGGTTCGGCAACAGACGTCGAAGCCGCGAGGCGGCCATCGACCAGTTCGATGCGACGGTCGCAGCGGGCGGCCAGTCGCGGGTCGTGCGTCACGATGAGGCAGGCGCTGCCCCGCTCGCGATTGAATTCACGCAACAGCGCGAAGATATCATCCGCGGTGTGCGTGTCGAGATTGCCGGTCGGCTCGTCGGCAAGGATCAGGCGCGGTGACAGCGACAGCGCGCGGGCGATCGCCACCCGCTGCTGCTGACCGCCCGACAGCTGACCGGCCTTCTTGTATTCGTGGCTGGTCAGACCGACCCGCGCGAGAAGGTCATGTGCCACGGCCTCGTCCTGAGCGGTCGCCACGCCGTGCGCGATGATGGCCGGCATCATGACGTTCTCCAGCGCCGTGAAGGCCGGCAGCAGATGATGGAACTGGAATACGAAGCCGATATGACGGCCGCGCAACACGGTCAGCGCCTGTTCGTTCAACCCGGTTGTCGACTGTCCGGCGACCGAAAGTTCGCCGGCAGTGGGCGGCTCCAGCAGGCCGATCAGGTTCAGCAGTGTGCTTTTGCCTGAGCCGCTGGGGCCGATCAGCGCACAGAATTCGCCCTCCGCAAGATCGGCGTCGATGCCGTGCAGCACCTCGGTTTCCACCGGCGTGCCGATGCCGTAGGACTTGCGCAGGCCGCGCATCGAAATGATGGCGGGTTTGCCGGCTGCATCTGTCATGCACGGATCGCCTGCACAGGGTCCATCTTGGCGGCGCGGCGCGCCGGAATCAGCGCCGCCAGCACACCGACCGCCAGCGCGATGCCGGCCGCTGACAGCGCGATGCCGGTGTCGAGCTGAGGCTCGAAGATGGGCGCGCCGTCACCGGTGCGGTAGATGGTCGAGAAGATCTGCAGCAGTGCCCAGGCCAGTCCGACGCCCGACAGCGCACCGACGAACCCGACCAGCGCACCCTGCAGCAGGAACACGCCCATGATGCGGTTCGAGCTGGTGCCCATGGCGCGCAGGATGCCGATCTCCTTCTGCTTCTGCACCACGCTCACCACCAGCACGCTGGAAATGCCGAGCGCGACGATGATGATGACGAAGCTGCGGATCAGGTTGTTCGACACTGACTGGTTGCGCAGTGCCGCCAGCAGCTGCGAATTGGTCGTCATCCAGCTGTCCACCGTCATGCCGCTGCCCGCCTGCAGCCGCGCCGCCACCTCGCTGGCATCAAAGATGTCGGTCACCGTGATGTCGATGTTGGAGACGCCGCCCGGCAGATCAAGCAGCGACTGCGCGAGCTTCATCGTCGTGAACACCCAGCGCCGGTTCAGGTCCTTGTTGCCGATGTCGAACAGGCCGGTCACCTGCAGCAGTTCATCGCGCCCGCCGGCGGCGCGCAGGAACACCTTGTCGCCGACCGTCACGCCGAGGTCCTTTGCCAGTTCGGTGCCGATGATGGCATTCGTGCCCTCGACCTGGAACTTGCCACGCACCATATAGGTGTCCATCTTGACGATGCGCCGGTAGCGGTCGGGTTCGACGCCAAGCAGTGCGACCGACTTGCTGGCGCGCCCGCGCAGCGCGAACGCCGGGCCGCTGACGACAGGTGATACAGCCACCACGCCGGGCTGCTCCTCGGCCAGTTTCACGATGGCTTCCCACTGGTCGATCGAACGCAGCCGCTGCGCACGCGGCTCGATCACCGCAGTGCTTGCGGGATCGGTGCGGGCGCGCAGATTCATCTCTTCGAGCGGCCGCACGACCACGTGTGCCTGGCTGCCCAGCACGCGGTCGATGATGGTGGATTGCAGCTGGGCGATCAGCTGAGACAGGAACACGATGACCGCCACACCGCCGGTCACGCCGAGCAGGATGAGTGCAGTCTGCATGCGCCCCTCGCGCAGGAAGCGCAGCGCAACGAGAAATTCGAACGGAAGTCTCGGTCTCGCCATTGTCAGATGCAAGATGCAGGATGAAAGCGGCAAGTGAAAACCGGGCCGGTTTGACTTGAATCTTTCATCTTGAAACTTTCCTCTGTTTGACCCTGATGCGGTCGCCGTCGAGGGCGCCGCCGGCGGGCAGGATGGCGACGTCGCCTTCGGTCACGCCTTCGGTGATTTCGATGCGGCCGACGCCGCGCAGGCCGGTCTTCACCGGCACTTTCACCGCCTCGTTCGCGCGCGCCAGCAGCACCCAGGGTTCGGGCGTTTCGACGTCGCGCACCGCTTCGAGCGGCAGCGACAGCGCCGACTCGCTGCGACCGATCACCACCTCGACCGACACTGTCATGTCCGGCTTCAGGAAGGCCGGTGGTTCGGGCACGCGCAGGCGTACTTCGACCGTGCCGCGCTGGGCATCGATGGCCGGCGCGATGTAATAGACAACGGCTTCGAAGGCCTGGCCGGGGAAGGCGTCCGCCACCGCCTGCGCGCGCGCGTCGAGCCGCAGATGGCGCAGGTTCTTTTCGTCCAGCGTGGCATAGATGCGGGTTTCGCCGGATTGCGCCAGCGTCAGCAGCGCGCGCCCGGCCTGGGCTACGTCGCCCGGCTCGGCGTCGCGCGCGACGACCAGCGCGTCAACCGGCGCCCGCAACGTGAGCAGGTCGCGCCGCGCCTGGGCCGACGCCAATGCGGCCTGCGACTGGGCCAGCCGCGCCTGCGCGCCCTGCCGCTCGGCGCCACGCGGCAGGCTGGCGTCGCGCTGTGCCTGCGCGGTGCGCAGCTGGGCGCGTGCGTTGTCGAGCTGGCGCGCGGCCTCGTCGAGTTTCGACGGCGAGAAGAACTGCTGCGCCACCAGCGTCTGCGCGCGCTGATACTCGGCGTCGGCCACCTTAAGGTTGGCTTCGGCTTGACGCACCGCCTGCTCGGCCACCGGCAGCGTGACGGCGTCGGTCTGGCGCAGGCGCGCCTGCGACTCCTGGATCTGGGTGCGCGCCTGTTCGACCGCCGCTTCGGCGTCGGCGCTGCGCAGCATCACCAGTGCGTCGCCCGCCTTCACCTGTGCGCCTTCGCGCACCGCGACAGCGTCGATGATGGCGGTGACCTGGGTGCCCAGTTCGATGCGCGCCGGCGTGGCGATGCGGCCGGTGGCCACGACGCTCTGGGTCAGCGGCGCGCGTGTGACGGCGGCGGTATCCACCGCGATGCCGCGTGGCCAGAACAGCCATGCAACGAGCACTGCAGCGGCCAGCAGCAGCGCGATCAGATAGCGGGATTTCATCGGGAAGAAGACGTCAGGGGCGGAGGTTCAGGATCGGAGGTTCAGGATCGGAGGTTCAGGACGGAGCGTCGAGCAGGTTTTCGATCAGCGCATCGAGCGCCGCATGGTCGGGAATGCCGATGATTTTCCTGACCACCTGGCCCTGCCGGTCGATCAGGTACGTGGTCGGTGTGGCATTGACGCCACCAAAACCGCGCGCCACGTCGCCAACCGGGTCGAAGCCTACGCGAAACGGCAGCGCCTCGCGACGGGTGAAGGCCTGCACGTGGCTGGGCGCGTCGTAGCTCATGGCCACGGCGACCACGTCGAGGCCGCGTGCCTGATAGCGGTGGTGCGTGTCGGCCAGCGCCGGCATGCCGCGGATGCACGGCGCACACGAGGTCGACCAGAAGCTGACCAGCCTGACCTGACCCTGCGGCTGCGAAAAGTCGACGCGACCGCCGTCGAGCAGCGCAACAGGCACGGCCGGCGCCGCATCCGGAAAGCCCTGGCCGCGCAGCAGCCAGACCAGACCGAGCAGCACCGCCAGCACTATCGGTGACATCCATTTGCGGGACATAATCGTTGAGGAGTTCCGGTTAATCAGTTTGTTCGTTCAATCAGAAGGATTTCGATCATGCGTGCGATTGTCGGTTTTGTGGCCTGTCTTGTCATGTGTACCCAGGTGTGGGCCTTGTCGCTGTCCGACCTCACCGACAAGGACGCCGGCGGCGGCCTCAAGGAGGCGCTGACCCAGGGTGCGGCCAAGGCGGTCGACATGCTGGGCAAGCAGGATGGCTTCCTGAAGAACAAGGCGGTGAAGATTCCGCTGCCGGACGGTCTGCAGCAGGCCGAAAAGCTGATGCGCACCTTCGGCATGAAGAAGCAGGCCGACGAACTGATCACCGCGATGAACCGTGCCGCCGAGGCTGCCGTGCCCGAAGCCAAGCAACTGCTGGTCGGCGCGGTCAAGGACATGAGTGTCGACGACGCCAAAAAGATCCTGACCGGCGGCGAAACCTCCGGCACCGAGTATTTCAAGGGCAAGACATCGGCCCAGCTGAAGGAACGTTTCCTGCCCATCGTGCAGCAGGCGATGGACAAGGTGGGCCTGGCCAAGAGCTACGAGAAATTCGCGTCCAAGGGCGCGAAGTATGGCGTGATCAGCAAGGAAGACGCCGATCTCGACAACTACGTGACCGAAAAGGCGCTCGACGGCCTGTTCAAGATGGTGGCCGAAGAAGAGAAGGCGATCCGCAAGAATCCGGTCGGCGCTGCCGGCAGCCTGGCGAAGAAGGTGTTCGGCGCGCTCGGCCGGTAAGGGCAGCCGCAGGTGTCGCGTTTCATCCACCTCCTGCTGTGCCTGGCGCTGTGTGCGCCGCTCGTGTCGTGGGCGCAGGTGAAGCTCGACATCATTCCACTGAAGCACCGGACGACCGATCAGGTGCTGCCGGCGCTGCAGCCGCTGGTCGGCGAAGACGCCGCGCTGTCGGGCGCCAACAACCGCATCTTCATCCGCGCCGACGCCGCCACGCGGCTGGCCGTCAGGCAGGCGATCGAGGCGATCGACACGCCGCTGCGCAGCCTGATGATTTCGGTGCGCCACGACAACGACGACTCGATCCGGCGCGAGGGCGCCGCCGTGTCGGGCGACGTGCGCGCGGGCGGCGTGTCGGTCGGTGCGGCTGACGGCGGCGAAGGTAGCCGTGAAGGGGGCGCAGTCATCGAGGGCCGCAGCGGCGACAGCCGGGTCGCGACGCGCGTCTGGTCGACCCGCGGCAATTCGGCCGACCGGCTGTCGCAGCGGGTGCAGGTGGTCGAGGGCGGCTCGGCATTCATCCAGGTCGGCAGCTCGATTCCGGTGCCATTCACGCAGATCATCGCCGGTCCGCGGGGTGGCGCCATTTCGCAGGGTACCGAGTACCGCGACATCGGCAGCGGCTTCTACGCCCTGCCGCGCGTCAATGGCGACCAGGTGACGCTGGACATTTCTCCGCAGAAGGAATCACTGTCGGAGACGCAGTACGGCGAAATCCGCACCGCGCGGCTGGTCAGCACGGTGCGTGGCCGGCTCGGCGAATGGATGGAGCTGGGCGGCAGCGGCTACAGCGAACAGATCGACCAGCGCGGCATCACCCGCTACGGCACGCGCGACGCGCAGTCGCAGCGCCGGCTGTGGGTGAAGGTCGATCTCGTGCGGTGACCTTCATGAATTTCCTGAGCCGAGCTTAATTCCGCTGGCGAGGCGTGATGCCGGGGTGCGGTCGATACTGCAAGGGCGTTGCAACACAACGCAGTTTTTTCAAACGACCATCAGGAGACAAACATGAACTGGCAAACCCCCAAGGCTACCGATCTGCGTTTCGGCTTCGAAATCACGATGTACATCGCCAACCGCTAAGGTGGCGAGGACCCGGCGAGTGGTAGCTCCCGGGTCCCCTGCAGCACCGGTCCGCGCGAGGCGGCCGGCGAGACGAATACCGTGACGCGCCCTGGACGGGCGCGTTGCATTTAAATCAGAGTGTCCGCACACGGATACCGGAGGAGGGGCATGCGACTGCACGTACTGGGGTCCGGCGCGGGCGGCGGTTTCCCGCAGTGGAACTGCAACTGTCACAACTGCGACGGCCTGCGCAAGGGCACGATCCGCGCCACGGCGCGCACCCAGTCGTCGATCACGGTGACCGGCGACAACGAGAACTGGGTGCTGTTCAATGCGTCGCCCGACATCCTGACCCAGTTCCAGCAGTTTCCCGAACTTCAGCCGGCGCGCGCGCTGCGCGACACCGCGGTCAAGGCCATCGTGCTGATCGACGGCCAGATCGACCACACGACCGGCCTGTACATGCTGCGCGAACACCGCCAGCCGCATGAAATCTGGTGCACGCCGCCGGTGCAGGAAGACCTCACCCAGGGCAATCCGCTGTTCCGCCTGCTCGGGCACTACTGCGGCGTGAACTGGAATGCGTTGCCGATCGACGAAAGCGTGTTCGAGATGAAGCACGTACCGAACCTGCGCTTCCATGCCCATCATCTGCGCAGCAACGCGCCGCCCTATTCGCCGCGGCGCGACAAGCCGGTGCCGGGCGACAACATCGGCGTGACCATTGAAGACACGAAAACCGGCCGCAAGATCTATTACGCGCCGGGTCTGGTCGACATCGAGCCGCACGTGTGGGCGGCGATGCAGGCGGCCGACGTGGTGCTGGTCGACGGCACGTTCTGGACCGATGACGAAATGATCGCGCTCGGCGCGTCGAAGAAGTACGCACGCGACATGGGTCACCTGCCGCAGACGGGCGAAAACGGCATGATGGCGTGGCTCGACAAGCTGCCGAAGACCACGCGCAAGATACTGATTCACATCAACAACACCAACCCGATCCTGAACGAGGACAGCGCGCAGCGGCGCGAACTGGAATCGCGCGGCATCGAGGTGGCTTACGACGGAATGGACATCACCGTATGAGCACGCAACAACCCTGGAACCACGCGGAATTCGAGGCGCAACTGCGCGACAAGGGCGGTGCGTATCACATCCACCACCCGTTCAACGTCATGCTCAACACCGGCAAGGCGACGCCGGAACAGATCCGCGGCTGGGTGGCGAACCGCTTCTATTACCAGATCGCGATCCCGGTGAAGGACGCCGCCATCCTGTCTAACACCCCGGACCGCGAAATCCGCCGCCAGTGGATACAGCGCATCCTCGATCACGACGGCTACGAAATCACCGCGCCGGACGGCACCACGGTGCGCGACGAGGGCGGCATCGAAGCCTGGATCAAGCTGGGCGAAGCGACCGGCCTGACGCGCGAGGAAATCGTCGATCTGCGCCATGTGGTGCCGGGCGTGCGTTTCGCTGTCGACGCCTACATCAACTTCGCCCGCCAGCGGCCGTGGCAGGAGGCGGTGTGCTCGTCGCTGACCGAACTGTTCGCCCCCAAGATCCACAAGGAGCGGCTCGCCAACTGGCCCGAGCACTATCCGTGGATCGAATCGTCCGGCCTGATGTATTTCCGCAATCGCGTGTCGCAGGCGCGACGCGACGTCGAACAGGGCCTCGCGGTCACGCTGAACCACTTCACGACGCGCGCCGAGCAGGAACGCGCGCTGACCATCCTGCAGTTCAAGCTCGATGTGCTGTGGACGATGAACGACGCCATGGCCAACGCCTATGGCGTCAACACCTGACCCGGTGAGCGAAACAATGGCAATCACGACTGCAACCGTGCCGAAGGTGGGCCGCAACTTCCGCATCCAGTGGGAACCGGCGCAAGACGCCTATGTGCTGCTGTATCCGGAAGGCATGGTGAAGCTGAACCAGAGCGCCGGCGAAATCCTGAAGCGCTGCGATGGTGCGGCCACTGTCGCCGCCATCATTGCCGACCTGGAAGCGACCTTCAACGCGCAGGGGCTGGAAGCCGACGTGATCGCTTTCGTCGAACTGGCCGAGCAGCAGAAATGGGTGGACCTCACATGACCGACCTATCCGAAGCCGTGGCGGTGCAGGACACCGCGAAGATCGGCCCGCCGCTGTGGCTGCTGGCCGAACTGACCTACCGCTGCCCGCTGCACTGCGTGTATTGCTACAACCCGGTCGATTTCGCCAAGACCGAAGACGAACTGACGACCGAGCAGTGGTTCAAGGTGCTGCGCGAAGCCCGTGAGCTCGGTTCGGTGCAGTGCGGCTTCTCGGGTGGCGAACCCATGCTGCGCGACGACCTCGAAGTCATCGTCGCCGAGGCGCACCGCCTGGGCTACTACACCAACCTGCTGACATCGGGCGTCGGGCTGAACGAAAAGCGCATCGGCGCGCTGAAGGAAGCCGGACTGGACCACATCCAGCTGTCGTTCCAGGACTCGACGCGCGAAATGAACGACTTCCTGTCGTCCACCCGCACCTTCGACCTGAAGCGCCGTGCGGCCGACATGATCAAGGCGCACGGCTATCCGATGGTCATGAACTGCACCATCCATCGCCACAACATCGACCACATCGAAGCCATCCTGCAACTGGCGTCCGACATCGATGCCGAGTACGTGGAACTGGCCAATACCCAGTATTACGGCTGGGCGCAGGTGAACCGCGACCAGCTGCTGCCGTCGCGCGAACAGCTCGAACGCGCCGAGCGCATCACCAACGAGTGGCGCGAAAAGCACGGCACCAAGATGAAGCTGTTTTTCGTCGTGCCCGACTATTACGAAAAGCGGCCGAAGAAGTGCATGAATGGCTGGGGCAACATCTTCCTGACCATAACGCCGGACGGCAAGGCGCTGCCCTGCCACACCGCGCGTATGTTGCCCGGGCTGGAATTCCCGGACGTGCGCACCTCGTCCATCCGCGAAATCTGGTACGAATCCGAAGGCTTCAACCGCTACCGCGGCACTGGCTGGATGAAAGAGCCCTGTTCCAGCTGCCCGGAGAAGGAAAACGACTACGGCGGCTGCCGCTGTCAGGCCTACATGATCGCCAACGACCCTGCCGCGGCCGACCCGGTGTGCGACAAGTCGCCCCTGCACAACCGCATCACCGAAGTCGTCGACCGTGCCCAGATCGCCGGCAACGCGGCACAGGTCAAGCCCTTGATCTACCGCGGTCCGAAGGAATCGCTGCAGCTCGACCGGCCCTTCTGACGTCGGCCGAACACACCGGCTGAAGCACAGGCAAAAAAACGGCCCCCTGCCGGACAGTGCAGGGGGCCGTTTCAATTCCAGCCGGCGGCGCGGGGGCGCCGCCA
>NZ_JANINH010000032.1:0-15344 GCF_024580155.1 Methyloversatilis sp. XJ19-13 | reverse complement strand
GATGCCGCCATCGCCAAGGCATGGGATGACGGCGAATTCGCCGACGAGATCAACTCGCCACGCTGAGCGTACAAACGCAAGACGGCGGCGGTCGGACGCTTACCGCAATCGGAGCAGATGTGCCGGCAGTTTGCCGGGCGCCATGCCCACAGCCCATATCATCTCGTGCTGCAGGATGTGCAGCGCGCGCAGGAAGCTCAGATCAGTCGGCTCGACCTTGGCCTGGATGGCGGCTTTGGCCATCTCCAGACTTACGAGGTTGTAGGCGATCAGTGCGCCCCAGATTTCCTGCTCGACACCTTCCGGTTGCTGGCTGCGTAGGGTGAGTGCTTCACCCAGCATGGACTGCTTGAGTTCGCGATAGCTCGTTTCGATCTCCCAGCGTCGCCGATAGCACTCGGCCAGCGCCTCGGCCTTGTAACGGCGGCGATCCAGCAGCGAAGTCAGCAGGGTGCGTTGTTTGCCGCTGGCGCAGACCATCCGCACGGCCCTGGCTGTCCAGGGCTCTGGCAACTCAGGTGATTTGGCGCGTGCCTGAGGGGATACGCGCATGCGCACAAGGCAATCGTCGGCGCTGTCGGGGGCACGAAAGGTCGTTCCGTCCATGGCCCACAGCGACAGCCCCTTCCAGGCGTGGCGCTCGGCGTCCTGCGCGCACCACGCGCGCGCCGTCTGATTGAACAGCGATTGCATGGGCGCGGCGCCGAGGCGTTGCCGGGCCTGGGTCACCGCACTCTTGCTGACCGGCCGATCGCTCGCCGAGGGCAGAGCCGGATCCAGCGATGCCAACACTTCGGGCATCGATTGGCCTCGGTACAACGCCAGCGCTATCACCAGCCAGACCACTTGCTCGGCTGGCAAACGCCGGCGCCTGATGCTTGCCGTACCCGTGGCGGACAAGGCCTCTTCGATCCACGCCGTCGGCAGATGCTCCGCCAGCCGGTCCAGACCCCCCAATGGCACAAATTCCGTCGTCGCGTGAAGGGGATTCGAAAGCATCGAGTCCGACGTTAACAGCCTTTAGCAACGTTTACAACAACTTGCACCCAAAATAAAAATGCCGTCCAGCGCTAACTGAACGGCATTACTCGCTAAGCGAGGCTTTTTTTGCAGCTCAGGCGACTTACTCGGCGACTTCAACTGCCTCGTCGCTGATGTCAGGACGATCCATCAATTGTACAAACGCCATCGGCGCGTTGTCGCCTTGGCGGAACCCCATCTTCAGTATGCTGAGGTAGCCCCCGTTGCGGGTTGCATAACGCGGACCGAGCACGTCAAAAATCTTGCATACGACTTCACGATCACGCAAGCGCGAGAAAGCGAGACGACGATTCGACAGATTGGGTGTCTTGCCGAGATTGATCAGCGGCTCAACGACGCGACGCAGTTCCTTGGCTTTCGGCACAGTGGTCTTGATTGCTTCATGACGAAGCAGCGAGACGGCCATATTGCGAAACATCGCTTCACGATGCGAGCTGGTGCGATTGAGTTTTCTGAGACCGTTACGATGACGCATGATGACTCCGTAAAATTATGCGGCCACCGCGGGTCAGGCAAGTGGCCGGTTCATATTGTGACCGGGCGAACCCGGCTGGGGCTTAACCCCGATCGAGACCCGCCGGCGGCCAGTTCTCGAGCTTCATGCCAAGCGTCAGGCCGCGCGAAGCAAGCACTTCCTTGATTTCGTTGAGCGACTTGCGACCCAGATTCGGGGTCTTCAGCAACTCATTCTCGGTACGCTGAATCAGATCGCCGATGTAATAGATGTTCTCGGCCTTCAGACAGTTGGCAGAGCGAACCGTCAATTCGAGATCATCAACCGGGCGGAGCAGGATCGGATCGATCTGCGCCGGACGACGGGCTTCGACAGCTGGCGCAGTACCTTCAAGTTCAGCGAAGATCGACAGCTGATCCACCAGCACACGTGCTGCATAGCGAACCGCTTCTTCAGGCTCCACCGCACCGTTGGTTTCGACGTCCATCACCAAACGATCAAGGTCCGTACGCTGTTCGACACGCGCCGATTCGACCGAGTAGCTCACTCGGCGAACCGGGCTGAAGCTCGCGTCCAGCAGGATATGGCCAATCGCCTTGCTTTCCGACGTGTGCTGACGCAGCGTGCCAGGAACATAGCCGCGGCCCTGTTCAATCTTGAACTGGAGCTCAAGCTTGCCACCCGGTGCAACGTGGGCGATGACATGTTCCGGATTGACGATCTCGACGTCATGCGTGACTTCGATATCGCCCGCCGTCACGACACCCTCACCCGTTTTCGACAGGCGAAGGTACGCTTCGGATCGATTATGCAGCTTGAGCACGACGCCCTTAAGGTTCAACAGGATGTCGACGACATCCTCGCGAACGCCATCGAGCGTCGAGTACTCGTGCAGCACACCTTCAATCTGCACTTCAGTCGGCGCGAAGCCGGGCATGGACGACAGGAGAATGCGGCGGAGCGCGTTGCCCAGCGTGTGCCCGAATCCGCGCTCGAACGGCTCCATCACAACACGTGCGTGAGCCGGTGAAAGATTTTGTACGTCAATGATGCGCGGTTTCAAGAGAGCATTGCTTTGCATCTGCAGTCCTCAGTGACGTCAGCGAGCTGATCGCACACGCGATCAGCGGGAATACAGTTCGACAACCAAACTTTCGTTGATCGTCGACGGGAGGTCGGTGCGGGCCGGCAGAGCCTTGAACACGCCGCGGGCCGCCTTCGAATCGACATCGATCCAGTCCGGGAAGCCACGCGACGCCTGGGCTTCAAGCGCACCCTTCGAACGCAGGTGGGCCTTAGCGCGTTCGGTCAACTCGACCACGTCGCCCGGACGCACTTCGTACGACGGGATATTCACGCGCTTGCCGTTCACCAGAACACCGTTGTGACGCACCACCTGGCGCGATTCGGCGCGCGACGCACCGAAGCCCATGCGATAAGCGACGGTGTCCAGGCGGCTCTCCAGCAACTGCAGCATGTTTTCGCCAGTCTGCCCCTTACGGCGCACGGCTTCTGCATACACGCGACGGAACTGGCGCTCGAGAACACCGTAGATGCGGCGGATTTTTTGCTTTTCGCGCAGTTGCTGACCGAAACCGGACAGACGCTGACCGGATTTCTGTCCATGCTGACCAGGCGCATAGGACCGACGTTCAATCGCGCACTTGTCGGTGAAGCACTTTTCGCCCTTCAGGAAGAGCTTTTCGCCTTCACGACGGCACTGACGACACTTCGGGTCGAGATTACGAGCCATTCTCTACTTCCTCTCAGATGCGCCGGCGCTTGGGCGGACGGCAGCCGTTGTGCGGGATCGGCGTGATATCGGTGATCGACGAAATCTTGATACCGAGCGCATTGAGCGCACGCACAGCCGACTCCCGGCCGGGACCAGGGCCCTTGATGCGCACCTCCAGGTTCTTCACGCCACACTCGACTGCCACCTTGCCGGCAGCTTCAGCAGCGACCTGCGCGGCGAAAGGCGTGCTCTTGCGTGAGCCCTTGAAACCCGCGCCACCCGAAGTCGCCCACGACAGGGCATTGCCCTGACGGTCGGTGATCGTGATGATCGTGTTATTGAAAGAAGCGTGAATGTGCGCGATACCTTCCGCGACGTTCTTCTTGACTTTCTTCCTTACTTTTGCAGCACTCTTGACCATGATCGTGTCCTGTTAGCGGGCGCTTACTTCTTGCCGCCGGAGATCGACTTGCGCGGTCCCTTGCGGGTACGTGCATTCGTGCGGGTACGCTGACCACGAAGCGGCAGGCCGCGACGATGACGAACACCGCGATAGCACCCGAGGTCCATCAGGCGCTTGATGTTCATCGTCACTTCGCGACGCAAGTCACCTTCGATCGTGAACTTGCCGACCTCTTCCCGCAGCCGATCCATTTCGGCCTCCGAGAGGTCTTTGATCTTGGCAGTGCGGGTTACCCCGGCAGCGTCACAGATCTTTTGTGAGCGGGACCGACCGACTCCAAAAATCGCGGTAAGGGCGATCTCGGTATGTTGGTGGTTAGGAATGTTTACGCCGGCAATACGGGCCATGCAGTCACCCCGAAAAGCGAAACCTTAAATTTTATCAAAAACCACTAGCCAACGTCAACCTTGACGCTGCTTGTGACGTGGATCCGCGCAAATGACACGCACAACCCCGTGGCGACGAATCACCTTGCACTTGCGGCAAACGCGCTTTACAGAAGCTTGGACTTTCATCCTATCTCTCCAGCTGAACCAAACGCCGACTTACTTGGCGCGAAACACGATGCGACCTTTTGTGAGGTCATAAGGCGTGAGCTGCACCGTTACCTTGTCTCCGGGAAGAATCCGGATGTAATGCATCCTCATCTTTCCGGAAATATGCCCGAGAACCACGTGTCCATTTTCGAGCTTCACGCGAAACGTCGCATTAGGCAGGGTTTCAACAACCTCCCCCTGCATTTCAATGACATCTTCCTTGGACATAAGTACCTAGCGCGTCGGGAATCCAGTCCCGCGGAAATTTGCTTTCTTCAACAAACTTTCGTACTGATGCGACATGACATAGGCCTGAACCTGAGACATGAAGTCCATCGTCACTACAACGATGATCAGCAACGATGTACCTCCGAAATAGAACGGAACATTCCATTTCAGAATAAGAAACTCCGGCAGCAGGCAAACCAACGTGATATAGACGGCGCCCACCAACGTCAGGCGCGTCAGTATCTTGTCGATATAGCGCGCGGTCTGTTCGCCTGGACGAATGCCCGGTACAAACGCTCCGCTCTTCTTCAGGTTATCCGCGGTTTCCTTCGCGTTGAACACAAGCGCGGTGTAGAAGAAGCAGAAGAAAACGATCGCAGCTGCATATAACAGGACATAAACCGGTTGCCCCGGTGACAATGTTGCCGCGATATCTTTCAGCCAGCGCGTACTTTCCGTCGTGGCGAACCAGCCAGCGAGGGTTGCAGGAAACAAAATGATCGAAGAAGCAAAAATCGGAGGGATCACGCCCGCCATATTGAGCTTCAGCGGTAGATGTGAGCTTTGACCGCCATACACCTTGTTCCCTACCTGGCGCTTCGCATAATTGACGAGAATCTTTCGCTGACCACGTTCTACAAAAACCACGACAGCCGTGACCGCAACGACGAGCGCCACGATGAACAGTGCCGTCAATTCATGCATCGCTCCGGTGTTCACCAATTCAAGCAGACCGCCGATCGCCCCCGGCAGCCCAGCGGCAATGCCCGCGAAAATGATGATCGAAATACCGTTTCCGACGCCACGTTCGGTAATCTGCTCACCCAACCACATCAGAAACATCGTACCGGTAACGAGCGTCGAGATCGTCACAAACCGGAACATCATGCCGGGGTCAAGCACCAGCCCAGGCTGCGATTCGAGCGCAACCGAGATTCCAACTGCCTGAAACAGCGCCAGCACCAGCGTTCCATAACGGGTGTACTGCGTAATCTTTCTGCGTCCAGCTTCGCCTTCCTTCTTGAGCGCTTCAAGCGAGGGAACCGCAACCGTCAGAAGCTGCATGATGATCGATGCAGAAATGTACGGCATGATCCCCAGCGCGAAGATCGTAAATCTCGACAGCGCACCGCCGGAAAAAAGATTGAACACGCCCAGAATGCCGCCCTGCTGCCCCTGGAATAGCTCCGCGAGACGCGCAGGGTCAATCCCTGGAACAGGAATGTGTGCGCCCAGTCTGTAGACAATCAGCGCGCCTGCGAGAAACCACAAACGGCGCCAAAGATCTCCGAACTTTGCGCTACGACCAGGCTGCTGGGCAGCAGTGACCAAAACTTACTCCCCGATCTGGCCGCCAGCCGCTTCGATAGCAGCTCGCGCGCCTTTCGTTGCACCAATTCCACGCAGTGCAACTTTCCGAGTGATCTCACCGGACAGCACAACCTTCGCAGCAAGCGCATCGCGCGGCACGAGGTTGAACTGTTTGAGCACGAGCAGATCGATCTCTTCTACCGGCAGGCGTGACAGTGAAGACAAATTCACTTCGGCATTACGTGACCGGGTCAAAGACTTGAACCCACGTTTCGGAAGGCGGCGCTGCAGCGGCATCTGACCACCTTCGAACCCGACACTCTTCCAGCCACCCGAGCGCGACTTCTGGCCCTTGTGTCCACGTCCGCACGTCTTGCCCAACCCGCTGCCAATGCCACGACCGACACGGCGACGGGCATGCTTGGATCCCTCAGCGGGCTTGATATCGTTGAGTTCCATTTACGCCTCGAGCTTCAACAGGTAGACAACCTTGTTGATCATGCCGCGAACAGCCGGCGTATCTTCAAGGACGACGGTATGGTTGATACGACGCAGGCCCAAGCCACGGACAGTTGCGCGGTGATCCTGCTTGCGACCGATCAGACTCTTGATGAGCGTGACCTTCAGTGTTTTTTCAGCCATATGCGACCTCAGCCGAGAATTTCCGCAACGGTCTTGCCGCGCTTGGCGGCAATTTCGGACGGAGTACTCATGCGCGAAAGGCCGTTCAGCGTCGCACGCACAAGGTTGTAAGGATTGGACGAACCGAGCGACTTGGCCACGACGTCAGTGACGCCCATGACTTCAAACACAGCGCGCATCGGGCCGCCTGCAATGATGCCGGTACCCGGCGCAGCGGGCTGGATCAGCACTGTCGAAGCGCCATGGTGCCCGATGATCTGGTGGTGAAAGCTTCCGTTGCGAAGACTGACGCGCGACATCTTGCGACGCGCCTCTTCCATCGCCTTCTGGACAGCAACCGGCACTTCACGCGCCTTGCCTTTGCCCATGCCGATGCCGCCGTCACCGTCGCCAACCACGGTCAGAGCGGCAAAACCGAGAATACGACCACCCTTCACGACCTTCGTGACACGGTTGATCGATACCATTTTTTCACGCAGGCCATCATCGCGTTCTTCCTGGGCCTGGTGTTGCTTGCGTTGTGGTTTAGCCATCGCTTAAGTCGCCTGAACAGTTAGAACTTGAGGCCGCCTTCGCGGGCCGCCTCAGCGAGCGCCTTGATACGGCCGTGGTACTTGAATCCACCACGGTCAAAGGCGACCTGCTCGACGCCCTGAGCGCGTGCGCGCTCGGCGATGAGCTTTCCCACCAAAGTAGCCGCCTGCACGTTCCCGCCATTGCTCAGCTCGTTGCGCACCGAAACTTCCACCGTCGATGCCGCTGCAATGACTCGCGTACCGCAGCCCGAATAGACCTGGGCGTAAATGTGACTGTTGCTGCGATGCACCGACAGCCGAACTGCCTTCAGTTGAGCGATCCGTGCGCGAGTCTGACGGGAACGACGCAAACGGGATTGATTCTTGTCCATGTTCGTCACCCCTACTTCTTCTTCGTCTCTTTGATTACCACCACCTCATCCGAATAACGGACACCCTTGCCCTTGTAAGGCTCCGGTTGGCGGTAAGCCCTGATTTCGGCAGCAACCTGACCCACCAGCTGCTTGTCGATACCCTTGATGCGAATCTCCGTCTGCACAGGCGTCTCCACCTTTATGCCGGCCGGCATCTCATGCACAACAGGATGCGAGAAGCCAAGCGACAAATTGAGTTTATCGCCTTGAGCCTGTGCCTTGTAGCCGACACCTACCAGCATGAGCTTGCGCTCGAAGCCATGCGTCACGCCCTGAACCATGTTTGCAACAAGTGCGCGCATGGTGCCGGACAGTGCCTTTGTGTTCTCCCTGCCTTCAATCTGTGCGAAGCGGACTTCGGCAGCATCGACGGACACCGCGACTGCCGGATTGATGACTCGACTGATTTCTCCAAGCGGGCCCTTGACCAAAAGCTCACCGTTATTCAGTGCAACAGTCACACCTTTAGGAACGACAACCGGATTTTTCGCTATACGTGACATGTCAGTTTCCTCAAGCCACGATGCAAAGCACTTCGCCACCGACCTTTTCGGCGCGTGCCTTGCGATCAGTCATGACACCGCGCGGCGTCGAAACGATGGCCACACCGAGACCATTCATGACACGCGGAAGATCATCCGAGCCGCGGTAAACGCGGAGACCGGGGCGGCTTATTCTTTCGATGCGTTCGATGACCGGACGCCCCGAGTAATATTTGAGCACCAGCTCAAGATCGGCCTTCTGACCGTTTGCACGGACGGAAAAACCTTCAATGTAGCCTTCGGACTGCAGCACCCCGGCGATCGCAACCTTGATCTTCGAGGAAGGCATGACAACAGAGCCTTTCTGCGCCATTTGTGCATTGCGGATGCGGGTCAGCATGTCCGCAATCGGATCACTCATGCTCATCTTGTACCCCTGTTACCAACTAGCCTTGACCATCCCGGGCACTTCACCCCGGAAGGCCGCTTCACGCAACTTCATGCGACACAGACCAAACTTGCGAAACACCCCGCGCGGACGACCGGTCTGTTCGCAACGGTTGCGCAGACGGGTCGGATTCGCGTTGCGCGGCATCGCCTGCAGCTTGAGGCGCGCGGATGCATGATCCGAATCGCTCGCCGACATGTCGGCAATGGTTGCTTCGAGTGCAGCGCGCTTGGCAGCAAACTTGGCGACCAGCTTTTCACGCTTTTTCTCGCGGTTAATCAATGACAACTTGGCCATGGCAACCTCAATTCTTGAACGGGAATTTGAATGCGGCGAGAAGAGCCTTGGCTTCTTCGTCGGTTTTGGCGGTGGTCGTAATACTGATATTCATCCCACGGAGCACATCGATCTTGTCGTACTCGATTTCGGGAAAAATGATCTGTTCCTTGACGCCCACGTTGTAGTTGCCGCGGCCATCAAAACCCTTGCCGGACACACCACGGAAGTCACGAACACGCGGCATTGCCACAGTTATCAGTCGGTCAAGGAACTCGAACATGCGCGGACCGCGCAGCGTCACCATGCAACCGATCGGGTAGCCCTGGCGAATCTTGAAACCGGCGATCGCCTTGCGGGCTTTGGTGATGACCGGCTTTTGCCCGGCTATCTTCACCATATCGCCCACTGCGTGCTCAAGCACCTTCTTGTCACCAATCGCCTCACCAACGCCCATATTGAGCGTGATCTTGGTGATGCGCGGCACTTCCATCACCGATTTGTAGCCGAAGCGGGTCGTCAATTCACCCACCACGGCTTCTTTGTAATACTGCTGCAAGCGCGCCATCGTCATTCCTTATCCCAGACTGCCGGAGGAGAGGCCTTCAGGCCTTCACCAACTCGCCGTTCGACTTGAAGAAGCGCACTTTCGTACCGTCTTCAAGAGTTTTGATACCAACCCGGTCACCCTTGCTGGTGGCTGGGTTGAACAGCGCCACGTTGGAAATGTCGATCGGCATTTCCTTCTCGACGATGCCACCCTGCTGGCCCTTCATCGGGTTCGGACGCTGGTGCTTCTTGACGCGGTTGATGCCTTCGACCAGCACCGCACGCTCATCGACGCGGCGCAACACGGTTCCGCGACGACCGCGATCCTTGCCGGCCAGCACAACAACTTCGTCGCCCTTGCGAATCTTTTCCATCAATATTCTCCCGCGGGCCTCAGAGGACTTCTGGCGCCAGCGACACGATCTTCATGAACCGCTCGCCACGCAACTCGCGCGTGACGGGCCCAAAAATGCGCGTGCCGATCGGCTCAAGCTTGTTGTTCAACAACACAGCAGCGTTGTTATCGAACTTGACAAGCGAACCGTCCGGGCGACGGACACCCTTGGCGGTGCGCACGACGACGGCATTGTAGACTTCGCCCTTTTTTACTCGACCACGGGGTGCTGCGTCCTTGATCGTGACCTTGATCACGTCGCCGATGCCCGCATAACGGCGCTTGGAACCACCAAGCACCTTGATACACATCACCGACCGCGCGCCCGTGTTGTCGGCCACGTTCAGGATGGATTGCATCTGGATCATTTAATTTCTCCAACTTATCCCGCTCAAAGAGCGGTCAGTCTTGGACCCGTCAGGGTTTAGGACGAGCCCAACAGATTCAAGGCTCGATAAAGCACAGCACGCAACAATAGCATGCCGGGAGGAGGCGAGCAAGCCCCTCCCGTGCCCAATCAGATGATTCGTGCCACTTCCATAACCTGCGTCACCTTCCACGCCTTGGTGCGGCTGATAGGACGACACTCGACAATCTGAACCAGATCGCCTTCGTGCGCCTCGAGGCCTTCGACATGCGCGTGATACTTCTTCGAACGCATGATGACCTTGCCATAAAGCGGATGCTTGACGCGGCGCTCGACCAGGACCGTCACGGTCTTGTCCATTTTGTCACTGACCACACGCCCGACCAGCGTGCGATTGACCTTTTGATTGGTCTCGCTCATTTCGCGTTCGCCTTTTCCTGCAGCAGCGTACGCACGCGAGCGATATCGCGGCGAACGTTCTTCAGCTGGTTGGTATTGGTCAACTGCTGGGTGGCCTTCTGCATGCGCATGGAAAACTGCGCCTTCAGAAGCTCGATCAGCTCCGTATTCAATTCGGCGGTGTCTTTGACCCGCAGATTATTAGCTTTCATCACTTACCCCAGTTGTCGTATGACAAAGGTGGTTTCAAGCGGAAGCTTGGCCGCAGCGAGGCGGAACGCCTCGCGCGCCAGGGCTTCGTCGACGCCATCCATCTCGTAAAGCACTTTGCCCGGCTGGATTTCGGCCACCCAATACTCCGGGTTGCCCTTGCCGTTACCCATGCGAACCTCGGCGGGCTTCTGCGAGATCGGCTTGTCCGGGAAAATCCGGATCCAGATGCGACCACCCCGCTTGATGTGTCGGGTCATCGCGCGACGTGCCGCCTCGATCTGGCGAGCCGTCAAACGGCCGCGCGCAGTTGCCTTGAGACCATACTCGCCAAACGAAACCTTCGTGCCGCGGGTGGCGAGGCCCTTGTTGCGGCCCTTTTGCTCCTTACGATACTTCCTTCTCGCCGGCTGCAGCATTATTAGCTCCTGACTTTCTGACTCGTTTCGAAGTGCCCTTCACGTCGGCATCTGCCGGCGCGGCAGCGCCTTCGGGCTTGGCATCGCGTGCCGGGCGACGGCCTGCCGGCGGACGGTTATCGCCCTCCGGACGGCGACCATCGCGGCGCGGACGGCGTGCATTGTCGTTTTCCTCGGTAACCGCCGGGGCTTCGCCACGGGCGAGCATCTCTCCCTTGAAGACCCAGACCTTGATACCGATGACACCGTAGGTCGTCTTGGCTTCCGACGTACCGTAATCGATGTCAGCGCGCAGGGTGTGCAGAGGCACGCGACCTTCGCGGTACCACTCTCGACGAGCGATCTCGATGCCGTTCAGGCGACCCGACGACATAATCTTGATGCCTTGGGCTCCGAGACGCATCGCATTCTGCATCGCACGCTTCATCGCGCGACGGAACATGATCCGCTTTTCGAGCTGCTGGGCGATTGAGTCCGCGATCAGTTGAGCATCGATCTCCGGCTTGCGGATCTCCTCGATGTTCACATGTACCGGCACCCCCATCATTTTGGCGAGCTGTGCCTTGATCAGTTCGATCTCTTCACCTTTCTTCCCGATCACGACCCCAGGACGAGCCGAAAAGACGGTGATGCGGGCGTTCTTTGCCGGACGCTCAATGATGACGCGGCCCACCGAAGCGTGCGCGAGCTTCTTCTTGAGGAACGCGCGAACCTCAAGGTCCTGATTCAGCATGCGGCTGAAGTCTTTGCTCGAAGCGAACCAGCGTGACGTCCAGTTGTGCGTGACCGCCAAACGGAAGCCGGTCGGATGAATCTTCTGTCCCATAACCTTCAGTCTCCAACCGTGACGAACACGTGGCAGGTCTGCTTCACAATCTGATTGCCGCGACCCTTTGCACGAGCGGTGAAACGCTTCAGCACCGCGCCCTTTTCCACGTAGATGGTCTTCACTTTCAGGCTGTCGATGTCAGCGCCATCGTTATGCTCAGCGTTCGCGATTGCCGACTCAACGACCTTCTTGATGATCTTGGCGCCCTTTTTCGGGCTGAACGCCAGAATGTTAAGAGCCTGACCAACCGGTTTGCCGCGGACGAGATCGGCAACCAGCCGACCTTTCTGCGCCGACAGGCGCACGCCGCGAAGATTTGCACGGGTTTCCATAGTCATCGCTCCTTACTTCTTGGCTTTCTTGCCGGCAGTGTGACCCTTGAACGTCCGGGTCAGCGCGAACTCGCCGAGCTTGTGACCGACCATGTTTTCCGAAACATAGACCGGAATGTGCTGACGACCGTTGTGTACCGCGATGGTCAGACCGATGAAATCCGGCAGCACCGTCGAACGACGCGACCAGGTCTTGATCGGGCGCTTGTCGTTGGAGGAGCGTGCCGTATCCACCTTGGCCAGCAGGTGGGCATCGACGAACGGGCCCTTCTTGATTGAACGTGCCATTGCCTACCTCTTATCGCTTGTAACGGCGCTGCACGATCATGTTGCTCGTGCGCTTGTTGCTGCGGGTACGGTAGCCCTTGGTCGGCTGCCCCCACGGACTGACCGGCACACGGCCTTCGCCGGTACGGCCTTCACCACCACCGTGCGGGTGGTCGATCGGATTCATTGCTGTGCCGCGGACAGTCGGGCGGACACCGCGCCAACGGGTTGCGCCGGCCTTGCCGAGTTTGCGAAGGTTGTTCTCTTCGTTTCCGACTTCACCGACCGTAGCGCGACATTCCACATGCACGCGACGGATTTCACCGGAGCGCAGCCGCAACTGGGCATAACTGCCTTCACGCGCGAGCAACTGGACCGAGGTGCCTGCAGCACGCGCAATCTGCGCGCCCTTGCCCGGCATCATTTCGATGCAATGCACAGTAGAGCCAACAGGGATATTGCGCAGCGGCAATGTGTTGCCCGACTTGATCGGTGCTTCGGAACCGCTGAGCAACTGCTGTCCCACGACAAGACCCTTCGGCGCAATGATGTAACGACGCTCACCATCTGCATAACACAGCAGCGCGATGTGCGCCGAACGATTCGGGTCGTATTCGATGCGCTCAACCTTCGCCGGGATGCCGTCCTTGTTGCGACGGAAATCAATCACTCGATACTGCTGCCGATGACCACCACCTTTGTGACGGGTCGTGATGTGTCCGTGATTGTTTCGACCAGCCGTCTTGCTCTGACTTTCAGTCAGCGAATCCAGTGGGCGACCCTTGTACAGGCTCGAATTGACGACCTTGACGACGGCACGGCGGCCGGCCGACGTCGGCTTGACTTTGACGAGTGCCATCAGACAGCTCCTCCTTCAGCAAACTGGATGTCCTGGCCGCGCTTGATGCACACGAATGCCTTCTTCCAGTCACTGCGCCGACCGAAACTGCGGCCGAAACGCTTTACCTTGCCCTTGACGTTCAAAACCTGGACCGACAACACCTCGATCTTGTTGTCGCCCTTGCTGAACAGCAATTCAACCGCCGCCTTGATTTCCGGCTTGGTCGCATCGGATGCAACCTTGAACACAACCTGATTGTTGCGGTCGGCGATGAAGGTTGCTTTCTCGGAAATCTGCGGCGCGAGCAGTACCTGCATCAGCCTTTCCTGCGAAAAGTTGCTCATGCCCACATCTCCTCGAATTTGCTCATCGCGTTGCGTGTGATCAGCACCTTGCCAAAACGGATGAGCGAAACCGGGTCCGCCTCATGCGCCTCGAGCACCAGCACGTTGTGCAGGTTGCGCGACGACAGGAACAGGTTCTCATCCAGCTCGTCCGTGATCACCAGAACCGAATCGAGCCCCATGTCCTTGAGCTTGCTCGAAAGCAGCTTGGTCTTGGGCGCATCGATGCTGAAGCTCTCGACCACGGCTACGCGATCTTCGCGTGCCAACTGGGAGAGGATCGCGGCGATACCTGCGCGATACATCTTGCGATTCACCTTCTGCGAGAAATTCTCGTCAGGCGAATTCGGGAAAATGCGACCGCCGCCACGCCAAAGCGGGCTTGAGGACATACCGGCGCGCGCACGGCCAGTTCCCTTCTGGCGCCACGGCTTGCGAGTCGTGTGCTTAACCAGAGTACGGTCTTTCTGGGCACGCGTGCCCTGGCGTGCGTTGGCTTGATACGCCACCACCACCTGATGCACCAGTGCTTCGTTGTATTCGCGGGCAAACAGCGCGTCTGGTGCCTGCACCGTCGACGACTGCTGACCTGCATCATTCAGTACTTTCAATTCAGCCATCGCGCTCTCCTCAGCCCTTGACCGCGGGCAGGACGATTACGTCACCACCCTTGGAACCCGGAACTGCGCCCTTGATGAGCAGCAACTGACGGGCTTCGTCGATACGCACGACTTCGAGGCCCTGTTGGGTGCGCTTGACGTCACCCAGATGGCCGGCCATGCGCTTGCCTGGGAACACGCGACCCGGATCTTGCGCCATGCCGATCGAGCCAGCAGAGTTGTGCGAGACCGAATTGCCGTGCGACGCGCGGTTTGATGAAAAGTGGTGACGCTTGATGGCGCCGGCATAGCCCTTGCCGATCGTCGTACCCGTCACGTCCACCTTCTGGCCAACAGCAAACACTGAAGCCGGACTGATGGTGTCACCCGCCTTGAACTGTTCGAGTTGAGCGGCATCGACGCGGAACTCGCGCAACACCTGCCCTGCCTCGACACCTGCCTTGGCGAAATGCCCCGCGGCAGCCTTGTTCACGCGAGTGGCGCGACGCTTGCCGAAAGCGACCTGCACCGACGAGTAGCCGTCGATTTCTGCTGTCTTGATCTGGGTGACGCGATTGTTCGACACATCGACCACTGTCACCGGAACGGTCTGTCCGTCATCGGTGAAAATGCGCGTCATGCCGACCTTGCGACCCACAAGGCCTAAAGTCATGTTTATTCTCCTCATCCCGGTTGCGATTGACCGAGATTCGTTTCAACTGCCACCGGAACCTCCGGTGACCCTTGCCCGGCAAAAAGAACGCCGGAAAAAGACTGCACTACTTTTTACTGAAGCTTGATTTCCACATCAACGCCAGCCGGCAAATCGAGCTTCATCAATGCGTCAACAGTCTTGTCGGTCGGATCGATGATGTCCATCAGACGAACATGGGTACGAATTTCGAACTGGTCACGCGACGTCTTGTTGACGTGCGGCGAGCGCAGGATGTTGAAACGCTCAATGCGCGTGGGCAACGGAACCGGGCCACGGACGACGGCACCGGTACGCTTTGCGGTATCCACGATTTCAAGAGCCGACTGATCGATCAAGCGGTAGTCGAAAGCTTTGAGACGGATACGGATTTTCTGGCTTGCCATTTTGTTTCCTAAAGAGCGAAAGAGCGACCCCGGCCGGCTCACGCAGGCCGGGGCACATCAACCTGCTTAAGCGATGATCTTGGCAACCACGCCCGCGCCCACCGTACGACCGCCTTCGCGAATCGCAAAGC
>NZ_JANINH010000031.1:0-15709 GCF_024580155.1 Methyloversatilis sp. XJ19-13 | reverse complement strand
GCTTTGCGATTCGCGAAGGCGGTCGTACGGTGGGCGCGGGCGTGGTTGCCAAGATCATCGCTTAAGCAGGTTGATGTGCCCCGGCCTGCGTGAGCCGGCCGGGTTTGTTTTGCAGGGGCATAGCTCAATTGGCAGAGCGTCGGTCTCCAAAACCGAAGGTTGGGGGTTCGATTCCCTCTGCCCCTGCCATCCCGGTAATCAGGACGGGTAACTTTGCGGAGCGCCTGAGCGTTCCCGGACATTCATGACCGACCAGCTGAAGCTTGCGCTGGCCATTGCACTGCTGATTGCAGGGCTGGCCGGCTTCTATGTTTTCTCCGACCAGATCATGGCGGTGCGTGTGCTGTCCGTTGTGGGTGGCATCGCTGCTGGTATTGCCGTCGCCTGGTATACGGCACAGGGCCGCCGCTTCTTCGAATTTGCCAACGAGTCGGTGGCGGAAGCGAAAAAGGTTGCATGGCCGAGCCGCAAGGAAACAGTGCAGACGACAGCGATCGTGTTCGGCTTCGTATTCGTCATGGCCGTTTTCCTGTGGCTGACTGACAAGAGCTTCGAGTGGGTGTTGTACGACCTCATCCTGGGCTGGAAAAAATCATGAGCAAGCGTTGGTACGTCGTACATGCCTATTCCGGTTTCGAGAAATCGGTGCAGCGCGCGCTCGTCGAGCGGATCACCCGGGCGAGCATGCAGGACAAGTTCGGCCAGATCCTTGTTCCGGTTGAAGAGGTGGTTGAAATGCGTGGCGGCCAGAAGGCCGTGTCGGAGCGCAAATTCTTCCCGGGTTATGTTCTGGTCGAAATGGATATGGACGAGGATAGCTGGCACCTCGTGAAGAGCACACCGAAGGTCACGGGTTTCGTTGGCGGCAGTGCCAACAAGCCGACACCGATTTCCGAGAAGGAAGTCGAGAAGATCATGCAGCAGATGCAGGAAGGGGTTGAAAAGCCCCGTCCGAAGGTGCTGTTCGAAGTGGGCGAATTGGTTAGGGTCAAGGATGGCCCGTTCACCGATTTCAACGGATCGGTCGAGAGCGTCAATTACGACAAGAGTCGCCTGCATGTTTCGGTGACCATCTTCGGCCGTGCGACGCCGGTTGAGCTTGAGTTTGCACAGGTCGAGAAGGTTTGATCCCAGGCGCTTGGGTCGGGGTCAGGTCCAGCAATTGAGGCAGCGCCGTAAGGCGTTGTCTGGGTGCGCGGTGCAGCCTGAGGGCAGTGCCGCGCAATTGTTTCCGGTGTTGTCACCGGTAGAGGAGTGACAGGCGGTCCGGTGACCGCACGTCACGCTATCACTCACATCAGGAGTCATCATGGCGAAGAAAATCGTCGGCTATGTAAAGCTGCAAGTGCCGGCCGGGAAGGCGAATCCGTCGCCCCCGATCGGTCCCGCGCTGGGTCAGCGCGGTTTGAACATCATGGAGTTCTGCAAGTCGTTCAATGCGCAGACCCAGGGCATGGAACCGGGCCTGCCGATTCCGGTGGTCATCACCGCCTACGCGGACAAGTCATTCACCTTCGTGATGAAGTCGCCCCCGGCGACCATTCTCATCAAGAAGGCTGCCGGCATCACCAAGGGTTCGCCCAAGCCGCACACCGACAAGGTGGGCAAGGTGACCCGCGCGCAGCTTGAAGAAATCGTCAAGGTGAAAAACAAGGATCTGACTGCGGGTGATCTTGACGCTGCAGTGCGCACGATCGCCGGTTCGGCCCGCAGCATGGGCATTACGGTGGAGGGGCTGTAATCATGGCGAAACTGTCCAAACGCGTTCAGGCGCTGCGCGCCAAGATCGATCGCAACCGCAGCTACCCGTTGGCCGATGCGCTCGCGCTGGTCAAGGAAACCGCGAACGCCAAGTTCGATGAATCGGTCGATCTGGCCGTGAATCTGGGCATCGACGCGAAGAAGTCGGACCAGTTGGTCCGTGGCTCGGTCGTGCTGCCGGCAGGTACCGGCAAGTCGGTACGCGTCGCCGTGTTCGCCCAAGGTGCGAAGGCTGACGAAGCCCGTGCCGCCGGTGCGGATGTTGTCGGCTTCGACGATCTGGCAGCCCAGGTCAAGGAAGGCAACCTGAATTTCGACGTCGCGATCGCGACGCCGGACGCGATGCGTGTCGTCGGTGCGCTGGGCCAGATCCTCGGCCCGCGAGGCCTGATGCCGAATCCGAAGGTTGGCACCGTGACCATGGATGTCGCCACTGCGGTCAAGAACGCGAAGGCCGGTCAGGTGCAGTACCGGACCGACAAAGGTGGCATCGTGCAATGTACCGTTGGCCGCGCGTCCTTCACGCCGGAGCAGCTCACCACCAACATCAAGGCACTGATCGAAGCGCTGAACAAGGCGCGTCCGGCTGCGGCCAAGGGCGTGTATCTGCGCAAGGTGTCGGTCACGTCGACGATGGGTGTCGGTATCCGCGTCGATCAGGCGTCGGTGCAGTAAGCATTTGTGCCCGGCTCGCCGGGCACGCAACAGAACTTTGGGCTGCCATCGCCCGTATGGGGTGGCAGGTTGTCAAAGACCGCAGGTGCCCGTTCGGGCGTAATGGAGCCAACACTCCGCCTGCGCAGATGGCGTTACCCGACACAGGATGGATGGTGTCCTTACGGACAGTTTCTTCTCCTGATACGGTCGCCGCAGGTGGTTCGTCAGGTGGGCAGCGATGTGTGCCTGACGACCGTAATCATGGGAGTAGACCTTGGGACTCAATCTCGATCAGAAGAAGGAAGTCGTCGCCGGTGTGGCCGCTGAAGTTGCGGGCGCGCAGGTGATCGTGATCGCCGAGAACCGCGGTCTGGAAGTGGGCGATGTCACGCGTTTGCGTGCCCAGGCCCGAGCACAGGGTGTCTACCTGCGCGTTCTGAAGAACACGCTGGCACGTCGCGCTGTTGAGGGAACCCCTTTCGAGGGGCTGGCGAAGGACATGACCGGACCGCTGATGTATGGCATGTCCGCCGATCCGGTATCGGCGGCAAAGGTCCTGCAGGAATTCGTCAAGGGCAATGACAAGCTGGTCATCAAGGGCGGCGCACTGGCCAATCACGTCATGGACGCCGCAGGCGTCAAGGCGCTGGCCACCATGCCGAGCCGCGATGAACTGCTCGCAACACTTCTGGGCACGATGCAGGCGCCGATCGCAAAGTTTGTGCAGACCCTCAACGAGGTGCCGGGCAAGTTCGTCCGTACCCTCGCGGCGGTGCGCGACGAACGCGAAAAGCAGTCTGCCTGAGTTCGGGCTTCACGAACGACTACATCACCATCCCGCGCCGCTGGAATTCATCCCGGCGCTTGAATCAGGAGTTTTTTAAATGTCGATTAGCAAAGAGCAGGTCCTGGAAGCTGTTGCCGCAATGTCGGTTCTCGAACTGTCGCAACTGATCAAGGATATGGAAGAGAAGTTCGGCGTCTCCGCCGCCGCCTCGGTTTCCGTTGCTGCAGCTCCGGCAGCTGCTGCCGCGCCGGCCGCTGAAGAGCAGACCGAATTCACCGTCATGCTGCTGGCCGCTGGCGAGAAGAAGGTTGAAGTCATCAAGGTCGTTCGCGCCGTAACCGGCTTGGGCCTGAAGGAAGCCAAGGACCTCGTGGATGGCGCGCCGAAGGCGGTGAAGGAAGCCATTTCGAAGGCTGACGCAGAAGCCCTGAAGAAGCAGCTGGACGACGCAGGCGCCAAGGTCGAAATCAAGTAATTCCGACCTGATCGGCGGGAGTGCGTGCCTTCGGGCCGTACTCCCGTCGCCGTTTGGGGATACCAGGAAAGCACGTGCGCGAACGTGCTTTCCTTGTCTTCCGAAGCGATCACGGAAGACCGTTTCCGGTCGAACGAAAGTCCCGCCTCGGGTGCTCATGCCCGCGCTTTCGTTGTCAGCCCAGGGGTTGGTAGAGGCCAACCGCCGGTGACGATGTCCTGATTGCAATCCGTGGTGAAACGCGGACGGCGCGCCGGGTGGCGCACGCTCCGTTTTCCCCGGCCATCGCACTCTATGCCCGGAGATTTCATGGCCTATACCTACACCGAGAAGAAGCGCATCCGCAAAAGCTTTGCCAAGCGCGATGCGGTACTCGACGTGCCGTTCCTGCTGGCGACCCAGCTGGAGTCCTACACCCAGTTCCTGCAGGCCGAGATTCCCGCCGAATCCCGTCGCAACCAGGGCCTGCAGGCTGCTTTCACGTCGATCTTCCCGATCAGTTCGCATTCCGGCAATGCGCGCCTCGAGTTCGTGCATTTCATGCTTGGCGAACCCGCATTCGACGTCAAGGAATGCCATCAACGCGGCCTGACTTTCGCGAGCCCGCTGCGCGCGCGCGTGCGCCTGGTCATCATGGACCGTGAAGCGCCGAAGGAAACCATCAAGGAAGTGAAGGAACAGGAAGTGTACATGGGCGAAATTCCGCTCATGACGACTACCGGTTCCTTCGTCATCAACGGCACCGAGCGCGTCATCGTCAGCCAGCTGCATCGTTCGCCGGGCGTGTTCTTCGAGCATGATCGCGGCAAGACCCACAGCTCGGGCAAGCTGCTGTTCTCGGCCCGTATCATTCCTTACCGCGGCTCTTGGCTCGACTTCGAATTCGATCCGAAGGACTACCTCTACTTCCGCGTCGACCGTCGTCGCAAGATGCCGGTGACGATCCTGTTGAAGGCGATCGGCATGACGCCGACGCAGATCCTGTCGACGTTCTTCGAATTCGACGCCTTCGACCTGGCCGCCAAGGGCGGCATCCAGATGAAGCTGGTGCCGGAACGCCTGCGCGGTGAAGTTGCGAAGTTCGACATCATCGACGGTTCAGGCAAAGTCGTTGTGGCGAAGGACAAGCGCATCACCGCGAAGCACATACGCGAACTCGCAGAGTCGGGCACCGAAGCCATCGTGGTGCCGGAAGACTTCCTCGTCGGACGCGTATTCTCGAGCGCCGTGGTCGATCCGGAAACCGGCGAAGTGCTGGCGAACGTGAATGACGAGATCACCGAAGAGCTGCTTGCCAAGCTGAGCGTGGCAGGCGTCGGCGAGATTTCGACGCTGTACGTGAATGACCTGGACCGCGGTCCGTACATTTCGCAGACGCTGCGCACCGACGAAACCGCTGATCAATGGCAGGCGCGCGTCGCCATCTACCGCATGATGCGACCGGGTGAGCCGCCGACGGAAGATGCCGTGGAAACATTGTTTCACGGCCTGTTCTATTCGGAAGAGCGCTACGACCTTTCGGCCGTAGGGCGGATGAAGTTCAACCGTCGCGTCGGTCGCGATGCAATCGAAGGCGCGGCCACGCTGTCCAACGAGGACATCGTCGACGTCATCCGCATCCTGGTCGATCTGCGCAACGGCAAGGGCGAAATAGACGACATCGACCACCTCGGCAATCGCCGCGTGCGTTCGGTCGGCGAACTGGCGGAGAACCAGTTCCGCGCAGGTCTGGTGCGCGTAGAGCGCGCCGTCAAGGAGCGGCTGTCGCAGGCCGAGTCGGACAACTTGATGCCGCACGATCTGATCAACGCCAAGCCGATCAGCGCAGCGATCAAGGAGTTCTTCGGTTCCAGCCAGCTGTCGCAGTTCATGGACCAGACGAACCCGCTGTCGGAAATCACGCACAAGCGTCGCGTGTCCGCGCTGGGCCCGGGCGGTCTGACGCGCGAGCGTGCCGGCTTCGAGGTACGCGACGTGCATCCGACCCACTATGGTCGCGTGTGCCCGATCGAAACACCGGAAGGCCCGAACATCGGCCTGATCAATTCGCTCGCGCTGTATGCCCGCACCAACAAGTACGGCTTCCTCGAAACGCCGTATCGCCGTGTCGATGGCAGCCACGTCACCGAACAGATCGATTTCCTGTCGGCGATCGAAGAAGGCAAGTATGTGATCGCACAGGCGAACGCGTCACTGGACAAGAACGGCGGTCTGTCGGATGAACTGGTGTCCTGCCGTCACAAGGGCGAGTTCATGCTGTCGACGCCGGATCAGGTGCAGTACATGGACATCGCGCCAGGTCAGATCGTGTCGGTCGCCGCCTCGCTGATTCCGTTCCTCGAGCATGACGACGCGAACCGCGCATTGATGGGTGCGAACATGCAGCGTCAGGCCGTGCCCTGCCTGCGTCCGGAAAAGGCCTTCGTCGGCACCGGCATCGAACGCACGGTTGCGGTCGACTCGGGTACCGCAGTGCAGGCACTGCGCGGTGGCGTGGTCGACTACGTCGACGCGAACCGCATCGTGGTGCGCGTCAATGACGACGAAACGGTGCCGGGCGAAGTCGGCGTCGACATCTACAACCTGGTGAAGTACACGCGTTCGAACCAGAACACGAACATCAACCAGCGACCGGTGGTCAAGAGCGGCGACATCATCGCCAAGGGCGACGTCGTGGCCGACGGTGCCTCGACGGACCTTGGCGAACTGGCGCTCGGCCAGAACATGCTGGTCGCCTTCATGCCGTGGAACGGCTACAACTTCGAAGATTCGATCCTGATTTCGGAACGCGTTGTCGCCGAAGATCGCTTCACGTCGATCCACATCGAAGAACTGACAGTCGTCGCACGCGACACCAAGCTGGGCCCGGAAGAAATCACGCGCGACATCGCGTCGCTCGGCGAAGCCCAGCTCGGCCGTCTCGACGAATCGGGCATCGTGTATATCGGCGCTGAAGTCGAAGCCGGTGACGTGCTGGTCGGCAAGGTGACGCCGAAGGGCGAAACCCAGCTGACACCGGAAGAGAAGCTGCTGCGCGCGATCTTCGGCGAAAAGGCTTCGGACGTGAAGGACACCTCGTTGCGCGTGCCCTCGGGCATGAACGGCACGGTGATCGACGTGCAGGTGTTCACCCGCGAAGGCATCGAGCGCGACAAGCGTGCTCAGTCCATCGTCGATGACATGCTGCGAAGCTACCGTCAGGATCTGGGCGACCAGATGCGCATCGTCGAACGCGACACCTTTGCCCGTATCGAACGTCTGCTGGCGGGTCGTGTCGCCAACGGCGGTCCGAAGCGTCTGGCTAAGGGCACGACGATCACCCGCGAGTACCTTGATGGCGTCGAGCCGCACAACTGGTTCGACATCCGCATGGCGGACGAAGAGATCGCAGCGCAACTGGAGAGCCTGCGCGAGTCGCTGGAAAAGACCCGCACCGACTTCGATGTCGCGTTCGAACTGAAGAAGAAGAAGCTGACCCAGGGCGACGAGCTGCCGCCGGGCGTGCAGAAGATGGTCAAGGTTTATCTGGCCGTGAAGCGCCGCCTGCAGCCGGGCGACAAGATGGCCGGCCGTCACGGCAACAAGGGTGTGGTGTCCAAGATCACGCCGCTCGAAGACATGCCGCACATGGAAGACGGCACGCCGGTCGATATCGTGCTCAATCCGCTCGGCGTGCCGTCGCGGATGAACATCGGCCAGATCCTCGAAACCCACCTTGGCATGGCTGCGCGCGGCCTCGGCAAGAAGATCGATGGCATGCTGCGTCGTCAGGCCAATCTCGCCGAGTTGCGTGGTTTCATGGACGAGATCTACAACAGCAGTGGCAAGCCGGAAGAGATCACCTCGCTGACCGACGACGAAGTGCTCGAGCTGGCGAGCAACCTGAAGCACGGAGTTCCGTTCGCGACGCCGGTCTTCGACGGCGCACACGAGTCGGAAATCCGTCGCATGCTGGAACTCGCCGACATGCCGTCCGGCGGCCAGATGACGCTGTACGACGGACGCACCGGCGAAGCCTTCGAGCGTCAGGTGACGGTCGGCTACATGCATGTGCTGAAGCTGCATCACCTGGTTGACGACAAGATGCACGCCCGGTCGACCGGCCCGTACTCCCTGGTCACCCAGCAGCCGCTGGGCGGCAAGGCGCAGTTCGGTGGTCAGCGCTTCGGTGAAATGGAAGTGTGGGCACTGGAAGCGTACGGCGCGTCCTACACGCTGCAGGAAATGCTCACCGTCAAGTCCGACGACGTCACGGGTCGTACGAAGGTGTACGAGAACATCGTCAAGGGCGAGCACAAGATCGATGCCGGCATGCCGGAGTCGTTCAACGTGCTGGTGAAGGAAATCCGGTCGCTGGCCATCGACATTGATTTGGAGCGGTTCTAGGACAGGGCGCGAAAGCCAACCCCGCCTAGCCCCTAGCCACTAGCCCCAAAGGAGTTGCCATGAAAGCATTGCTGGATCTGTTCAAGCAGGTCACCCAGGAAGAAGAGTTCGACGCGATCACCATCGGTCTCGCGTCGCCGGACAAGATCCGTTCCTGGTCCTACGGCGAAGTCAAGAAGCCGGAAACCATCAACTACCGCACCTTCAAGCCGGAGCGCGATGGTCTGTTCTGCGCCAAGATCTTCGGCCCGGTGAAGGACTACGAGTGCCTGTGCGGCAAGTACAAGCGCCTGAAGCACCGCGGTGTCATCTGCGAAAAGTGCGGCGTCGAAGTCACGTTGTCGAAGGTGCGTCGCGAGCGCATGGGCCACATCGAGCTGGCCAGCCCGACCGCGCACATCTGGTTCCTGAAGTCGCTGCCATCGCGTCTGGGCATGGTGCTCGACATGACGTTGCGCGACATCGAACGCGTGCTGTACTTCGAAGGCTTCGTTGTCGTCGATCCCGGAATGACGCCGCTGGCCCGCGGCCAGTTGCTGTCGGAAGACGACTACCTGGCGAAGGTCGAGGAGTACGGCGACGACTTCACCGCGTTCATGGGTGCCGAAGGCGTGCGCGGCATGCTGCGTTCGCTCGACCTGAACCGCGAAGTGGAAAAGCTGCGCGGCGAACTGGAAGCCACCAGTTCCGAAGCGAAGATGAAGAAGATTTCCAAGCGCCTGAAGATTCTCGAGGGCTTCCAGCACTCGGGCATCAAGCCGGAATGGATGATTCTGGAAGTGCTGCCGGTTCTGCCGCCGGACCTGCGTCCGCTGGTGCCGCTGGACGGTGGCCGCTTCGCGACATCCGACCTGAATGACCTGTACCGCCGCGTCATCAACCGCAACAACCGCCTGAAGCGCCTGCTCGAACTGAAGGCGCCGGAAATCATCGTGCGCAACGAAAAGCGCATGCTGCAGGAAGCGGTGGATTCGCTGCTCGACAACGGCCGTCGCGGCAAGGCAATGACTGGTGCCAACAAGCGCCCGTTGAAGTCGCTGGCCGACATGATCAAGGGCAAGGGCGGTCGTTTCCGTCAGAACCTGCTGGGCAAGCGCGTCGACTACTCGGGGCGTTCGGTCATCGTGGTGGGCCCTCAACTCAAGCTGCATCAGTGCGGCCTGCCGAAGAAGATGGCGCTCGAACTGTTCAAGCCCTTCATCTTCAACAAGCTTGAACTGAATGGCATGGCGACCACGATCAAGGCCGCCAAGAAGCTGGTTGAGCAGGAAGTGCCGGAAGTGTGGGACATCCTAGAAGAGGTGATCCGCGAACATCCGGTCATGCTGAACCGTGCGCCGACACTGCACCGCCTCGGCATCCAGGCGTTCGAGCCGATGCTGATCGAAGGCAAGGCCATCCAGCTGCACCCGCTGGTCTGCGTGGCATTCAACGCCGACTTCGACGGTGACCAGATGGCCGTGCACGTGCCGCTGTCGCTGGAAGCGCAGATGGAAGCGCGCACGCTGATGCTGGCGTCGAACAACGTGCTGTCGCCGGCCAATGGCGAGCCGATCATCGTGCCGTCGCAGGACATCGTGCTCGGCCTGTACTACGCCACCCGTTCGAAGATCAACGGCAAGGGCGAAGGCATGATGTTCGCCAACGTGAATGAAATGCGCCGCGCCTACGACAACGGCTTCGTCGAACTGCACTCCAGGATTTCGGTGCGTATCCGCGAAGTCGAAGTGATCGACGACGAGAAGCGCGACAAGGTGACGCGCTACGAAACGACGGTCGGCCGCGCCATGCTGTCGGAAATCCTGCCGCCGGGCCTGCCATTTACGGTGCTCGACAAGGCGCTGAAGAAGAAGGAAATCTCGCGTCTGGTCAACAACAGCTTCCGTCGCTGCGGCCTTCGCGAAACGGTCATCTTCGCCGACAAGCTGATGCAGGCCGGTTTCGCACTCGCGACCCGCGCCGGCATTTCGATCGCGGTGAAGGACATGCTGGTGCCGGATGCCAAGCACACCCTGATCAGCGCGGCCGAAGCCGAGGTGAAGGAAATCGCCCAGCAATACACGTCCGGTCTGGTGACCGACGGCGAGCGCTACAACAAGGTGGTGGACATCTGGGGTCGCGCCGGTGACCAGGTCGCCAAGGCCATGATGGACCAGCTCGGCCAGGAAGACACCGTCGATCGCGACGGCAACGCGGTCAAGCAGGAGTCGTTCAACTCCATCTACATGATGGCCGACTCCGGTGCGCGCGGTTCCGCCGCCCAGATTCGTCAGCTTGCCGGCATGCGCGGATTGATGGCAAAGCCGGACGGTTCGATCATCGAAACGCCGATCACGACCAACTTCCGCGAAGGTCTGAACGTTCTGCAGTACTTCATTTCGACGCACGGCGCCCGCAAGGGTCTGGCCGACACTGCGTTGAAGACGGCGAATTCCGGTTACCTGACGCGTCGCCTGGTCGACGTGACGCAGGATCTGGTGGTGACCGAGGACGATTGCGGTACCAGCGAAGGCTTCGTTATGAAGGCGTTGGTCGAAGGCGGTGAAGTGATCGAGCCGCTGCGTGATCGCATCCTCGGCCGAACGACAGCGGCCGACGTGGTGAATCCGGAGACGCAGGCCACGGTGATCTACGCTGGCGAACTGCTGGACGAAGACAAGTGCGACCTGATCGATTCGCTCGGTGTGGATGAAGTCAAGGTCCGCACCCCGCTGACCTGCGAAACCCGGTACGGCCTGTGCGCAAAGTGCTACGGCCGCGATCTGGGCCGCGGGCAGCTGGTGAATACCGGCGAGGCGGTCGGCGTGATCGCTGCGCAGTCCATCGGCGAGCCGGGTACGCAGCTCACTATGCGTACCTTCCACGTCGGCGGTGCGGCATCACGGGCCGCCGCGGCAAGTGGCGTCGAGGCAAAGAGCTCCGGCGTGATCCGCTTTACGCTGAACATGCGTTACGTCACCAGTGCGAAGAACGAGAAAATCGTCATCGCGCGCAGTGCCGAAGTCATCATCACCGATGATCACGGCCGCGAGCGCGAGCGTCACAAGGTACCGTACGGTGCCACACTGCAGGTCGACGAAGGCCAGGCCATCAAGGCTGGTACCGCGCTCGCCAGCTGGGATCCACACACCCGTCCGATCATCACCGAGTACTCGGGCGTGGTCCGCTTCGAGCACGTCGAGGAAGGCGTGACCGTAGCCAAACAGGTGGACGACGTGACCGGCCTGACCACGCTGGTCGTGATCGATCCGAAGCGTCGCAGCACGACGACCAAGGGGTTGCGCCCGCAGGTCAAGCTGCTGACCGAAACCGGTGAGGAGGTGAAGGTTGCCGGTACAGAAACCCCGGTGTCGATCACCTTCCAGGTGGGGTGCATCATCACCGTGAAGGATGGTCAGACTGTCAGCGTTGGTGACGTGCTTGCGCGCATCCCGCAGGAATCGGCGAAAACGCGCGACATCACGGGCGGCTTGCCGCGCGTGGCGGAACTGTTCGAAGCGCGTTCGCCGAAGGACGCCGGCCTCCTTGCCGAAGTCACTGGTACGGTTTCGTTCGGCAAGGACACCAAAGGCAAGCAGCGTCTGGTCATCACCGAACCGGACGGCACAGTGAACGAGTTCCTGATACCGAAGGACAAGCACGTCACAGTGCACGACGGCCAGGTGGTGAACAAGGGTGAAGTGATCGTCGACGGTGCAGTAGAGCCGCACGACATCCTGCGTCTGAAGGGCGTCGAGGAACTGGCGCGCTACATCATCGACGAAGTGCAGGACGTGTATCGACTGCAGGGCGTGAAGATCAACGACAAGCACATCGAGGTCATCGTCCGCCAGATGCTTCGTCGCGTTGTAATCGTTGACTCCGGCGATTCGAAGTTCATCCGCGAGGAACAGGTGGAGCGTTCAGAAGTGCTTGACGAGAACGATCGCCTGGTCTCCGAGGGCAAGCGTCCGTGTGAGTACCAGTACATGCTGCTCGGCATCACGAAGGCCTCGTTGTCTACCGATTCGTTCATCTCCGCGGCGTCCTTCCAGGAAACGACGCGCGTGCTGACCGAGGCGGCGATCATGGGCAAGCGCGACGAGTTGCGTGGCCTCAAGGAAAACGTGATCGTCGGACGACTGATTCCGGCCGGTACCGGTCTGGCTTATCACCGCACCCGTCGCGGCCAGACACGCGGCGACGATGCGGCTGCGGCGGATCGCGTGCTGTTCGGCGACGATCCGATACCGGTAGAAGCGGAAACCGGCGAAGCCCAGTAGCCACGCAGCAACCCGTGGGAGGGTCAACCACCAGCGGCAAAGGGCTGCTGGTGGTTGACCCGTCCTGTTAAGTATGCCTATAATCCGGCCTCTTTGTGGGTCCGCCAACCGTAGCGGGCCCGGGGCGAACGAGTCACGGAGGCGGGCCGACCGTAAAAGGCGTCGCCTCCGGTCTTTTGGAATCTCGAAAAATGCCAACCATTAATCAGCTTGTTCGCAAGCCGCGCACGTCGCCGGTAAGCAAATCAAAAGTGCCGGCCCTTGAGGCTTGCCCGCAAAAGCGCGGCGTTTGCACGCGTGTCTACACCACAACTCCGAAAAAGCCGAATTCGGCGCTGCGCAAGGTTGCGAAAGTGCGTCTGACCAACGGTTTCGAGGTGATCTCGTACATCGGTGGTGAAGGGCACAATCTTCAGGAGCACTCGGTCGTGCTGATCCGTGGCGGTCGCGTCAAGGATCTCCCGGGTGTGCGCTATCACATCGTTCGCGGGTCGCTTGATCTGCAGGGTGTGAAGGATCGCAAGCAGTCGCGCTCCAAGTACGGCGCGAAGCGTCCGAAAAAGGCCTGACCGGTTTTTGTCAGCGCGTGCTCATTGCAGTGTAATAGCAAGAAGTTAAGGGTTTAAACATGCCACGTCGTCGTGAAGTACCCAAGAGAGACATTCTGCCCGATCCGAAATTCGGTAGCGTCGAACTCTCCAAGTTCGTCAATGTGCTGATGTCGGCCGGCAAGAAGTCGGTCGCCGAGCGTATTGTTTATGGGGCTTTCGAGCAGATCAAGTCCAAGAGCGGGAAGGATCCGCTTGAGGTCTTTGCTCAGGCCATCAGCAACGTGAAGCCGGTCGTCGAGGTCAAGAGCCGTCGCGTCGGCGGTGCCAACTACCAGGTGCCGGTTGAGGTGCGCCCGTCGCGCCGCATGGCGCTGTCGATGCGCTGGTTGCGTGAAGCCGCTCGCAAGCGCTCGGAGAAGTCCATGGGGCTGCGCCTCGCTGCTGAGTTGCTTGAGGCGTCCGAAGGCCGCGGTGCTGCGATGAAGAAGCGCGACGAGGTGCATCGGATGGCGGATGCCAACAAGGCTTTCTCGCACTTCCGTTTCTGAGTCATCCCGCTTAATCGAATGGCCGCCACTTGTGGCGGCCTCTTGTTTCAAAGGACTGTATCGTGGCACGCAAGACACCGATCGAGCGCTACCGGAATATCGGCATTTCCGCTCACATCGACGCCGGCAAGACGACGACCACCGAGCGCATTCTTTTCTATACGGGCGTGAATCACAAGCTCGGCGAAGTGCATGACGGTGCTGCCACGACGGACTGGATGGAGCAGGAGCAGGAGCGTGGCATCACGATCACGTCCGCCGCCGTTACCACGTTCTGGAAGGGCATGGCGGGTGACTACCCCGAGCATCGCATCAACATCATCGACACGCCGGGTCACGTGGATTTCACAATTGAAGTCGAGCGTTCGATGCGTGTGCTGGATGGCGCGTGCATGGTTTATTGCGCCGTGGGTGGTGTGCAACCCCAGTCGGAAACCGTCTGGCGTCAGGCCAACAAGTACGGCGTACCGCGTCTAGCCTTCGTCAACAAGATGGACCGCACGGGTGCGAACTTCTTCAAGGTTTATGAACAGTTGAAGACTCGTCTGCACGCCAATCCGGTGCCGGTTGTTGTGCCGATTGGTGCAGAAGAAGGCTTCAAGGGCGTTGTCGACCTGATCAAGATGAAGGCGATCCTGTGGGATGAGGCCTCTCAGGGCATCAAGTTCTCCTATGAAGAGATTCCTGCCGAACTTGCGGACGTGTGCAGCGAATGGCGCGAGAAGATGGTCGAGGCGGCAGCGGAATCCAGCGAAGAGTTGATGAACCGCTACCTTGAAAACGGCGACCTCGACGAGAAGGACATCATTCTCGGGCTGCGGACCCGTACCATCGCAGGTGAAATTCATCCGATGTTGTGTGGCACCGCATTCAAGAACAAGGGTGTGCAGCGAATGCTGGATGCCGTGATCGATTTTCTCCCTTCGCCGGTGGATATTCCCCCAGTCCAGGGTTTGGATGACGACGACAAGCCGGTCGAGCGCCGCGCCGCAGACGACGAAAAGTTTTCGGCGCTGGCTTTCAAGCTGATGTCGGACAAGTACGTTGGTCAGCTCACGTTCATTCGCGTCTATTCGGGTGTGCTGAAATCGGGTGACACGGTGTACAACCCGATAAAGGGCAAGAAGGACCGCATCGGTCGTCTGGTGCAAATGCACGCCAACGATCGTCAGGAAATCGAGGAAGTGCGCGCCGGCGACATCGCGGCTGCGATCGGCCTCTCGTCGGTGACCACCGGTGAGACGCTGTGTGATCCGGACAATGCCGTGACGCTCGAGCGCATGGAATTTCCGGAGCCGGTGATTCACGTTGCTGTCGAGCCGAAGACGAAAGGCGATCAGGAAAAGATGGGCTTGGCGTTGTCGCGTCTTGCGCAGGAAGACCCTTCATTCCGCGTGCGTACCGATGAGGAATCCGGTCAGACCGTGATCTCGGGCATGGGTGAGCTGCATCTCGAAATCATTGTCGATCGAATGAAGCGTGAATTCGGTGTTGAGGCCAACGTTGGTGCGCCTCAGGTCGCCTACCGCGAAGCCGTGCGCAAGTCGGTCGAGCAGGAAGGGAAGTTCGTCAAGCAGTCGGGCGGTCGCGGCCAATACGGGCACGTCTGGATCAAGCTTGAGCCGAATGAAGCGGGCAAGGGTTACGAGTTCGTCGATGCAATCAAGGGTGGTACCGTGCCGCGCGAATTCATTCCTGCAGTCGACAAGGGTCTGCGCGAAACGCTGCCGAACGGCGTGCTTGCAGGTTTCCCCGTTGTTGATGTCAAGGTCACGCTGTTCGACGGCTCTTACCACGACGTCGATTCGAACGAAAACGCTTTCAAGATGGCCGCATCGATGGCTTTCAAGGACGCGATGCGCAAGGCGAGTCCCGTATTGCTCGAACCGATGATGGCAGTCGAGGTGGAAACACCGGAAGACTACATGGGTAACGTGATGGGTGACCTGTCGGGTCGTCGCGGCATCGTTCAGGGCATGGAAGATCTGCCCGGTGGCATCAAGGCCATCAAGGCCGAAGTGCCGCTCGCTGCGATGTTTGGTTATTCCACGACTTTGCGTTCTTTGAGCCAGGGGCGTGCAACCTACTCGATGGAATTCAAGCATTACGCCGAAGCGCCGAAGAACGTCGCCGAAGCGATCATCAACAAGAAGTGAGTTTTGGGATTTAGGGGCTAGACATGGCAAAGGGAAAGTTTGAGCGTACCAAGCCGCACGTGAACGTGGGGACGATTGGGCACGTTGATCATGGCAAGACGACGCTGACGGCGGCGATCACGACGA
>NZ_JANINH010000030.1:0-17982 GCF_024580155.1 Methyloversatilis sp. XJ19-13 | reverse complement strand
GGCGAACCGCGCGCTCACGTACTTCAGGGGAGAACTTCTTTGACTTGTTCATGGCTCCATCTTCTCAAGAGTTGGAGCCTCCGCAAAACCCGGGGCGATTCACCAGGGCGTGCGGAAGAACAGTTTCTGAGCTGCCTGTCCGGCAGTGAAGCTGGCTGAAGAAGCTGACCGTCGGGGAATAGCTTTCTGAGCTGCCTGTCCGGCAGTGAAGGCGGTCCGAGAAAGCGCCCATCCAGGCAAACATTTCTGAGCTGCCTGTCCGGCAGTGAAGGCAGCCGTTCTACGAGTGTGAGTTGTGCGGCTTTTCTGAGCTGCCTGTCCGGCAGTGAAGGATCGCCGCTTGGTCGGCCACCCACTGCTGCATTTCTGAGCTGCCTGTCCGGCAGTGAAGGGGAACACGCGCTGCTACACGCTCGTCATGTGTTTCTGAGCTGCCTGTCCGGCAGTGAAGGTGGCCGGTGCCCTATCCATCTGACCGGCCTATTTCTGAGCTGCCTGTCCGGCAGTGAAGCGGTATGACGCGCCCGCCTTTCGCGAGTGGCTTTTCTGAGCTGCCTGTCCGGCAGTGAAGGGCAGCCGGATAGACCTCTGCGAGTTGCTTGATTTCTGAGCTGCCTGTCCGGCAGTGAAGCGTTCCGGTGCGCGCCCCCCGTTGGCTTAGCTTTTCTGAGCTGCCTGTCCGGCAGTGAAGGTTATCGGGCTGTCGGCGACGCCGTTCTCCAATTTCTGAGCTGCCTGTCCGGCAGTGAAGGTCTGCCAGTTTGCGAAAGGCATCAGCAGACTTTTCTGAGCTGCCTGTCCGGCAGTGAAGTTCGGAAGCGGCTTTTCCTGCTCCTTCTGCGCTTTCTGAGCTGCCTGTCCGGCAGTGAAGCTAGACAGCGCGGAGGCGCCCGCCCCGGCGCTTTTCTGAGCTGCCTGTCCGGCAGTGAAGTTCGTCTCCGTGTATGCCTTTCGGCCCTCTGTTTTCTGAGCTGCCTGTCCGGCAGTGAAGGCACGGAGCGGACTGTCCGGCGCTACATCAACTTTCTGAGCTGCCTGTCCGGCAGTGAAGCCCTACGCGGCATGGCTTGAGCGCAACGGGAGTTTCTGAGCTGCCTGTCCGGCAGTGAAGGCATACAGCTGGATGCGGTCGCCGGCACTGACTTTCTGAGCTGCCTGTCCGGCAGTGAAGTGCATCCCACTTGTCGTAGATCGACTTGATGCTTTCTGAGCTGCCTGTCCGGCAGTGAAGGAGCTGACCGGTCGACTGTGGTTCAACTTCGATTTCTGAGCTGCCTGTCCGGCAGTGAAGCGCTTCGAGGTGCCCAGCGGCGATCTGGGGTATTTCTGAGCTGCCTGTCCGGCAGTGAAGAAGACCCGCCTCCGCTGCCCGGATTTTCAACTTTTCTGAGCTGCCTGTCCGGCAGTGAAGGCGATGTGACGGCCGCCATGACCTCCCCGACATTTCTGAGCTGCCTGTCCGGCAGTGAAGCAACCCATCACAAAGCCCTTGCGTGGGCAAAATTTCTGAGCTGCCTGTCCGGCAGTGAAGCCTTGAGCGCCGGCGCGAGCTGAACACGGCCTTTTCTGAGCTGCCTGTCCGGCAGTGAAGTGGGGAGAGTGGAGCCCTGGCGGCGTCCACGTTTTCTGAGCTGCCTGTCCGGCAGTGAAGTCTCAGTTCCTCAAAAAAGTGTTTGCTGAATATTTCTGAGCTGCCTGTCCGGCAGTGAAGCGGCAGGTTCCCGTCATCCGCCCGGCTCGGATTTTCTGAGCTGCCTGTCCGGCAGTGAAGGCGTAGTAGATGGGCGCCTCTTTGCCGTAGCTTTTCTGAGCTGCCTGTCCGGCAGTGAAGGGCGCCCGCACACGCACGCTCACAGGCGCTCATTTCTGAGCTGCCTGTCCGGCAGTGAAGCGGCGCCGCTGCCGCTTCGACGTACGCGGACATTTCTGAGCTGCCTGTCCGGCAGTGAAGGAATTTCGCAGGAACTGGCCGACTTTCTCGGTTTTCTGAGCTGCCTGTCCGGCAGTGAAGCGCCGATCCGCGCTTCGAGCAGTCCGCGAAGTTTTCTGAGCTGCCTGTCCGGCAGTGAAGGGTGCAACGGCGCACCAGCGAACGCGCCACGCTTTCTGAGCTGCCTGTCCGGCAGTGAAGATTGTCATGAGCAAAGCAGTGCAGAACGAAGTTTTCTGAGCTGCCTGTCCGGCAGTGAAGGTGTAGCGCGACTCGCTGCTGGCGCCCGGCGTTTTCTGAGCTGCCTGTCCGGCAGTGAAGCCATGCGCGGCGACTCGGCCCAGGTAATCGACTTTCTGAGCTGCCTGTCCGGCAGTGAAGCGATCCTCGAGCAAGCACAGCGCACCATGCGCTTTCTGAGCTGCCTGTCCGGCAGTGAAGGGGATCATGCGCGACGAGGACGCACCGCATAATTTCTGAGCTGCCTGTCCGGCAGTGAAGGCAAGGACGCCCACCGTGCCGCAGAGGCAGCATTTCTGAGCTGCCTGTCCGGCAGTGAAGTGGCATGCCCGGCGCCGGGCCACTTCGGCGCTTTTCTGAGCTGCCTGTCCGGCAGTGAAGGATGTGATCGAGTTTTTCGGGCACGGCTGGCTTTTCTGAGCTGCCTGTCCGGCAGTGAAGAGGTTGCAGGGCCCTCTGCGCATTGTCGATGATTTCTGAGCTGCCTGTCCGGCAGTGAAGTCGTTGTATCGGTCTAGATATTCGCGGTACCGTTTCTGAGCTGCCTGTCCGGCAGTGAAGATGCTCGCCGGCACCGTGTTTGTCCCTGCGCATTTCTGAGCTGCCTGTCCGGCAGTGAAGCGGCCCACCGTAGGTTTCGGCAGCACCTTCAATTTCTGAGCTGCCTGTCCGGCAGTGAAGTGCAGACGGAATCAGCGCGACCGCGGTGTGCATTTCTGAGCTGCCTGTCCGGCAGTGAAGTCGCCGGAGCGGTGGCCTCGGGCGTGCTGTCATTTCTGAGCTGCCTGTCCGGCAGTGAAGGGCGTACAACCGAGCGGAATACTTGCCCGAGCGTTTCTGAGCTGCCTGTCCGGCAGTGAAGGAGATCGAGCCCGGTGACGTGCGCGGCATCGTTTTCTGAGCTGCCTGTCCGGCAGTGAAGGTTTGAGGTGGGCTATCCCCTCAACGTGGATTTTTCTGAGCTGCCTGTCCGGCAGTGAAGTCGTCGGTGATGTCGCGCCGGCCCTGCCAGTATTTCTGAGCTGCCTGTCCGGCAGTGAAGCGACATAGGAGCCATCCGCGCTGCTGCGCTGCTTTCTGAGCTGCCTGTCCGGCAGTGAAGTCCGCAGCTATCGCCCGCACAGCGTCGAGCAGTTTCTGAGCTGCCTGTCCGGCAGTGAAGCCTATCGATGCGTCGCCTGCGCGCGCAGGGCTTTTCTGAGCTGCCTGTCCGGCAGTGAAGGTGCTTGCTGCCCGGAAGCTGGAGTTCGACCATTTCTGAGCTGCCTGTCCGGCAGTGAAGACCACCAGCGATTCAGCCGCGCTGAACACATTTTTCTGAGCTGCCTGTCCGGCAGTGAAGAGGTTGCAGGGCCCTCTGCGCATTGTCGATGATTTCTGAGCTGCCTGTCCGGCAGTGAAGACGTCGTACCGGTGACCGGTGTCACGTCCAGCTTTCTGAGCTGCCTGTCCGGCAGTGAAGTGGGCGGTCGACAAGCCGCTGCACCCGCAACTTTTCTGAGCTGCCTGTCCGGCAGTGAAGAGGGCCTTGATGGCTTCGAGCACGCGCAGGATTTTCTGAGCTGCCTGTCCGGCAGTGAAGCAGCGTGCGCAGCTCGAAAACGAAGAGGCCAATTTCTGAGCTGCCTGTCCGGCAGTGAAGCACAGGCCTCCAAGGTCGAAGAACTGTCGGCATTTCTGAGCTGCCTGTCCGGCAGTGAAGCGTTGAAGAAGTTGAAGTTCTTGAGCTTGCTGTTTCTGAGCTGCCTGTCCGGCAGTGAAGGGTGGTGCGGCCGTAGAAGCGCCAGCACACGATTTCTGAGCTGCCTGTCCGGCAGTGAAGGGTCAGGCGCTCAATCAGGCGTTGACCCGAGCTTTCTGAGCTGCCTGTCCGGCAGTGAAGAGTTGCTCGGCTACGAGGCACACATCGTCGAATTTCTGAGCTGCCTGTCCGGCAGTGAAGGGCTGCTGCACAAGGGTGATGGGCGCGTTGGTTTTCTGAGCTGCCTGTCCGGCAGTGAAGAGCTGGTTCGCCGCCGCGGTCAATTCCTGATCTTTCTGAGCTGCCTGTCCGGCAGTGAAGCTGCACGCCGGGCAGGCCGCCGATGCGCTTCTTTTCTGAGCTGCCTGTCCGGCAGTGAAGCGCACAACCGCCCGTCGTTGCCCGCCCTGCGCTTTCTGAGCTGCCTGTCCGGCAGTGAAGATTGCCGAAGGGTCGTGCCGCGAACGGCTTGATTTCTGAGCTGCCTGTCCGGCAGTGAAGGCTTGCGCACCTGGTGTATCGCACGCTGCAGCTTTCTGAGCTGCCTGTCCGGCAGTGAAGGGGGCTGGGTTACATCATCGGCGCCGAGGCTTTTTCTGAGCTGCCTGTCCGGCAGTGAAGGCGAAAGAGAAGAAGACCGGCGGCGACATGAATTTCTGAGCTGCCTGTCCGGCAGTGAAGATGGGCGGAGTGCTGGACCGCGCGGGCATGGTTTTCTGAGCTGCCTGTCCGGCAGTGAAGGAGGCGCGCTGCCGCGTGCAGTCCGGCGAGCTTTTCTGAGCTGCCTGTCCGGCAGTGAAGGTCGCGGTTCTCAATGTCCTTCCCGCCGTGCATTTCTGAGCTGCCTGTCCGGCAGTGAAGACCCGAGCGGCGAAGTCGATCAGGTAACGGTCTTTCTGAGCTGCCTGTCCGGCAGTGAAGACGTAGATGTAGTCGCCGGCGCGCACCTTGAATTTCTGAGCTGCCTGTCCGGCAGTGAAGCTGGCGGCTCAGCGTCAGCCCTTTACTCTGGCTTTCTGAGCTGCCTGTCCGGCAGTGAAGACCAGCGCGACACCAGCCGCACGTACTCGGATTTTCTGAGCTGCCTGTCCGGCAGTGAAGCAGGTCTCTGCCGCCTTCTCGACGATGCAGACTTTCTGAGCTGCCTGTCCGGCAGTGAAGATGGCTGACCTGTACGACCAGGCAACCGAGCATTTCTGAGCTGCCTGTCCGGCAGTGAAGGAGTGGCACCGGGTGAGCTTCTACGGCCGCTTTTTCTGAGCTGCCTGTCCGGCAGTGAAGTGGTCGAGTCGGACGACGTGCATGATGCCGATTTTCTGAGCTGCCTGTCCGGCAGTGAAGCCCAGCGCGCAGATGTGGCGCGAAGCGCGCCTTTTCTGAGCTGCCTGTCCGGCAGTGAAGTAGAGTAAAAAAGAACTAATGATATGAATTTAAATGGATTTATTCACACCAACCGCGTCTGACCTTCGTGATGCGCCCGAAGGCAACTTGTTGATTTTTTGTGCTTCGATGAACGGTGACGAAAAAGGGTCAGAACCACGGGACGGTAGCGGATGCGCTGAGGCCGTAAGCGTTGAAGCTACCGTTGATGCTCTCACTCTGGATTGGCATCTGCTCAATGAAGAGTCTGAAACGCTGGCCGGTCGTTGCGCTACTCAAAACCACGTAAGGCAGCTCGAGGATTTCCGCCACCTCATCCGGGATCCGTTGGCGCGCGCTTTCCTGGTCAAGGCCCTTGCGTGCGACCAGCCTTCGGCGCAGGCGCTCCGGACTGCTTTTAGCCTGGACTCGGCGTACTCGCCGCGGCTTGGCTGCCGCCGGAACGGCCATGATTCCAGTGCACGCGACGTGGTCACGCATGCCTTGCAGCCAATCAATCTGCACCAGCTGGTGCAGGGCGGTCGCATTGCCGTGCAAGCGCAACCGGCAGCCCAGCGAGCGTTTGTCGGCGGCGTCGGGAAAACTGATGCCGATATCTCCTCGGCCGTATGTGGCGAGCCCCCGGTGCAGCTTCGAAAACAAGGCGTTCATCAGGGTGGTCGCGGGAAACTCCGGGTCCGGCTTCAGACGCAGATCGATATAGCTGTCCATGATGTCAGCCCGCGTCGCCGAATACGCCGCCACGGATCAGGGTGGCAATGACGAAATGTTGTTGTTCGGCCGGGGGGACCTTGTCCTTAAGTATCCAGCTATCGAGCAAGCTGTAGAAATCCATCTTCTGCTTGGGCTGCCGGTAGGCCTTGCCCTGGGTGGTGACCGATCCATAGGGCTCGACCGCGATCGGCCCCATTTCATCTGCGCCCTCGTACCAGGTGTCAATGGTGCGAATCGCATTGCCGATCTTCTGCGAATGAATGGCTGCGACACCGCTCACGTCATAGAGCGTTTTGCTCTTGTCGCCGCGGCCGCGATCAAGGATCAGTTCTTGCGAAGGGAAGACCTCCTGGCCGGCACCGATGCGGACGAATGCCGTGACCTGCAACAGCACATGCTGCTTGCCGGCCAGACCGGACGCGATGAGATCCGACAGGGTCTGCAAATCAGCGTTCGCCGTATCGAAGCTGCGCAGCGGCAGCGCGAGGGCGTCGAACGTCCAGGCCGAACTTGCCCTGCCATCAACAAGGTGGGCAACTGTCACACTCACTTGCTCGGCGCCGATACGGTTGCGCCACAGGAAGCGGCCGTTGGCGAGGTTTGCGGCGTAGCGATGCGCGAGTTCGCCGAAGCCATGTGCATCGACATAGCCCTTTACAGTCGCTTCGAGCTTGTTCCGGTAGCCGGCATCATTGCAGGCCGATGGCTGACCCGTCCCTCCGAGGATGCGAAGGGTGAACGTCACCTTGAGCGAGTCTGCTTCGGCCGGAAGGGCGGCGACGTCCACCGTCTGCAGATTGGGGTTTTCGATCGCCGCGTCCAGTTTGGCCGGGTCTTGATCCTTGGTTTTCAGTCTGTTTGAAATCGTGCCCCGTACGGATTTCTCGCGTAGCGGGATTGGCCCCCATGCTTCACTGCGTTCGCGTTGACTCCAGCTACCTGCGAAGAACAGTGCATCTGACGGGTCAAGCTTGCGTTCAAAGGCGAGTACGGAGGCGGTCTTGATGTTTTCTGTGGTCATGATGGATTCCTTTATCTGTAACGGTTCCGGAGTCAATCGAGGGCGTACGCGGGCGTGGGCCTGTAGTCGTTTCGGCAGCGATACAGACCATTCTCTGGTTCGCTGTCGGCATACCAGAGCAGTTGCTGCGGCGAATGCAGGCGGTGCGGACTGAGCCACTGGCCGATGCCGTACAAGCTCTCCACGAATCGGAACGAAGTCGTGGAATCGCGAGAGCCTGCAACGCTACCGGGTGGCTGTAGATCACCCAGCGCGCCATATCCGAGCGGTATGGGCACGATCCAACCCAGTCCTTCGCGGTCATGCTGCCAGCGCCCCCCGCGATCATCGGCGTCTTGCCAGCGCCAGTTGATGCGCGACAGCGAAAGCCATGCTTCGAGACGGGTCGAGTCCGGGATGCCGGCCATTCGCTCATCCAGCAGATCGGCTCGTTCGACCAACGCGAAGCCCGGCAGAAGACGCAGCTTGAACGAGTCGAACAGCTTGGCGCGATCCGCTGCTTCGTCGCTGGTCAGCGACAGGACGTAGGGTGTTTGCCGTCGGCGTGGCGTGGCGGAGGCGATCACGCTGCCGCCGGCAATACGCATGCAATCAAGAAGTTCGCGCACGCGGGCTGCAACTGTCGGCCCACTTTGTTCGGTCAGCGACGGGCTCTGTACCGCGAACACCAGGCTGATGTCGAGATGGATGCGCCCCTCCTCGACGATGGCGGCCGTGCCGCCGTCCTTGTCCACCGGGTTGCGAGTCAGGTGAAACGAGTGAACGAAACCGCCGGTCCGCTGTTCCTCATGGCTGTGCGCAATCACTCCGACTGCGTTGAACTGCAGGTCGAGACCGTCACGGTGCGTTTCGCGCTCAAGCGCCCACATCAGACCAAGGAAGGCTGTGATCGATGGAAAGCCATGGGTCAGGGGGCTTGAAATCGCGTTGGCGTTCTGCACCCGTAGCCGTGGCATCACAAGCAGATGTTCGAAATACGGACACTCAGCCATGAGGTCTCCTCTCCCGCACTTTTCCACCCGCCAGCGCTCGATACTCTATCGGTGTTGGCCATTCGGCGTCGGCAATTGCCTGCCGCGCCCAGTGCGTGTGCTCTGCGTCGCCAACCGGGAAACCATGTTGCAGAAGGATGGCGTTGAGCCAATTGCCGAAACGATGGGCCACCTGATCCGGCCAGTCCTTCCACTCGAATGCCAAGCGGAACGCTTCATCTTCGTCTGGGTAGTCGGGTCGGGGGGGCAACTCTGCTCGTTCTGGATCTAGCCAGAGCTGTTCGCAAAGCGGCAGGCGGCAGGCGGCGTCTCGGCTCCATCCTGGCTCGAACAGCTGCCGGGTTGCGAGGCCGAAGGCCGCGAGAGACTGACCCAGCGCGCGCTCTATGCGTTCGCGCCGGATACGCGTATCCAGCGTTTGATCAGGGTCGCTTTTGAGCAATGCGAGCAGGGCGTTTACCTGTTCTTCCACGCCTTCGAACCTGCGAAACCGCGCGAGGGCAGATTCGATGAACAGGAACTGTCGGGGACTGTCCTGGTTCCATGTCGGTGGCAGCGAAGCGAGCAGGTAATTGACGCCACCGCGTTCGCTGTTCAACTGGCTGATGTTCTGCGGCTTGGTGCCACCGAGCTTGCGCACAGCCAGATTGCGATAGTCGCGATAGGGCTGATCGTGAGGCTTCCCCTCGCGTCGGGCCTGACGTGCCAGCTTGCTGGAGTCGCTGAAGCGCGCATCGTTGATCTCCTCATGCACCGCTTGCGCCAGACTGCTGGAAAACAGTGGTTGCAGCAGGTGATAGCCTGCATCGTCGGCTGGCTCTCCCGACACTGACCAGTAGATCTGTTTGGCCAGCGCGTGGGATACCGGCACACCGGCCGGCCGGATCAAGCCTCGGAGCGCCAAGGCCCATTCGTTGGCAACAGCGGGGTCGTCGTTTAGAGCGGCCAGCAAATCGGCGTCATCGGCGATCAGCCAGTCCAGCAGGCGACGGCTATCGACTTCCAGTTTGAGGAATTTGTAGACGTCCAATGCAGCAGCGTTGCCCACCACGTCATCGGCGAAGTGTTCGCCGAGCTGATGGGTGCCAATTTCCGCGAACTGGCCCAGACTGTGCGGCGCGGCATAGAGGCTACTGCCCCGTGCGTCAGGGTGCGTGGCCTTCAGGACATGGGTCACGGCCTGAATCTGCGCGACCCGGTTGGCGGCATCAGCCAGCCAGACCGCGTATTCGTACTTCGCAGCGACTTGTACGGCCGCGTCCGAATCCAGACCTTTCAACTTTACGTCCCGCCGTTCGAGGATGAACTTGGCAATCGTCTGTTGAAAGGTCATGGAACGCGGCGTTCGTTCAGCGAACGTGTTCATGGTCGGGAGACTCCTTCTGTTCGACTTGGCACTGACCAAGCCTTAGAATCCCCGCAGCGATCTGCTGCGGGGTGACTCTGGGACGTTCATGACCGTTCTAATAAGGTCATGTGATTTTCAGACACACACCTATCCTCCTTGACGCGTCATGCCTCGAGTCTAGGGCCGGAGCCAACCGGCGGATTGCGTTGCTGGACCCCTGCTCACCGTTGCAGCGGTGAGCAGGTTTTAACCATCTAAGCGTTAGCGTTCATACTGTTCATCATTTGCGATTACTGGAGTCGGCACTGTCGCACAGATAGCTCAGAAAATCTACGCGTTGCGTTCATTCTGTATTTGACTGCCGCATAGGCAGCTTTTGTCGTCTGGAATCAGGGGTCGCGCTTGCCTATTTCTTCTTCGCAAACCCCAGAACGGGATTAAACCGCCACCCTTGCGGGCTCGGTGGCACCGAAACCTTCGCAAACCGTTCGGCGCATACCCGCAGGGGCAAGCCGCGTGTTTCCGCTTGTTCGCGCAGCAGTTCAAACAGGTCGTCCTGCCCCCATTGCGTGATACGCGGTCCGTAGTCCAGTTCCAGGTTTTCTAGCAGGCTCTCTGCTGTGGTGTAGACGGCAGGGACACCACGCCGGGCTTCCGCATGGATGCGATGGAGGATCAAGCGGGATTCGGCTTCGTCGGGCAGGAACACCAGTTCGATGTCAGGGAAGGCATCGCTGCGAAACGGTTGTTGCTGCGGCAGCACACCGGTCAGCGCAGCACGCGGGAATCGCCAGGCACTGGTCGCATCAAGGCTGGTATCGGCAGGTTTGACGCCTCGTGCCTTAGGTTTCGTGGTGTCGCACGATTTGGGCAGCATGCGTTCGATCAGCCGCGCATGCTCGAGGTCGACCAGGCTTTGCTTAGGTTGCCGCTCGGTGGGTGGCCGGGGCAGGATGCGTGGCCTGGCGCTGATGATCTTGTATTCGTCTACACGCAACAGCTTGTCCAGCCGATGGCTGGTCAGCCGAAACGGCGCATCCATCCGACCGTCCTCGTCTTCGAAGCCTGGTCGGACGAAGGCGGCCGCGGGTTGTCCGTCGCGCCCATTGCCGGCAGCGAAGTGGCGCAGATTGGTGTCGAAAATCAGCACGTTCGGCGATTTGCAACTGCGGCCGCGATGCCGCTGGACGCGGCCGGCGAGCTGGATCAGCGAACGCATCGAGGAAGGTTCCACAACCGCCCAGTCGTAGTCGTGATCCCGCCCCACTTCGCTGACGGGCGACGCGAGCACGACGAAAAGATGGTTTCGTTCGCCAGTGGCATCGATGGCACGCCGTATGTCCGGGCTGTCGAACACAGCCTGTGCCTCACGGCGATCGAGCAAGGTGTCGAGCCGGTGTTCGATTGCCGAACGCAGCAAGAGTGGGAAGCGGGCGTGATAGACGCACAGGTGGATGCGATAGTCTTCCGGAGCGCCCAGCCGGAAAAGTTCCGCGGCGACTTCGACCAGCGGCTCGATGTTTGCCATGCGCACCAGGCCAAAGCTGACGTGTTTGCCGCTGTGCGGGCATGTTTCGGCGTGCCGGTCGTGGGCGCTCAGGATGGCGGCCCGCACTTCAGCCGAAAATGTACGGTGGATTGCCTCCTTGTGCTTATCTGCAATCTGCAGCGGGATCAATTCGCCACGTCGCCGCGGCCCGTCCTTGTCGATGGCTTGGGTCAGCGCGTGTACGCGCTGCTGCACGAAGTTCTCGTGCTCCCGGACGAACTGATCGGCTTCAGTGCAGCTTTCGCGACGGGTGCCGAACTCGTCCGTCCATAGGCAAGCAATTTTCACTGCGCTGTCATACCCGCCTTCCCTTCCGCGATTTCGTCGAAAGTGAAGGCGCCCTGATCGGTAAGCGTGAAACATGCCCTCCACCAGCGCAGGCGGCAGGGTGGCAGAGGACAGCAGCACACGACTGCCGAGCAAACCGGCCCAATGCACTAGCCGCGTCAGTGCCGGCAGGTCAGCCAGATCGAAGTCGTCCAGTTCGTCCAGCACCAGATCGCTGCTCATCAGCCGCAGCATTGGCGCGATCTGCCGCCCGGCTCGTTGTGATTCGGTCGCGGGCATCAGATGATCAATAGTGCATACCAGTAGCGGTGCAGACAGCAAAGAGCCGATGCGGTCGTCGCGCATCGCGTGGGACAGAAGAGGATGGTCAGCATGCCGTCCGTCATAAAACACATGACTGTCCTCGTCGATCAGTTGCTGGGTCGACGCAGACCCACTTGCTTCGGCGAGTTGTTCGAAATGCTCGAAAAGCTCGCGGCTCGCCGCACCACCTACGCGAATCGCAAGCTCGTCTTCGGCCAGGTTCAGCGCTTTCCGGTAACTGCGACCGGTCTGTAAGGTCAGCGTGCGCAAGCCGAGTGCAAAGGTGGCGCGCATACCTAGCTGAGGATCGGCCAGTGCATAAAGGATGCGAGCATTGGCGAGTGTCTTGCCGCAACCCGTAGACGCCATGTTGACGATGAACGCGCCGTGATCGGTGGCTTGGTTGCGCAGGGCGGAGGCGGCGTCCGCCGCCTTGTCCTGCCAGCTGAAGCGCGGGTCTGCACTGCGCTTCTTCAGGCCGCGGTGGCGTGCAAGGCGCGGAAGATGGCGTTCGAAGTTGGGCAACCCATGTACGACACTGCCAGCCATGCGCGCAACGCCGAGCAGATGTTCGTCCAGCGGCTGTTTCAGCTTGCCGTCACTGTGGGTATTGGCGTACAGCGATCCCTCGCCGTCCCCGCGCACGCGCTCGTCGGAGTCGGGAGGCAGGCTCGAGTAACGGTGGTCGGCCAGCATCAGGCTCAGTCGGGCAAGGTGCATAACGTAAGGGTTGTCCGGCCAGTCGCCCGTGCCAGGCGTCGCGGATAGCGCCAGCAGGCGGGTTGCGATCTTGGCCGCGCGCGCTCGCCATTTCGGCTGTTGCATGGGCATCGCGTTGGCGTGTTCGAAATGCCAGTAGGGCGAAATCTGTTCAGGGCTGGATGGTTGCCGGACTTCGTTCCAGTCATGACCAACCGCGTCGAGAAGCGACGGTAAGTGGGCGGCATTGAAGCTGGGGGATCGCTTGCCGAGCCATTCCTGCTGCCCAGTGGTGGCGTTCTGGACGGGCAGCACCGGCAGACGGTGATGGGTTACCACAAGCCACGCAATGGCGGTGGCGAGCGGGGGCAGCCCTTTGAAGGGTGGGCGGTTGTCGATATCCAGCCCGTCCCGAATGTAGCGGGCGGGGTCGAGCCAGCTGGCGTCGTCGTCCGGCGTCGGTGCGGCAAGCCGGCGCAGCCAGCGGGCATCATCGTCATGACCCACGAAGGCGAGGAATAGCCGTAGCGACACCCATTCATGGCGGTACAAGTTCTTCTCTGCGACGTCGTTTCTCAAACGCTGCTGGAACGCCACGCTGGCCTTTCCGAGGTCATGCAACAGCGCCGCCAGCTGTGATAGCAGGCGTATATCTTTCGCTGTATGCCAGTCGTTCTCGTCCTCGCTACGCAGTACATCGCGTCGCGTCATGTTTGTGGGTACGGCGCCATGTGCGTTGAATTGCCTGGCGTCGCCCACCACCCACATCAGTTCGCTGTGGTTGCGGCTGCGTATCCAGTGACACGCGACGGCAGTGTTCTTGCGCGCCGTTTTGCGCAGCAGCCGGCGCAAGGTGTCCAGCCCTTCCTGAGTGATCGCGGTCTGCCAGGTGCGATCGCCTCTGCGTTCCGCAAACTGGTCAAGGATGCGCCGCGTCTCAGTCAGCGCTCGTTTGCTGCATTGCGATACCAGCAGGACGTTCATGCCGGCGTACGACCCAGCCGATCCGCGATGGCTTTCAGTGTTTCGATCATGAAATCGAGCGATTCGGTTTGCGTCAGCGCTTCGATGCAAGCCTGACGGAATTCCTGTTCCGAGTGTCCGGCAGTGGCGGAAATGAAGGCCTGAGGCAGGATGACCGCGTCCTTGATCAGGTCGGCCACGTCGAACACCAGCCCACCGCGTCGTGTCTTGCCATGCAGAACCGCCAGACCGTGCGGAATGCCAAGCACCCATGTGGCGGTAGCGCCCAGGCCGTACGCGAGGTAGTTGCCGTGGTCCAGAAAGTGGTTGGCCGGATCAGTGCCCGAGCCTTGCTTGGCACGGGTGAAGTCGCCATACCCGGTGGCGCGCACGGCAAGGCGGAAAAGGTCTTTCGTGAGACGTGCTTCCAGCGTCAGCAGATCGGTGGTGTCGGGCGAATGATCGATCGCGGCACGAGTGCGGGAGAGGGCGGATTGAAGTGAGTCACTGTCGATGGCGAAGCCGGCTTCGCGCAAAGCGCGGCTGTTTGTCCAGCGTTGCGAAATGCGGTCCAGGCGGGCGCGCTGGAAGTGCCGGGCTGCTTCAAGCCGCTGCGAGTCGTCGAACCAGAAGCGCACCCAGCGTTGCAGATATTCAGTCGGGCGGTATTCGCTCTGGGGCGAAAACCATGCGACTTCGACATCAATCTCATTTGCACTGAATAGCGGTGTGCCGCCGCCTCCGCAGAAACCCACGAGCACTCCAGCCTTGGCTAGCTCGCGCATGGCGGCCTGCGTGACCGACGTACCCGTGCCGAGCAGGATGGATGTTGTGTTTGCGATCGGAATGTTCCAGTAAAGAGTGCGGCTTCCCTCGTCGGTGACGTACTCGACCCTTCCTCCATTGACAAGAACCCTGCAGCGTTCAAGGTAATAGATGTTTGCGCGCTTCGAGTGCAGGACGGACTTGAGATCAGAAGGTGACAGGTCTTCCATGATTCCTTTTCCAATCGAGCGTTTTCGGCCCAGAAGGGACGAGCCGATAAACGTATTTGTCCAGCCTTTGCCGGGCATATTAGCGTCAGTGATCGTTGTTCGCGATTGTCATCGCGGATGATTCGGGCATACGCGTTTAAGGATGTGGACATGAACGATAAGTACACCGAGAGGCCGGAACAGCGAGTCAAGCCGCTGCGCAACGAGCTGTTTCGTCGTTTGGCCGAAGCATTGCGGAAGCGCTCGGATCCATCGCGTCAGACGCCGTCCGAACAGTTGCTTCGCGAGTCGCGGGATGAGCGTTGACTTCCGGCTTGCAAGAGCAGCCTTTGCTTTTGTTTCATGTAGTCAGTGCCGGGTTGGGGTGCATGCATGTGTTGTCCATCAACCGACTAGAATGCGTTGATCCAAGAATGGAGGTGGAACATGGCGACCATGACCATCCGAAATATCGATGATCGGCTTGAGGCCCGGCTGCGGACGCTGGCGGCCCGGAGTGGGCGTTCGATCGAGGACGAAGCGCGGGACATTCTGCGGGCGGCCCTCTCCGATGTGCCCGAGCCGTGCACGTCTCTTTATGAGGCCATTCGCGCGCGCATCGAGCCATTTGGCGGGGTGGAGCTTGATCTGCCGCCTCGCGAGGCGATCCGTACGCCGCCCGATTTCAGCTCGTGATCATCCTCGATACCAATGTGGTGTCGGAACTGCTGCGCCCGGTGCCGGATGAGCGGGTGGTGGCCTGGGTTCGGGCGCAGCGGCAGTCGTCCCTATTTACAACGGTGATCACCCGGGGCGAGATGCTCTTCGGTGTTTGCCTGTTGCCGGAAGGCCGACGTCGGCAGGAGTTGCTGCGTGAGGTGATCGCCGTGTTTTCTGATGATATGGCTGAGCGCGTGTTGGACTTTGGTAGTGAAGCTGCCGACGCATACGCCGAAATCGCGGCGACCAGGCGTTCTCAAGGCCGACCTGTTAGCCAGTCAGACGCGATGATTGCGGGTATCGCGCGCTCTCGCGGAGCAGACTCGCCACGCGGAATGTCAGGGATTTCGAGAGCTGCGGCGTCAGGTTGATCAATCCTTGGCAGTGATCAGCCGTTCGCTAGAAGCCGAGCAGCTTCTGGTTGAAGTCAAGGCCTTGCGCCTTGCTGGATTCGAGCACGCGGACACGCACGAAGGTCGCGCTGCGACTCATCCGATGGTGTCCAGACAAGGGCGCATTGCGTTGCTCAACTTCGCTTGGCGTCAGCCGGGATGGTCGATGACCAGCTCGCGCATCGCGGCGAGGCCGCCGCTCCTACAGGGCCGCTCCCACGGTCGTTGGCTGGTACCTTGCGTTGGGCGCGCGCGTCTTCGATCTGAACGTGGCAACGGTGTCTCGACCCCGATCCCGCGGGCCGCACACGTTGTGCCGCGAGTGATCGATGTATATCCTGTATACACATCACTGAGTGCAGAGGCCCAACATGCGAACCCGTATCTTCAAAAGTGGCAACTCGCTCGCTGTGCGCATTCCGAAGGAACTGACGATCGCCGGGGTGTCGGAAGAGGTCGAGATCGAGCGGGTGGGCAACACTCTGGTGCTGCGGCCCGCACAAAGACCGTCGCTGGCCGATCTGCCCGAGATATTCGCGTCCTTTCCGGAGAGCTTCATGGCCGGCGGGCGCGAATTTCATGAGCAGCGCGAGCGCGAATGGGATGTTACCGAGCGTTCTGCAAAGGACTGAGCCTTGGTCTGGATGCTCGATACGAATATCTGCATCTATCTGATGGCGCGACAACCGCCGCAGGTGGTGGCCCGATTCCAGCAGGCGAGGGCAGGCGACATTGCGATTTCGGTGGTCACCTACGCAGAACTGTGTCACGGCGTCGAGCGCTGTCAGGGCGCTGATCGCGACCTCGCCGCGGCGGGGTTGCGACGCTTAACGCAGCGCGTGCCGGTGCTTGTTTTCGACCAAGCAGCCGCTGAGCGTTACGGCGCACTCGCTGCCGCGGTGCGCGACCGCCGCCGCGATGCGCTCGACCGGATGATTGCCGCCCATGCGGTGAGCGTCGATGCTGTCCTGGTCACGAACAATGAAGCGGACTTCGCCGATTACCCCGGGCTGGTGGTGGAGAACTGGACGCGCGCCCCTGCTGCGCCCGCTTGAGCGCCGGCGGCTGCCTGGCGCTTTCGCATATATATATGCAATGAAGATTCATCCGGACCCCGAACCTTGACTGATTCACGACTTGTATTCACCGAAGGCGACGCAGAGAAAAGCCTGCGCTGGCAATCCGAAGCCGGCCTGCAGCCGCCGAAGCGCGTGGTGGTGGCTGACGACACCTTGAGCGCCGACAGCGCCTTCCGCCTTGCGAGCGAGGGCACGGCGCTGTTGTGGCGCAGCGATTTCCAGAACGCGCGGCAATTGCTGCAGGCGCTGGTGCGGCGGGTGGACCGCAAGCCGCGCAAGCCGGCGGCCACGATGCGTGACGCGTTCAACCAGCACCGGCTGGCCCAGTCGCAGCGCGCCCGCACGCTGGGCATGCTGCTGATTCCGTTCGACGCCGGCCACATCATTCCGCTGCGCCGCGCACCCGATGTGGTCGAGGCCTGCACGCAGGCGCACGGTGAGGCGCGCGAAGGCTATGTGTGCTCGCTGCGCGAATTGCTGGGCGTAATCAGCGCCTACGAGTGGCGGCGCAACGGTGTCGAGGTGCCGGCGCTCGAAGCGCGCATCCATCCGCATTACGGCGTGTTTTCGCCGGTGCGCGGCGAATATGTCGATCTGGTGGCGAAGGCGCCGCTGCCGGCGGTGCTGAAGAAGGCGTCGCGCGCCTTCGACATCGGCACCGGTACCGGCGTGCTGGCTGCTCTGCTGGCCAGGCGCGGCGTGGCGAAGGTGGTTGCGACCGATCAGGACGAGCGCGCGCTGGCCTGCGCGCGCGACAACGTCGCCCGCCTCGGGCTGGGCGCGCAGATCGACGTGCGCGCCGCCGACCTGTTTCCCGATGGCCGCGCGCCGCTCATCGTGTGCAACCCGCCCTGGCTGCCGGCGCGCCCGGCCTCGCCACTGGAACACGCGGTGTACGACCCGGACAGCCGCATGCTGCGCGGCTTCCTGTCCGGGCTGGCAGAACATCTGGGGCCGGACGGCGAGGGCTGGCTCATCCTGTCCGACTTTGCCGAACACCTCGGCCTGCGCACGGCCGACGAACTGCAGGGCTGGATCGATGACGCGGGTCTGAAGGTACTCGGCCACCTCGACGCCCGCCCGCGCCATCCCAAGGCGAGTGACGAATCCGACCCGCTGCATGCGGCGCGCTCGCAGGAAGTGACGAGGCTGTGGCGGCTGGCGGCGAAAAGCGACACCCCCCTCTCCCGCTGATGCAGGCTTGGGGCCGGGGGTGAGAGCGTTCGGCCGTAAGTCGGCGTGCAGCGCGCGATGTGCGGCCGCAGCCCTCACCCGGCGCTGCGCGCCACCCTCTCCCGCTGATGCAGGCTTGGGGCCGGGGGTGAGAGCGTTCGGCCGTAAGTCGGCGTGCAGCGCGCGAGGTGCGGCCGCAGCCCTCACCCGGCGCGGCGCGCCCCCCTCGCCCGCTGATGCGGGCGAGGGTTGGAAGGCGTTGGCCGCGCGGTGCTGTGGCGGGTGAGAGGCAGCACGGCGTCGGGCCTGCTGTGTGTTGGTGGGCAAGGATTAAATGGCGCACTGTCCGTTGCGCTGCATCGGGCGAAGGCCGGCTCCCCTCTCCCGCATCAGCGGGAGAGGGGCCGGGGGTGAGGGCGTAAGTCGGCGTGCAGCGCGCGATGTGCGGCCGCAGCCCTCACCCGGCGCTGCGCGCC
>NZ_JANINH010000003.1:0-376904 GCF_024580155.1 Methyloversatilis sp. XJ19-13 | reverse complement strand
ATTTCCATCACCCCAGGTTCCCCCGAAACGACATCCACACGCCGTTACAACCATGCCGTGCCCACACCTATCGGCTGTTTGTGTTTTTAAAGAGCTTCGCTGCTGAGCAACGAGAGGTGCGCATTCTACGGATAATCGAAAGGCCGTCAATACCTTTTCGAAAGAATCCTGAATATTTTTTGCATCGCACTCACGCCGCCCCGATGCAACACGACAAACGTATAAAAATCCCCCGTTTGATCAGCGGACTAACGGCTCATCACTGGCCGACGATGATCCTGCAAAATTTTCGCTTGCCGACCTGCGCCACCACGTTTGCCCCCGCCGCAAGCAACAGGCCGCGATCGGATACCTTCTCGCCGTCGAGGCGAACACCGCCTTGCTCGATCATGCGCAGCGCCTCCGACGTCGTTCCCGTGAGCCCGGCAGACTTCAGCGCCTGAGCGATCGGCAAACCGGATGGCGGCGCCTGAAGCATCACTTCCGGCAAATCATCCGGCACACCGCCTTGCCGGAACCGCGTTTCAAAGTCCTGCAGCGCTGCATCAGCCGCAGGCGCGCCATGGAAGCGCGCAACGATTTCCTGTGCCAGCATCACTTTTGCATCGCGCGGATTGCGGCCTGCCCGAGTCTCTGTCTGCAGCGCTTCGATCTCGGCACTGCTGCGGAACGACAACAGCTCGAAATAGCGCCACATCAGCGTATCGGATACCGACATCACTTTGCCGAAGATCTCGTTTGGGGGCTCGGAGACGCCGATGTAGTTGCCAAGGGACTTGGACATCTTGTTGACGCCATCCAGCCCTTCAAGCAGCGGCATCATGAGTACAACCTGCTGCGGCTGCCCGTACTGCTTCTGCAGCTCGCGCCCCATCAGCAGGTTGAACTTCTGATCGGTCCCACCGAGCTCCACATCGGCCTTCAATGCGACCGAGTCATAGCCCTGGCAAAGGGGGTAAAGAAATTCGTGGATGGCAATCGGTTGATTGCCGGCATAGCGCTTTGCAAAGTCGTCGCGCTCGAGCATTCTGGCCACCGTATGGCGCGAAGCGAGGCGGATCATGCCCTCGGCGCCGAGTTCGTTCATCCAGGTCGAGTTGAACACAACCTCCATGCGCTCGGGGTCAAGGATCTTGCCGACCTGATCCTGATAGGTGCGCGCATTGGCAAGCACCTGTTCGCGGCTGAGCGGGGGCCGGGTCGCATTCTTGCCAGTCGGGTCACCGATCGAGCCGGTGAAGTCACCGATCAGGAACAGGATGTGGTGACCAAGGTCCTGAAAATGCTTCAGCTTGTTCAGCAATACGGTGTGCCCAAGATGCAGGTCCGGTGCTGTAGGATCGAAGCCGGCCTTGACCCTCAGCGGGCGCCCGGACCTCAACTTCTCTACCAGATCAGCCTCGGGCAACAACTCTTCCACGCCACGCTTTATCCAGTGCAACGCTTGTTCGACATCTGACATGACTGTACTCCGGCTATCCAGAAACGCCGGCTGGCCCAGATCAGGCCGGCCGGCGTGCAAATCGCGCGATGGTATAGCAAGCGCGGTACCGCGCCGACGGGAAGGCTCATGAGGGAGCTGTTCGTCGGAATCATGTCGGGCACCAGCCTCGACGGAATTGATGCGGTGCTGGCCGATTTTTCGGCCGAACGGCCTGCGCAGCTCGCGCATGCACACCGGCCCTACACGAGCACGCTGCGCGAAGAACTGACCGCACTGTGCGCGAGCGGGCCAGACGAAATACATCGATCGCAACGCGCAGCCATTGCATTGGCCCATCTCAGCGCTGAACTGGTTTGCGGACTGCTCACCGCGGCCGGACTGTCTGCAGCAGACGTCAGCGCCATCGGCTGCCACGGCCAGACCGTCCGGCACATGCCGGACGACGGTTACACATTGCAGATCAACGCACCTTCACTGCTGGCCGAGCTGACCGGGATTGCCGTGGTCGCCGATTTCCGCACGCGCGATCTAGCGGCCGGCGGACAAGGCGCACCGCTCGTGCCAGCGTTCCACGCTCATGTTTTCTCCGACGCAACGCGGTCGCGCGTGGTACTGAACATCGGCGGCATGGCGAACGTGACACTGCTGGCGCCGGGCGAGCCGGTGCGTGGATTCGATTGCGGCCCCGGCAACGTGCTGATGGACGGTTGGATCGCGCGCGCGAGGGAGCTACCCTACGATGCTGATGGCGCGTGGGCAGCAACCGGGAAGGTGGATCGGAAGCTGCTTGATGGGTTGCTGTCGCATCCGTTCTTCGCACGCCAGCCACCAAAGAGCTGTGGGCGAGAACAGTTCAATCTCGATTGGCTGGATTCGCTGTTGACGGGCAGCGAGCGCGCCGAGGACGTGCAGGCCACCCTGGCGGAATTGACCGCAATGTCGGTGTGCCAGGCGCTGGCGTCCGCCGGTTTCAGCGCCGATGAGATCGCCGTGTGCGGCGGTGGCGCCTTGAACACGCATCTTGTGAACCGACTGCAGGCCAATACAGGAGCTCAGGTCATCAGCACCGCCCACTGGGGTGTCGCGCCCGGCAGCGTTGAATCGCTCGCGTTCGCGTGGCTTGCGCGGCGCACCTTGCGCGGCGAGCCTGGCAACGTACCGAACGTCACCGGTGCCCGCGGCCCCCGGATACTGGGCGCCGTGTGGCCGGCCTAGAAACCAGCTTGCAAAATCAGACTGAGAAGGACGAGCCGCAGCCGCAGGTCGATGTCGCGTTCGGATTCTTGATCACGAACTGGGCACCTTCGAGACCTTCACTGTAATCAATCTCTGCGCCAACCAGGTACTGGTAGCTCATCGGATCGATCAACAGCGTCACACCGTTCTTCTCAAGTGCAGTGTCGTCTTCGTTGGTGACTTCGTCGAACGTGAAGCCGTACTGGAAACCCGAGCACCCACCGCCCGACACGAAAACGCGCAGTTTCAGGTCAGGGTTGCCCTCCTCAAGGATCAGCTCCTGGACTTTGTTTGCCGCGCTGTCGGAAAAAAGCAGCGGCATCGGCATTTCGGTCATTGCATTCATGTTTCGTTACTCCAAGGTTGCTGCACTACAAGGCAGGTTCGTTCAACTCAACTTCCACTGGCCAATTTCAGCTCTATCGCACGCGGCGCTGCATTCTGATGTTCAAGCTGCCCCTTGACGATAGCACCAAGATGCACCTCCAGCCTGTTATAGACAACATCGCCGGAAATTCGTGCCTGCGGCTGCAGCTCGAGAAACTCGGACGATACGATGGGCCCGTTGACAACACCATTCACCATGGCGTGGGTCACGGATACAGCACCTTCGATCCGCGCATGCTCGCTCAGCACCAGTGTGCTGGATTCATCCCCGTCAGCTCGCACATTGCCCGCCACTTCACCATCAATGCGCAGGCCGCCACGGAAATGTACGTCACCAACCACTCTGGTTCCCGCGCCGATCAGGCTGTCGATGCGATTACTGGGCTTCTTCGATTTCTTTCCGAACATGCCGTCCTCCGTGGGTTGTAGATTCAAACCGCCGCCGTCGCACGCGCCCTGATTTGTCCGTCCTGAACAAAGCGGGCTTCAATCGATTTCAGTCGCGCGCCATCAGGCAAGGTAATCACCCCATCGACACGCTGGAAGTGCCTGAAGGCAACGCGATGCGATGCGTCGCCGGATTTGGGTGGAAATGTGATGTTAGCATCGTGCCCCTGTTGGTCAATTGTCGCAACGATCTCGTAGGCTCCAAGTGCGTCCCGGTCGGGCTTGCCGCCTTGGCGGATGATCAGCATGCGATAACGATAGCGCCCCGCCTCGCCATCGGATTCGAGCACCAGTCGGTTGATCTTGAAACCCTGCTCTACGCCGGATGAACCGGCCAGACTTTCGAATACGAGCATGTCTTCGCGCAGGCGGCTATTCTCGCTTTCCAGCGAGCGGATGCGGGACGTCAGCTGCTCCTGCGCGCTTCGCTCGATCTGCAACGTGCTATGCGCTGCATCGGCCTGCTGACGAATACCCGCCAGTTCGCCTTCAAGCACCGACACGCGCTCACGGAGCGATTTCGCCTCCGACTGTATGCCCGAAACGTCCAGACCCACCCAGCCGCGCCCGGCGTCAAAAATTACTTGCGCCAGCACAAGCGCAATCGCCACTACACCCGTGACCGCAAGCGCCTTGAGATACCAGGGCGCGTGGGAACGCACCGCAACCTGACGGGCTGCGATGCCGTGGCGCGAGCGCCAGCGACGCGCCTTTACGGCAAGACCGGTACGAGCTCTAGTCCACACGACTCATCGAACCCGAACATCAGATTCATGTTCTGCACCGCCTGTCCCGCAGCACCTTTCACCAGGTTGTCGATAACGCTGAGCACTACAACCGTATCGCCGCCCTGCGGGCGGTGTACCGCGATGCGGCAGGTGTTGGACGCACGAACAGAACGCGTCTCTGGATGACTGCCCGCCGGCAGGACGTCGACGAAGCGTTCGTTAGCGTAGCGCTCCTCAAACAGCGCCTGCAGGTCACAGTCCTTCGTCACGCGGCCATACAGGGTGGCGTGAATGCCGCGAATCAGAGGCGTCAGATGCGGCACGAAGGTCAGGCCGATTTCTCTGCCGGCCACGTTCGACAGGCCCTGCCGGATTTCAGGGAGGTGACGGTGTCCCGGGACCCCGTACGCCTTGAAATTGTCCGATGATTCAGCGAAAAGCGTGTGCACTTCCGCCTTGCGCCCAGCACCGGACACACCGGACTTGGCGTCGGCGATAAGGCCCGCGGGATCGATCACACCTGCTTCGATCAGTGGAATGAATCCGAGTTGCACTGCTGTCGGATAGCAACCAGGATTTGCGACGATACGTGCGGAACGTATCGTCGCCCTGCTGACCTCGGGCAGACCATAGACTGCTTCAGCAAGGATGTCAGGGCAGGCGTGCGGCATGCCGTACCATTTTTCCCAGACGGCCTCGTCCTTGAGGCGGAAGTCCGCGGCGAGGTCGATGACCTTCACCCCTGCCGCCAGCAGTACCGGCACCTGCTGCATGGCAATGCCGTTCGGTGTGGCGAAGAACACCACGTGGCAGTCTTCGAGCCCCGCATCGACTGGGTCGGCAAAACGCAGATCGACATGCCCCCGCAGGCTTGGAAACATCTCGGACACGAGTTTTCCCGCATCGCCGCGAGAGGTTATCGCCTTCAGTTCAACTTCTGGATGTCGCGCCAGCAGGCGCAGCAATTCGACGCCCGTGTAACCCGTTCCACCGACGATACCAACCCGGATAGCCACCTCGATTCCCCTTTGAATGGATGCGGCGTGGAGCGAACTCGTAGCTCCGCATACGCCGCATGATGCCAGAAACGAAAAAGGCCGCTGTCGAGGCGGCCTTTTCCGGATGAGGCGACTGACGGATCAGCGCTTCGAAAATTGCTTGCGACGACGCGCCTTGTGGAAGCCAACCTTCTTGCGCTCCACTTCACGTGCATCCCGCGTGACAAACCCCGCCTTGCTGAGTGCCGGCTTCAGCGTCGCATCATAGTCGATGAGCGCGCGGGTGATGCCGTGGCGGACCGCGCCAGCCTGACCGGATTCGCCACCGCCGATAACGTTCACCATGATGTCAAACGTGCTCACATGTTCGGTCAGCTCGAGCGGCTGTCTGACGACCATTCGGCCGGTTTCGCGCGAAAAGAACTCGTCGACCGGCTTGTCATTTACAACGAAAGCGCCCTTGCCCGGACGGAGGAACACCCGGGCGACCGCAGTCTTGCGCCGTCCCGTGCCGTAGTAATAATCAACGTTAAAAGCCATGACCGGACCGTCCTCAGATATTCAGTGCTTTGGGTTGCTGCGCGGTGTGCGGATGATCCGTCCCCGCGTAGCACTTCAGCTTCTTAAGCATTGCGTAGCCGAGCGGCCCCTTCGGAAGCATACCCTTGACTGCCTTCTCAAGAACACGCTCCGGGAAACGCTGCTGCAGCTTCGTGAAATTCGTTTCGTAGATACCGCCGGGGTAACCCGAGTGGCGGTAGTACTTCTTGTCTTCTGCCTTGTTGCCGGTGACGCGCAGCTTCTCGACGTTCACGACAACAATGTAATCGCCCGTGTCGACGTGCGGAGTAAATACAGGCTTGTGCTTGCCGCGCAGACGGCGTGCGATTTCGCTGGCCAGGCGCCCGAGCACCTTGTCAGAGGCATCGACGACATACCAGTCGCGCTCGACTTCGTGCGGCTTGGCTGAAAAGGTTTTCATCTCGAACGTCCCAATGATTTCGGGCCAGATCGCCCAAAAGCCGGCGAATATAGCCCGCGTAGTCAGGCGTGTCAATGCTCGACGCCTGAATAAAAAAAGCGCGACTCAATGAGTCGCGCTAAATCCACACCAAAGGAGGAGGGTGGAGGAGACACCTGCGGAGAAACGATCGCGGAGCCAACGACTGGCGTGAAGTGAACGATCGTCCTCAAAACTTGACCTGATTATTGTCCAGCCGACCGGCGTAAGCAAGAATTTTTTGCATCGCACAAGTGACGCATCACATCCGAAATGGGAAACAGCACTGACCCAAGGCCGTAAAAACCGCTATTTTTCATTGAGTTGCAGACTGATTTCTCATCAGTCAATGAATCACCACTACTGAAATGCGGATTACTTCGCATTGCCACCGAGTCCGTGCCGCGTTGCAACAATTCCGGCGCTCGCGGATTCATCGTGTCTGAGCATTACAATCTCCCGCTCTAACAGGAGATGGCGCAATGGAATGTGTCGTGAAGTGGCTGGACGGCGTGAGCTTCGTGGCCGAGACGGGCTCCGGCCACATGCTGAATATGGACGGCGCGCCGGAAGCCGGCGGTCGCAACATGGCACCGCGACCCATGGAACTGCTGCTCGCCGGCACAGGAGGCTGCACAGCCTTCGATGTCATGCTGATACTGAAGAAAAGTCGTCAGGCGGTCACTGGCTGTGAAGTGGAGCTCAAGGCAGACCGCGCACTCGAAGACCCCAAGGTGTTCACCCGCATCGGGTTCCACTTCAAGATCAGCGGGCTGCAGCTGAAACCGGAAATGATCGAGCGCGCGATCCATCTGTCGGCCGAGAAGTACTGTTCGGCTTCCATCATGCTCGGCCAGACGGCGCGTATCGAGCACACGTGGGAAATCATCGAAACACCTGCCTGATCGGCAGGTGCCGTCAGACGTGGTAAGCGAGTCTGGTCATCACCGACGACGCCGCACGCATCGCAGCCCGGACGGGTGCCGGCAAGTCTGCGGCGCCCAGCCTTTCCGCTACGCGCGCATGCTGGCGCTCGTCCTGCCGCATCTGTTCGAGCAGCCTCCAGGATTTCTGGTCAGCGGCCGGCAGTCGATCCAGATGCCCTTGCAGGTGCGCCTCGACCTGCCCTTCTGTCTCCATCAGGAAACCCAGATTCCATTTGTCGCCGACCAGTCCGGCGGTAACACCTGCCAGCAACGCACCGCAATACCAGAGCGGATTCAGCAGGCTGGTCCGAGCACCGAGTTCCCCGATGCGTGACGCAGTCCAGCACAGGTGTTCGGTCTCCTCGATGGCCGCCTGACGCAACGCATCGCGAACAGATGGATCGCGACACGTCAGCGCCTGCCCCTGATACAGCGCCTGGGCACAGATCTCCCCCACATGGTTGATGCGCATCAGAGCGCCTACATGACGACGCTGGCCGTCGTCGAGATCCGGCTCCGGCAGTTCGGAACCCGGAATCGGGCGTGCGGTTCGTGCGGGTGCCGCCAGAGTGCGCAGCGCGCGATCAAGTTCGATGATCAGTCGATCCGGGAACATTCAGCGATAGCCCGTAAGTGGTGTACCGACGCGCGACTTGAAGCTGGCCGCCATCAACTCGATCGCCTGAGATGGCTTCTGCGGGCGATCGCCCGCACACACCAAACCATCGAACAAAGCGTAGTGATAGGCGTTGAAGCGATTGCCGGTGTAGACCGGAGACCAGCGCACACCACGCGGAGTCACCCAGCCCGTTCCTGTCCTGAGGTAAGCGTACAGACGGCGCTCCGCCGTTGCGCAACGAATGCCCTCGACCGAAACAGTCTCTGCGCCACCCGCGGTCAGCACACGGGAAATGAAGCGCGTCACTTCGTCCTTGCCCACGCTGATACTCGCGCGTGCGACAAAATAGCGATTTCGCGTCTCGGAACCGATATGGAATTCGACCCAGTCCGTCGCCTGAGCAACATCGGGCAATGCGAAGTCGTCTTCCTTCAGTTCGCCCGGTTCGCCGGCTTCCTCTCCGCGATAGGGCTCCGGTTTCTGCCAGTCGGTGATCTGCGCACCTGCGCCGGTCATCCAGAAGCACAGCAACAACGCCGCAGCACGACGTCCGGCGGCTGGAGAAGGTTTGATCGACATATGAGCAGTTGAGGGTCCTTGGTTGATGCAGGTTCCGCAACTTGCTGCAGCACCTGCACGGCCCGGACGAAATTCGACGCACTCAAGGCGCCGGGGAAACAGAGTCCGGTCGTGAGTCGTCCGGAAGCGGCGCAGCCTTGTGTTCCTCGTCGTCGCCATGACTCGAGCAGCCTTTCGCGCGGGCGTTCCGGAAGGCCAGCCGCGCCAGTTCAGTCAGCGCCTGCTGATAGACCTGCCGCTTGAACTCGATGACCGAATCCAGCGGAATCCAGTAATCGTGCCATCGCCATGCGTCAAATTCGGGATGATCGGTCGCGCGCAGGCAGACGTCGCAATCGCGGCCCACCATGCGCAACAGATACCAGATCTGCTTCTGGCCGCGGTACGCACTGCGCCATTCGCGCCGCACCCAGTTGCGCGGCACGTCATAGCGCAACCAGTCGCGGGTGCGCCCGACGATACGCACATGCTGCGGACGTAGCCCCAACTCTTCCCAGAGCTCGCGGTACATCGCCTGCTCGGGCGATTCACCGTGATTGATGCCTCCTTGCGGAAACTGCCAGGCGTGTTCGCCTATGCGCTTTCCCCAGAAGACCTCATTGCGCCCGTTGATGAGGATGATGCCGACGTTCGGGCGATACCCTTCCCGGTCGAGCATGACTGAACCTGCCTGATGAAATTTTTGTGGATTCTTCCACAATTCGTCACCGAATTGAAGCAAAGGTCGCCGCTTCAGCCTATCGGTGCCAAGCGGCTAGAATCGCAGGTTGGCCACTTAACCATTCCCGGGTTCGCGAACTTCATGCACGCCAGCAAATTCTTCATTTCCACACTCAAGGAAGCGCCCTCGGACGCCGAGGTCGTTTCGCACAAGCTGATGACCCGCGCCGGCATGATCCGCAAGCTCGCTGGCGGCATCTACAACTACATGCCGATGGGGCTGCGGGTCATCCGGAAAATCGAAGGCATCATCCGCGACGAAATGAACAAGGCCGGCGCGATCGAGCTGCTGATGCCGCTGATTCAGCCAGCCGAGCTGTGGCAGGAGACCGGGCGCTGGGACAAGATGGGTCCAGAAATGCTGCGCGTGAAGGATAGACATGACCGCGACTTCATCATCCAGCCGACGTCGGAAGAGGTCGTCACCGATATCGCGCGGGCCGAAATCCACAGCTGGCGTCAGCTGCCGAAGAATTTCTATCATATCCAGACCAAATTCCGCGATGAGCGCCGGCCGCGCTTCGGCGTGATGCGCGGACGCGAATTCACGATGAAGGATGCTTATTCGTTCGATCGTGACGATGACGCTGCCGGCCGCAGCTACGACATCATGTTCGACGCCTATCTGCGCATCTTCAACCGGCTCGGCCTGCAATTTCGCGCCGTTGCCGCCGACACAGGCGCCATCGGCGGCTCGCGCAGCCACGAATTCCAGGTGATCGCCGACACCGGCGAAGACCTGATCGCCTGGTGCCCCGAGTCCGACTACGCCGCCAATATAGAACTCGCGCAGGCTGTGTCGCTGATCCCGCAACGCGGAGCAGCGACGCAGGTGATGGCTGTCACACCGACGCCCGGCACGACGCGGTGCGAGGATGTTTCGGCGCTGCTCGGCATCCCGCTGGCGTCGACCGTCAAGTCCATCGTGCTTGCGGCCGAAAAGGAAGGCAGGGCCGAACTGTGGCTGCTCATGTTGCGCGGGGATCACGAACTGAATGAAGTGAAGGCGTCGAAGCTGACGGGTCTCAAGGACGGATTCCGCTTTGCGTCAGAAGCGGAGATCGTCGAGCACTTCGGCTGTGTGCCGGGCTATCTCGGGCCGATCGGCCTGAAGAAGCCGGTGCGCATCGTGGCCGACCTGACTGTCGCCAACATGAACGACTTCGTCACCGGCGCCAACCAGCCGGACGCCCACCTGACCGGCGTGAACTGGGGTCGAGACCTGCCGGAACCCGAAACGGTCGCCGACCTGCGCAACGTGGTTGAAGGCGATCCGTCGCCGGACGGCAAGGGTGTGCTGGCCATCCAGCGCGGCATCGAGGTCGGCCACGTGTTCTTCCTCGGCACCAAGTACTCGGAAGCGATGAACTGCACCTATCTCGACGAAACCGGCAAGCCGCGCACCATGGTGATGGGTTGCTACGGCATCGGCGTGACGCGCCTGGTCGGCGCAGCGATCGAACAGAACCACGACGAGCGCGGCATTATCTGGCCGCAGACGATCGCCCCGTTCGAAGTCGTGATCTGCCCGGTCGGCTGGAGCAAGTCCGACGCCGTGCGCGACGCGGCGCAGTCGCTATACGGTGAACTGGTTGAAAAGGGCTTCGACGTCATCCTCGACGATCGCGACGAGCGCCCGGGCGTGATGTTTGCCGATTGGGAGCTGATCGGCGTGCCGCACCGCATCACGGTCGGCGAGCGCGGCCTGAAAGAGGGGTTGGTCGAGTACCAGCACCGGCGCGAGGGCGTGGTGCACAAAGTGGCGCCGGACGCCGTGGCCGGACTTCTGGGCGCCCCTGCAGGACACTGATGAGACGCGCTCGGCTCGCCTGCTTCGCCCTGCTGCTCGCTTCGCTGCCGGGCGGCGCGGCCGCGTCTCAGCAGTACGAGCCGCTGGCCGACAGCGTGCGCGCGGCGCTGCACCGGGCGATCAGTGACCGACCGGCACCGGAGTCAGCCGGCGGCGCGTCGGCCGAACGTCAGCTCTGGCTGAATACGATGTCCGAGCGGCTGACCAAACGCATGCCGGACGACGCCGGGCGCATGGAATTCCTGAAGGCGGTGCATTACGAGGCAACGCGGGCCGGACTCGACCCGCAGCTTGTGCTCGGCTTGATCCAGGTAGAAAGCGGCTTTCGCAAGTACGCGGTGTCGAGCGCCGGTGCGCGCGGCTACATGCAGGTCATGCCGTTCTGGGTGAAGCTGATCGGCAACGAGGAAAGCAACCTGTTCCACCTGCGCACCAACCTGCGCTTCGGCTGCACGATCCTGCGCCACTATCTCGACATCGAGAAGGGCAACCTGTTCAGGGCGCTCGGGCGCTACAACGGCAGCCTGGGCAAGGCCGAATACCCGAATCTTGTACGCGGCGCGTGGGAGCGTCACTGGTCCTGGCCCGGCTTGAGTGCCAGCAATCCCTGAACCCGGTCAGCGCAATGGCTCCGAGAGCAATCGCCATTCGGTGACCTGAGCCACCAGTTCGGCCAGCGAATCGACCTTCATCTTGGTCATCACGCGCGCGCGGTGCTGTTCCACTGTCTTCATGCTGATGCCGAGATCGACTGCGATCTCCGCGTTCTGACGCCCATCCATGACGCGCTCGAGCACTTCGCGCTCGCGCGCGGTCAGCGTTCCCAGATGTTGTCCAACCGCATTAAGGCGGCTGCGCCGGCCGCGCTGCGCACTGTGGATGCCGATCGCTTCATTCACCCGTTCGCGCAATTGCACCGGATCGACCGGCTTGAGCAGGAAATCCAGCGCGCCGCCGCGCACCGCCTGAACAGCCTGGTGCACCTCGCAGGGGCCCGACACGAACACGATCAGGGCGCGGCTGCCGATGGCGCGCAGACTGGACTGCAACTCGACGCCGGCGATGTCCCGCAAGGTCGCGCTGACCACCAGGCAAGCCGCGCGTGCGATGGCACTGCGGTTCTGCAGCAGCGAACCGGCGCCGGCAAACACCTGCACATCGATCTCCGGTCCTTCAAGCGCTTCCGCCAGCGCGCGGCGGGCGCGCTCGTCGTCATCGACGACACATACCAGCTCGCGAACCACGGCGACCGGCTCCGCGCGCTCAGCGCATGCCCGGGAGCATGCCCTTCATGCTGCGCATCATTTTCTGCATGCCCCCCTTGGAGAACTGCTTCATCATTTTCTGCGTCTGTTCGAACTGGTTCAGCAACCGGTTCACCTCCTGCACCGATGTACCGGAACCCGCTGCGATGCGCCGTTTGCGACTTGCCTTGATCAGTTCGGGCTTGGTACGTTCGGACGGCGTCATGGAATTGATGATGCCTTCGATGCGCCGGATGGCCTTGTCGTCCTGGCCACCCTGCATCTGCTGGGCGGCACCTGCGAATTGCGCCGGCAGCTTGTCCATCAGCGCCGACAGGCCACCCATCTTGCGCATCTGCGCGATCTGCTGCTTGAAGTCATTGAGATCGAAGCCTTTGCCGCTTTTCAGCTTCTGCGCCAGATCGCGCGCCTGATCCTCGTCGACCTGACGGCGCGCGTCTTCGACGAGACCGAGGATGTCACCCATGCCGAGAATGCGGGATGCCATGCGCTGCGGATGGAACTCCTCCAGTCCGGTCAGCTTTTCGCCGACGCCGGCGAACTTCAGCGGCGCACCGGTCACATGGCGCACCGACAGCGCTGCGCCACCGCGCGCATCGCCATCAAGCTTGGTCAGCACGACGCCGGTCAGCGGCAGCGCATCCTTGAACGCCTTGGCGGTATTGACCGCGTCCTGACCCAACATGGCGTCGACAACGAACAGCGTTTCGATCGGTTTGATCGCCTCGTGCAGCGCGCGGATCTCATCCATCATCGGCTGGTCGACCGCCAATCGGCCAGCGGTGTCGACCAGCAGCACATCGAAGTAACGGGTTTTCGCGAATTCGACCGCCGCGCGCGCGATGTCGACCGGCTTCTGGTCGGGCGTCGATGGGAAGAACTCTGCGCCGGCCTGGCCGGTCACCGTGCGCAACTGCTCGATGGCGGCCGGGCGATAGACGTCGCACGACACCGTCAGCACCTTCTTCTTCTGCGTCTCCTTCAGCCACTTGGCCAGCTTGCCGACTGTCGTCGTCTTGCCGGCGCCCTGAAGGCCGGCCATCAACACGATGGCAGGTGGCTGGGTGGCGAAGTTCAGACCGACCGAGGCGCCGCCCATCAGCGCGGTGAGCTCGTCATGGACGACGCCGATCAGCGCCTGGCCGGGAGTGAGTGATCCGACCACTTCCTGACCGACCGCCTTTTCGCGGATCTTCGCGACGAGGTCTTTCACGACAGGGAGCGCAACGTCGGCTTCAAGCAGGGCCATGCGCACCTCGCGCAGCATGTCTGCAATGTTCTCGTCGGTCAGGCGAGCCTGACCGCGCAGCGTCTTGACGACCTTGGCAAGCCGTTGGGTGAGGTTGTCTAGCATGTCGGGGCGGCCTGCGCCTTGGGTTAAACTGGGAGCAATGATTCTAATCGAACTGCTCCCTTCCGCCCTGTACGCCGCACTGGCGCTTTGGCTTGCCCGCCCTGCCATGCTGGCCCAGGCACTGCCGGCGCCGGGGAGCAGCTCGCGCACCGCGGCGCTCGCCTTCGCGCTTGTGGTACACGGCGTGGTGCTGTCGCACCAGCTCTTCCCGGACGGCCAGATGCGGTTCGGCGCGGCCGACGCACTTGCCGTAATGACCTGGCTGGCACTGGTTTTCTACTGGGTGGAAAGCCTGTCATCGCGACTGGATGGCCTGCACACACTGGCGCTGCCGGTCGCTGCGGTGTGCGCCGCGATTCCGGTCATCTGGCCGGACCGTCACGCGATCGGCAACGCCGACAATCTGCTGTTCCGCACCCATTTCGTCATGGCGATGACCGCCTACAGCCTGTTTACGCTGGCCGCGCTGCACGCGATGCTGATGTCGGCCGTCGAGCGCAGCCTGCACAAGGGCCGGCTGACCCGATTGCTCGACAACATGCCGCCGCTCCTGGTGATGGAAGGGCTGCTGTTCAGGCTCATCACGGTCGCTTTCGTGCTGCTGAGTGCAACGCTGGTCAGCGGCATCGTGTTTTCGGAACAGGTATTCGGCAAGCCGCTCACCTTCAATCACAAGACCTTCTTCGCGATCCTGTCCTGGGTGCTGTTCGGCATCCTGCTGGCCGGGCGTCACTTCCGCGGCTGGCGTGGCCGGCTCGCCCTGCGCTGGACGCTGGGCGGCTTCTTCGTGCTGCTGCTCGCCTATATCGGCACGCGCTTCGTGGTCGAGGTCGTGCTCGGCCGTAACTGAGCGATGGATTCGATCCCGCTATCCAGCCAGTTCGTGGCGCTGGCCGTGCTGCTGGTGCTGTCGGGCTTCTTCTCGATGGCCGAGACCGCAATGATGGCCTCCAACCGCTACCGGCTGAAGGCGGCGGCCCAGGGTGGCTCGCGCGGCGCACAGCACGCGCTCGACCTGCTGGCACAGACCGACAAGCTGCTCGGCGTCATCCTGCTGTTCAACAATCTGGTCAATGCCGCCGCCGCCACGCTGACCGGGGTGATCGTGATCGGCCTGTTCGGCGAAGGCGAGTTGACACTCGCGATCGGCACGCTGCTGATCACCTTCCTCATCCTGGTATTTTCCGAGATCACGCCCAAGGTGGTCGGCGCGGGCTACGCCAATTCGATCGCCCCGGTGGTCGCGTTCGTGCTCAAGCCGTTGTTGAAGGTGTTCTATCCGGTCATCTGGTCGGTCAATCTGCTCGTTTCGGGCATCCTGCGCATCACCCGCCTGAACCCCGGCGACCAGGAAGAAGGTCATGCGCTGTCAGCAGACGAATTGCGCGCGCTGATGACCGAATCCGGCCACTTCATCCCCGCCGCGCACCGGCGCATCCTGATCAACCTGTTCGAACTGGAAGACGTGACGGTGGAGGACGTGATGACTCCGCGCAACCAGATCGAGGCGATCGACCTCGAACAGCCGCTGCCGGACATCCAGCACCAGATTGCCACCAGCCACCACGGCCGGGTTCCGGTCTATGTCGGCGAGCTGGACCGGGTGCTCGGCGTGTTGCCGCAGCGGCGGGTGGTCAGCGCACTGTCGGCGGGCGAGCTCGACAAGGACGAAATCCGTGCGCTGCTGACCAAGCCCTACTTCGTGCCGTCGGCGACGCCGCTTTACAGCCAGCTGCAGTTTTTCCAGGAGAACCGGCAACGCCTGGCACTGGTGGTGAACGAATACGGCGAGGTCGAAGGACTGGTCACCCTGGAGGACATCATCGAGGAGATCGTCGGCAAATTCACCACCGGCCAGCCAGGGAGCGCACTCTCGCTGACCTGGGCGGACGGCAGCGTCATCGTCGATGGCAGCCGCAGCCTGCGCGAACTGAATGGCAAGCTCGGGCTCAACCTCCCGCTTCAGGGGCCGAAAACACTGAACGGGTTGTTGCTTGACCACCTGCAGGACATCCCTGAATCCGGTCTTTCGGTACGGATCGACAACGTGACGATGGAAATACTGCATACCGAAGACCGAATGGTGCGCAGCGTGCGCCTGTTCAAACCGGTCGACGAGACGAAGCGTTGAAACGGCGTTGAAGCGCCACAAACCGTTTACAGATCAAGCCTGAATCGTCATCATCAAAGGCGATTTATCAACTTTCGAAAAACCCGTCTCCGACTCCGATCATGGCCGCTACAGCAAAAAGCTCCCTGTCAGGTCTGGCGCGCGCGCTGGCCCAGCACGGCCGCCTGACCGAGACGGAAGCCAGCACGCTGACACGTGAAGGCGATCAGTCGGGGGCAGGTTTCGTGGCCCAGCTCGTGGCGAGCGGCAAGATGTCCGCACGTGATGCGGCCGTGTTCGCATCTGAAACCTTCGGCTATCCGCTGCTGGACCTGACGCAGTACGACCCCGACCAGTTCGCCACCGACGCGATCGACAAGAAGTTGATGCGCACGCATCGCGTGCTGGCGCTCAAGAAGCGCGCCAACCGGCTGGCCGTGGCGATCGCCGATCCCTCCAATCTGCGCGCAATCGATGAAGTCCGCTTCCAGACCGGACTGGCCGTCGATCCGGTTGTGGTGGAGACGGACAAGCTGTTTGCGCTGGTCGACAAGCTGTCGGAATCGGTCGAGAAGACGCTGGAATCACTCTCTTCGGCCGACTTCGACTTCGAAGGTGAAATGGCGCCGGACGAGGACGCCGCAAGCAACGACACTGGCGCCATCGAAATCGACGACGCGCCGGTGGTGCGTTTCATCCAGAAGATCTTGCTTGACGCGATCAATGAGGGCGCGTCTGACGTCCACTTCGAGCCGTACGAAAAGTACTACCGCATCCGCTATCGCACTGACGGCGTGCTGCGCGAAATCACCCAGCCGCCGCTGGTGCTGCGGGAAAAGATCGCGTCACGCATCAAAGTCATTTCCAGGCTCGACATTTCGGAAAAACGGGTCCCCCAGGATGGCCGGATGAAATTCGTGCTGTCCAAGACGCGCGCCATCGACTTCCGGGTCAGCACGCTGCCGACGCTGCACGGCGAGAAGATCGTCATGCGGATTCTCGATCCGAGCTCGGCCATGCTGGGCATCGACGCGCTCGGTTACGAGCCTCCGCAGCGTGCGGCGCTGATGCATGCGATCGGGCGTCCGTACGGCATGATTCTGGTCACCGGGCCGACCGGTTCGGGCAAGACCGTGTCGCTCTACACCTGCCTGAACATACTGAATCAGGCCGGCGTGAACATTTCGACCGCGGAAGATCCGGCCGAAATCAACCTGCCGGGCGTCAATCAGGTCAATGTGAATGACAAGGCCGGCCTGACTTTCGCTGCGGCGCTCAAATCCTTCCTGCGGCAGGATCCGGACGTGATCATGGTCGGCGAAATCCGCGACCTCGAAACAGCCGAAATTTCGATCAAGGCCGCCCAGACCGGTCACCTCGTGCTGTCGACGCTGCACACGAACGACGCGCCGACCACGCTCGACCGCATGCGCAACATGGGCATTGCAGCATTCAATATTGCATCGAGCGTCATATTGATCACTGCACAGCGCCTCGCACGACGCCTATGCTCCTGCAAGCAACCGATGGACATTCCGGTCGAAGCCCTGCTGGAAGCCGGCTTCACCGAAGAAGAACTTGACGGCAGCTGGCAGCCCTACGGTCCGGTTGGCTGCGAGCGCTGCAAGGACAGTGGCTACAAGGGCCGGGTCGGCATCTACCAGGTGATGCCGATCTCGGATGAGATTGCGCATATCATCATGACCAATGGCAACTCGATCGACATTGCGCAGCAGGCCCGGCGCGACGGCGTAAGGGATTTGCGACAGTCGGGTCTGCTGAAGGTCAAGCAGGGTGTGACCTCGCTGGCGGAAGTGCTTGCCTGCACCAATGAATGAACGGTCGCGGCACCCCCGCCGCGACAGCATGAGCGGTCATACCGCGCTAGGAGCTTGATTTGGCCACCGCAACCCGCCCCGCACGCAAGGACAGCGGTTCCAAGGACCAGGTATTCAACTGGGAAGGCAAGGACAAGAGCGGCAAGCAGGTGCGCGGCGAAATGCGCGCCGGCGGCGAAGCCATGGTCCAGGCCACACTTCGTCGTCAGGGCATTCTGGTCACCAAAGTCAAGAAGCGCAGCTTCGGGCGCGGCGGCAAGGTGACCGAAAAGGACATCACGTTGTTTACGCGCCAGCTCGCGACGATGATGAAAGCCGGCGTACCACTGCTGCAGGCCTTCGACATCGTCGGCAAGGGTGCTGCGAATGGCGCCGTGTCGCGCCTGCTGGGCGACATCAAACTCGAAGTGGAATCCGGGTCGAGCCTCAACCAGGCCTTCCGCAAATACCCCCAGCACTTCGACCCGCTGTTCTGCAACCTCGTGTCGGCCGGCGAACAGGCCGGTATTCTCGACAGCCTGCTCGACCGGCTGGCGACCTATCGCGAGAAGATCCTGGCCATCAAGGGCAAGATCAAGTCGGCCATGTTCTATCCTGCGTCGGTGCTGGGCATCGCAATCATCATCACCGCGGTGATCATGATTTTCGTCATTCCGGAGTTCAAGAAAGTGTTTTCGAGCTTTGGTGCCGACCTGCCGGCACCAACGCTTGTCGTCATTGCGATCTCGGACGCTTTCGTCGCCTATTCCTGGCTCATTGCGCTCGTCGTCGCCGGCGCCTTCATCAGCTTCGCGTACATGCTCAAGCGATCGCTGCCGCTGCAGATTGCCGTCGACCGGCTGCTGCTCAGGTTGCCGGTGATGGGCGATATCGTGCGCAAGGCCACCATCGCGCGCTGGGCGCGCACGCTGTCGACGATGTTCGCGGCCGGCGTACCGCTGGTCGAAGCGCTCGATTCGGTCGGCGGCGCCGCCGGCAATCACATCTACCGCATGGCAACCAAGCAGATCCAGTCGGAGGTAAGTACCGGCACCAGCCTCACCGTGGCGATGCAGAACACGAATGTGTTCCCGGTGATGGTGATCCAGATGGCGTCGATCGGCGAGGAATCCGGTCAGCTCGACGCGATGCTGTCCAAGGTGGCAGACTTCTTCGAGCAGGAAGTGGATGACTCGGTGGAGGCGCTGTCCAGCCTGCTGGAACCGATCATCATGGTGGTGCTCGGTACGCTGATCGGTGGCCTGGTGGTGGCCATGTATCTGCCGATCTTCAAGGTCGCGCAGTCGGTCTGAGCACAGGCAGGTCACATCATGAACATCGACCTGCTGGTCCAGTCCGGGCCGCTGGCGCTGCTGTGCGGCCTGATCGGGCTGGCCGTCGGCAGCTTCCTGAACGTGGTGATTCATCGCCTGCCGCTGATGATGGAACGCGAGTGGGCGGCACAGTGCGCGGAACTTGCCGGCCAGACGCCCGCACCGGCTGATCCACTGACGCTCTCTGCGCCACGTTCCCGCTGTCCATCCTGCGGCCACGCCATCACCGCGCTGCAGAACATCCCGCTGCTGTCATGGGCGCTGCTGCGCGGCCGCTGCAGCGCCTGCCGGACGCCGATCAGCGCGCGCTATCCGCTGGTCGAACTGCTGACCGGCCTGCTCAGCGCCGCCTGTGCCCTCAATTTCGGCCCGACGCTGCTGCTGGCTGGCGCACTGGTTTTCGTGTGGGCGCTGATCGCCCTGACCTTCATCGATCTCGATACCCAGCTTCTGCCCGACAGCATCACGCTGCCTCTGGTCTGGGCCGGGCTGCTGCTCAATCTGGTCGGCGGTTTCACCGACCTGTCCTCGGCGGTGGCGGGCGCCATCGTCGGGTACCTGGTGTTGTGGTCGGTGTACTGGGCCTTCAAACTGATTACCGGCAAGGAAGGCATGGGTTACGGCGACTTCAAGCTGCTGGCTGCGATCGGCGCCTTCCTCGGCTGGCAGATGCTGCCGGTGGTCATCCTGCTGTCGTCGCTGGTCGGCGCGAGCGTCGGCATCGCGATGATTGTCTTCCGCTCGCACGGCCGCAACGTACCCATTCCGTTCGGCCCCTATCTGGCGGCAGCGGGTGTTCTGGCGCTGTTTTTCGGACAGACGATCAACCAGACCTATCTCGGTGCTTTCTGACGCGCGTGCCCGGACTTGATTCCGGCGCGCCAACCCTCATCTCGACAGGGCCGCATATGGACTGAAATGTGCATGTGCAACAATGCCTTAATCTATACTTCTGCGTTTTCCGGAGCCTGACATGCCGATTTACGGTTACCGCTGCTCGTCCTGCGGTCATGAAAAAGATGTGATGCAGAAAATCAGTGAGGCGAAGCTGACAGTCTGCCCGGCCTGTGGCGCATCGACCTTCGTCAAACAGCTTTCCGCGGCCGGCTTCCAGCTCAAGGGCAGTGGCTGGTATGCGACCGATTTCAAAGGTGGCGGCGCAAAACCGGTCAGCCCGGCAGCCGGCGCCGATGCCCCGAAGGAGGCGTCATCGGGATCCTCTGCCGAACAGGCATCGACCGACAGCAGTCCGGCCGCGCCGAAGGCTTGCGGCGGCCCGTGCGCCTGCCATTGATGAAACGTTATTTCATCACCGGTCTGCTGATGTGGATTCCGCTCGCGATCACCCTCTGGGTGCTCGCGTGGATTCTCGGCACGCTGGATTCAACCATGCTTCTGGTGCCCTACAAATGGCGGCCGGAGCAGCTTTTCGGGTTCGACATTCCCGGTCTGGGCGTCATCCTGACCGTGCTGATCATCCTGATCAGTGGCGTCATAGGTCACAACATCATCGGCCAGCGCCTGCTGCGCTACTGGGAAAGCCTGCTGTCGCGCATTCCGGTGGTCAAGTCGATCTACAACGGCGTCAAGCAGGTGTCGGACACGCTGTTTTCCAGCTCGGGCGAGGCCTTCCGCAAGGCGATGCTGATCCAGTACCCGCGCCAGGGCAGCTGGACCATCGCCTTCATGACCGGCCAGCCGGGCGGCGACGTAGCCAACCACCTGACCGACCACATCAGCGTCTATGTACCGACCACGCCCAATCCGACTTCAGGCTTCTTCCTGATGGTGCCGCGCAGCGAGGCGATCGAACTCGACATGACGGTGGACGAAGCGCTGAAATACATCGTGTCGATGGGCGTTGTGCCGCCCGCCCGCAAACCCAGGGTACAGAAGACGGTCGTGCCCGCACTCGATAACTGAAACCGGGGCGCGGCCGCGCCCCTTCTCTCTTCCGGAAACACACCATGCGTACGCAATACTGCGGCCTGCTCGATGCGGGCTATCTTGATCAGACCGTCACACTTTTCGGCTGGGCGCACCGCCGGCGTGATCACGGCGGCGTCATCTTCATCGACCTGCGCGACCGCGAAGGTCTGGTGCAGATCGTGTGCGACCCTGATCGCGCGCAAACCTTTGCCGTGGCCGAATCGGTTCGCAACGAGTTCTGTCTGAAGGTGACCGGCCGCGTGCGCCGCCGCCCGGAAGGCACGACCAACGCCAATCTGGTGTCCGGCCAGATCGAAGTGCTGGCGCATGAAGTCGAGGTGCTGAACCCGTCGGTCACGCCGCCCTTCCCGCTCGACGACGAGAATCTGTCGGAAACCGTGCGCCTGACGCACCGCGTGATCGACCTGCGCCGGCCGGCGATGCAGAAGAACATGATGCTGCGCTACAAGACCGCAATGGCTTTCCGCCGCTTCCTCGACGAAAAGGGCTTCATCGACATCGAAACGCCGATGCTCACCAAGAGCACGCCGGAAGGCGCGCGCGACTATCTGGTGCCCAGCCGCGTGCACGATGGTCATTTCTTCGCCCTGCCGCAGTCGCCGCAGTTGTTCAAGCAGCTGCTGATGGTGGCCGGCTACGACCGCTATTATCAACTGACCAAGTGCTTCCGCGACGAAGACCTGCGCGCCGACCGGCAGCCGGAATTCACCCAGGTCGATATCGAAACCAGCTTCCTCGACGAGCACGAAATCACCGCGCTGATGGAGGAGATGATCCGCTACGTGTTCAGGGAGGCGCTCGCGGTCGAGCTGCCGTCGCCGTTCCCGCGCATGACCTACGCCGAAGCGATGGACCGCTTCGGTTCCGACAAGCCGGATCTGCGCGTCACGCTCGAACTGGTCGACGTCGCCGATGCGGTCAAGGACGTCGCCTTCAAGGTGTTTTCGGGCCCGGCCAACGACCCGGCGTGCCGCGTCACCGCGCTGCGCGTGCCCGGCGGCGCCTCACTGTCGCGCGGCGAAATCGACAGCTACACCGAATTCGTCAAGATCTACGGCGCACGCGGTCTGGCCTACATCAAGGTCAACGACGTCACGAAGCTGAACGAGGAAGGCCTGCAGTCGCCCATCGTCAAGAACCTGAGCCCTGAATCGCTGGCCGCCATCATGGCGCGCACCGGCGCGCAGAGCGGCGACGTGATCTTCTTCGGCGCCGACAGGAGCAAGGTGGTGTCCGACGCGCTGGGCGCGCTGCGCCTGAAGATCGGCCACGAGAAGAAGTTCGTCACCGGCGAAGCCTGGCGCCCGCTGTGGGTCATCGACTTCCCGATGTTCGAATACGATGAGGACGAAAAGCGCTGGAACGCCTGCCACCACCCCTTCACCAGCCCGAAGGACGATCACATCGGCCTGCTGAAGACCGATCCGGGCAAGTGTCTGGCCAAGGCCTACGACCTCGCGCTCAATGGCTGGGAAATCGGCGGCGGCTCCGTGCGTATTCATCGCGCAGACGTGCAGGAAACCGTTTTCGAGGCGCTGAACATCGGTCCGGAAGAACAACAGTTGAAATTCGGCTTCCTGCTCGACGCCCTGAAGTACGGCGCGCCGCCGCATGGCGGCCTGGCTTTCGGTCTGGACCGCATCGTCACGATGATGACGGGCGCCGAATCGATCCGCGACGTGATCGCCTTCCCGAAGACCCAGCGCGCGCAGTGCCTGCTGACGCAGGCGCCGAGCCCGGTGGACGAGCGTCAGCTGCGCGACCTGCACATCCGCCTGCGCAACACCGCGAAGGCGGACACTGCGCAGTAAGCCCGCTGATGACCTCGGGACTGTTTCGCCGGACCGGCCGCAGTGCGGTGCTTGCACTGCTCTGGCTGTTGCTCAGCGGCTTTGCGCCGCCCGGCAGCCTGCCCGAGGTCGACCTCGACCGACTGCCGCCCGAGGCCGCGCACACGCTGATGCTGATCAAGCAGGGCGGGCCGTTCCCGTACTCGCGTGACGGCGTGGTGTTCCAGAACCGCGAACGGCTGCTGCCGGCGCGCCAGCGCGGCTATTACCGCGAATACACCGTGCGCACGCCCGGTTTGAATCACCGCGGCGCGCGGCGCATCGTCGCCGGCGAGGGCACAGAACGCGATGTGCGCAGCTCGGGCGAGTATTACTACACGGGCGATCACTACCGAAGTTTCCGCCGAATCAAGGAGTAACCATGTCTTCCCTGCCGCCACCGACATCGATGGAGGCCCGATTGCGCGACGCCTCGCGCAGCGGCGTTTTTTTCGCGCAGCCCACCGCGGCTGCCCGCGCAGCGCGCGTGGCCGATCAGGCCGGATTGCTGCTGATCGGTCTCGATCTCAAGGACGCGCGCGACCGCGCTGCGCTGTTCCAGGCCTTCGCCGACACCTTCGGCTTTCCAGCCACCTTCGGCCACAACCTCGACGCGCTCGGCGACTGCCTCGGCGACCTGTCGTGGGTACCGGCCGGCGGATATCTGGTGCATCTGAGTGGCTGCGCAAAGCCGGTCGAACATTGCAAGGACGACTTCAATGCCATCGTCGCCGTGCTCGACGAGGCCGCCGCCGAATGGCGCTCGCGCGGCACGCCGTTCTGGGTGCTGATCGACCAGCCGAATACGCTGGCGCGTCCCTTCATGGCCAGCGCATGAAGCGACCGCAGTCGGTCCTGGTTCTGATCCACAGTGCCTGTGGTGACATCCTGCTGATCGAACGGGCGAAGCACCCGGGCTTCTGGCAGTCGGTCACCGGCAGCGTCGAAGCCGGCGAAACGCTGGCCGAGGCGGCACAGCGTGAAGTGGCCGAAGAAACCGGCATCGTCGCCCCGGCTGCGCAATTCGAGCGCTGGCATCACAGCAGCCGCTTCGAAATCTTCCCGATGTGGCGCCAGCGCTACCCGCCAGGCGTCACCCACAACACCGAACACCTGTTCAGCCTGTGCGTATCGCGCAACACGCCGATCACACTGGCACCCGACGAGCACCGCGACTGGCGCTGGTTGCCCTGGCGCGAGGCGCTTGACGCAGTGTTTTCATGGACCAATCGCGATGCGATACGGATGTTGACCCAGCGCAAGGCGTTGCAGCGGCGGTATTGAAATCACTTTTCCCCGACCCTAGTTTGGAAGCACGCGGGCGCTCCCCGCACCAGACATGAAAGGGAAAGCCATGAATCAAGTGACCCGTTGGGACCCGTTCGAAAACCTGTTCAAGGACTTCCGCGGCCTCGTGCTGCAGCCGGTCGATCTCGCCGGCAATCCGGATGTGCCGGCGCTGAAGGTCGACGTGAAGGAAGACAAGGACGCCTACACGGTTCATGCCGATCTGCCCGGCGTGACCAAGGACGACATCCACGTCAGCATCGAAGGGCCGGTGGTGTCGATCAGTGCCGAGAAGAAGCGCACGGTCGAGAACAAGGATGGCGAGCGCGTGCTGCGTTCGGAACGCCACTACGGAAAGGTGTCGCGCAGCTTCCAGCTCGGCCAGGACATTGACGAGGCGAACGCCCAGGCCCGCTTCAGCGACGGCGTACTGGAACTGACCTTGCCGAAAAAGGTGGTGGCTGCATCGCGCAAGCTGACCATCCAGTAAACCGGACCGGCGATGCATCGGAAGCGGACACCCCGGGGTGTCCGCTTTTTGTTTGTGCAGTGCACGGCTAGAATCCGGCACCATCATCTCCAGCTGCCGGACACCCGAAATGCCCCACTCTTCCGACCTGACTTCCGGACTGTCACCCCACGCCAAGGCTGCCGTGCTTTCGGAGGCGCTGCCCTATATCCGGCGCTTCCAGGACCGCACCATCGTCATCAAGTACGGCGGCAACGCCATGACGGACCCTGCGCTGAAGCTGGGTTTCGCGCGCGACGTGACGCTGCTCAAGCTGGTCGGCATGAACCCGGTGGTGGTGCATGGCGGCGGCCCCCAGATCGACGACCTGCTGAAGCGGGTCGGCAAGCAGGGCACCTTCGTGCAGGGCATGCGCGTGACCGACGATGAAACGATGGACATCGTCGAAATGGTGCTCGGCGGCCACGTGAACAAGGACATCGTGAACCTGATCAACCAGGCCGGCGGCAAGGCGGTCGGACTGACCGGGCAGGACGCGTCCTTCATCCGCGCCACCAAGCTGATGATGCCGAACAAGGACAAGCCGGACGAAATGCTCGATATCGGACTGGTCGGCGACATCGTGTCGATCGACCCGACCATCATCAATTTCCTCGACAGCGGCGACTTCATCCCGGTGATCGCTCCGATCGGCGTCGGCCCGGACGGCGAAAGCTACAACATCAACGCCGACGTGGTGGCTGGCAAGCTGGCGGAAATCCTGAAGGCGGAAAAACTGGTGCTGCTGACCAATACGCCGGGCGTGCTGGACAAGGAAGGCAATCTGCTGACCGGCATCACGCCGCGCGACGTCGATGCCATGATCGCCGACGGCACGCTGTCCGGCGGCATGCTGCCCAAGATCGGTTCGGCGCTCGATGCCGCGCGCAGCGGCGTCAAGAGCGTGCACATCATCGACGGTCGCGTGCCCAATGCGCTGTTGCTCGAAGTGCTGACCAATGACGGCGTCGGCACACTGATCAAGAGCAAGTGAGTCGGCAGGCGCAGCGGCGTCCGGTCTGGATCTTCGATCTGGACAACACACTGCACGACGCCAATCCGCACATCTTTCCGCACCTGAACCGGGCGATGACCGCCTGGTTGATGACGGAACTGGGACTCGAACACGGCGAAGCCGATCGCCTGCGCACGCACTACTGGCATCGCTACGGCGCCACGCTGCTCGGCCTGATGCGCCACCATGGCACGCGGCCTTCGCATTTCCTGCGCGGGACGCACGACGTCGAGGCGCTGCGTCCGGGTATCGTGTTCGACCGCGCGCTGCGTCACATGCTGACCCGCCTGCCGGGCCGCAGGATCGTGTTCACGAACGGTCCGGCGCACTACGCCGAAGCGGTGCTGGCGGTAATGGGCATGCGCCACCTGTTCGACGCGGTGCATGCCATCGAACATTCGCGCTACGTGCCGAAGCCGCGGCTCGCCGGTTTCCTGCATCTGCTGCGCGACCAGCACGTGATGCCCGCTGACTGCATCATGGTGGAAGACACCGCGGCCAATCTGCGCACCGCGAAACAGCTCGGCATGCGCACCGTGTGGATCAGCCGCAGCGCGGGCCACCACAACTACGTCGACCTGCGGCTGACCTCGGTGCTGAAGCTGCCGCAGGCCATGCGACTGCTCAGCGTCAGGCGTCCCTGAGCCAGCGCGCGGCGTCCAGCGCGTAATAGGTCAGGATGCCGTCGGCGCCGGCGCGCTTGAAGGCGAGCAGCGCTTCCATCGCGGTGGCGCGCTCGTCCAGCCAGCCGTTGGCGACCGCGGCCTTCAGCATCGCGTACTCGCCACTGACCTGGTAGGCATAGGTCGGCACACCCAGCTCCGACTTCACCCGTCGCACGATGTCCAGATACGGCATGCCGGGCTTCACCATGACCATGTCCGCACCTTCGGCGATGTCGAGCGACACTTCGCGGATCGCCTCGTCGCTGTTCGCCGGGTCCATCTGATACGTGTATTTATTGCTCTTGCCGAGGTTGCCGGCCGAACCCACCGCGTCGCGGAACGGGCCGTAGAAGGCTGAGGCGTACTTGGCCGAGTAGGCGAGGATGCGCGTATGGATCAGGCGGTGCGCGTCGAGTTCGAGGCGGATGCGGCCGATGCGCCCGTCCATCATGTCCGACGGCGCGACGACGTCGGCGCCGGCACGCGCATGGCACAGCGCCTGTTTGGCCAGCGCCTCCAGCGTTTCGTCGTTCATCACATAGCCGGTCGCGTCGATCAGGCCGTCCTGACCGTGGCTCGTGTAGGGATCGAGCGCAACGTCGGTGATCACGCCGAGTTCGGGAAACCGCGCCTTCAGCGCCTTTACCGTGCGCGGCACCAGGCCGTCCGGATTCCACGCTTCGGCCGCATCGTCGGTCTTCAGCGGGGCGTCGATCACCGGAAACAGCGCCAGCGCGGGCACGCCGAGCGACACCGCCTGTTCGGCCACCCCCATCAGCACATCGACGCTGACCCGGTTCACGCCAGGCATCGATGCCACGGCTTCGCTGCGCGTCGGGCCGTCGAGCACGAATACCGGATAGATCAGGTCGTTGGTGGTGAGCGTGTGCTCGCGCATGAGCCGGCGCGAGAAATCATCGCGGCGCATGCGGCGCAGGCGGGTGGGCGGGAAATGGCTGGCGGGAGGAAAGGACATCGCGTTGGCCCGGTTCGCAAAGCCGCGATGATAGTACGAGCGCACCCGGCTTCGCGTGTCGGCGCCGGCCGCGAAGGGCGCTGCGGCGACGCAACAATCCCGGAACTCGCGCCGACGCGCCCCGGTCAGAGCAAGCGACGGTGCAAGCCGTCACCCGCTTCACCTCCCTGAGCGGGTGCTTCTTCAAGAGGCGTTTCGAGCCCACGGCTTCCATCCCCTTTGGCCGTGGGCTTTTTTCTTTCCGGCTCCGGCGTTCTGTGCGCCGTGGGCCGTTTCGCTGCAACAGATGTCAGACCGGCGGCGTCGATGCCTGATCAGGCAGATGCGCGGCCAGCCATGGCGAAACAGCCGCCTCGGCTTCCTCGACACCGGTCTTCTTCAGGCTGGAGAACAGTTGCACGCTGACCTGCTCCCCCATGCCGGACAGTTGTCTGCGTACGTCGGCCAATGTTGCCGCCTGAGCACTGCGGGTCAGCTTGTCGGCCTTGGTAAGCAGAACATGCATCGGCTTGCCGCTCACCGAGAACCATTCGATCATGTTCCAGTCCAGAGGCGTGAGCGGGTGGCGCGCATCCATGATGAGCACGAGGCCGGCCAGGCTTTCGCGTTCTTTCAGGTAGCGCTCGATCAGTCCCGCCCAGGCCTTGCGGACTTCGATCGGCACCTGGGCATAGCCGTAGCCGGGCAGGTCAACCAGAAAGCCGCCGCGCACCAGCGTGAAGTAGTTGATCAGCTGGGTACGCCCGGGCGTCTTGCTGACGAAAGCCAGGCGCGTGTGGCCGACCAGCGTATTGATGGCACTCGATTTACCCGCATTGGAACGGCCGGCAAATGCGATTTCCGGGCCGGCAGGCGCCGGCAGGCCCGATGGCTTGGCGACGGACAGATGAAATGCAGCACCGCGGAACAGAGAGGACAAATCGATTACGCGCCACGCGCGCCCAGGAAAACACGGTAAAATGAGGAGTTTACCGTATCACCCTGTTCAACCGGCCACAGATCCATCCGGCACCGACCCGGCCACCGACCGGGCCATCGACCGGATTCATCGTTCAAGGATAGTCATGCGTATGCTCAAGTCGTTCGGTTTTGCCCTGTCTCTGACCCTGGTATCCGCCAGCGCGCTGGCGTCTGAAGAAAAAGCCGCCCCGAAAGCGGACATTGCGGCCGGCAAGACTGTCGCGACGCAGGTATGTGCGGCCTGTCATGGCGCGGACGGCAACAGCGTCATCGCGGTCAACCCCAAACTGGCCGGCCAGCATCCGGAATACCTGTACAAGCAATTGATGAATTTCCGCAGCAAGGACGGTCAGCCGCCCGAGCGCGCCAACGCCATCATGGGCGCAATGGCCTCCGGCCTGTCGGAAGCCGACATGCGCAACGTGTCCGCCTACTATGCGAGCCAGACCCAGACGCCGGAGAAGGCCAAGGGCAACCGCGAAAGCATCGAACTGGGCCAGCGCCTGTGGCGCGGTGGCAACCTCGAAAAAGGTTTGCCCGCCTGTGCCGGCTGTCACGGCCCGGCCGGTGCCGGCATGCCCGCCCAGTACCCGCGCATTGCCGGCCAGCACGCCGAGTACACCGAAACACAGCTGAAGTATTTCCGCGTTGCCGAACGTGCGAATGACCCGGCCAAGATGATGCGCATGATTGCCATCAAGATGACCGACGCCGAGATCAAGGCGGTGTCCGACTACGCGGCGGGTCTGCGCTGAGCGGTCAGGCTGTCGATTTCGCCTTCGGAAAAGCCCGCCGCCAGGCGGGCTTTTTCGTTGACCGGCGGCTGCAGTCGCGGTGCATTGAAGGCATTGAACAGTGTGAGGAAGGTGGCCTCGGGCGCCAGTCCGCGCTGTGCGCACACATGACGGAACCAGCGGTCACCGATCGCGACATGGGTGATTTCGTCATTCAGGATGAGGTCGAGTATGACCAGCGCCGGCGCATCGCCGATGGTGCGCAGCTTGTCCATGATGGGCGGCGTGGCGTCCAGCCCGCGCGCTTCGAGCACGCGCGGCACCAGCGCCATACGGGTCAGCACGTCATCGGCGGTGCGCCGCGCCATGTCCCACAGGCCGGCGTGCGCCGGAAAGTCACCATAGTCGAAGCCCAGCGTCCGCAGGTGGGAGCGCAGCAGGCCGAAGTGGCGCGCTTCGTCAGCCGCCACGCGCAGCCAGTCGGCCAGGAAGGCGTCGGGCAGATCGCGAAAGCGCCAGGCCGCGTCGAGTGCAAGATTGATGGCGGTGAATTCGATGTGACAGATCGCATGGATCATCGCCGCATGACCTTCGCGCGTACCCACGCGGCGCGAGCGCAGCGCAGAGGGCGCGACCAGTTCGGGTCGTGCCGGGCGACCGGGTTCGTCGATGGCATGCGGCAGCGCTGCCGCGCGATCGAACACTACACCCGCCTGCCAGGCTGTCCACAGCGACGCCACCGCGGCGCACTTGGCCTGCGGCGCCTCGCACATCAACAGGTCGAGCAGTTCGGGAAAAATCTTTCGGTTCATCTGCAGTCATACAGGTAAGGTCGCGCCGATGCAGCCGGTCAGCACTGGGGTCTGTTGACGTTCTATCGCAGGGCGCGCGCGATTGAATGCCGATCCCCCCGTCCGGACACCCTGCAGCGTACAACGAGGAGCTTCACCATGCTGATCAAACGCCCGGCCGACATCGTGCCATCCGACATCACGCCGCGCGCGCTGTTCGATACCCGCCGCGACTTCATCCGGGCAGCCGGACTGGGTGCCGGTGCGGCGCTGCTCGGCGGCTTGCCGGGGATCGCCGATGCGCAGGGCAAGCGCGGCGAAAAACTCGGGCCACTGGCGAAAAGCCCCTTCTCGACCGACGAAAAGCTGAACGACTACGAGGACATCACCAGCTACTGCAATTTCTACGAATTTGGAACCGACAAGGCCGATCCGTCGAAGAACGCCCACCGCATGTCCACCCGGCCGTGGACGGTGAGCATCGAGGGCCTGGTGCAGAAGCCCAGGACGCTGGGCATCGAGGAGGTGCTGAAGCTGGCGCCGCTGGAGGAACGCATCTACCGGCTGCGTTGCGTCGAAGCATGGTCGATGGTCGTGCCCTGGATCGGCATTCCGCTGTCAGTGCTGCTCAGGCAGGTCGAGCCGCTGGGCAGCGCGAAGTACGTCGAATTCACCACGCTGGCCGATCCCAAAACCATGCCCGGCGTGCGCAGCGCGGTGCTCGAGTGGCCGTATGTCGAAGGCCTGCGGCTCGACGAAGCCATGCATCCGCTCACCCTCATGGCCGTGGGCCTGTATGGCGAAGTGCTGCCGAACCAGAACGGCGCACCGATGCGGCTGGTGGTGCCATGGAAGTACGGTTTCAAGAGCGCGAAGTCGATCGTGAAGATCCGCTTCACCGACAAGGAGCCGCTGAGCGCCTGGTCGCGCGCCGCCGGTCGCGAGTACGGCTTCTATTCGAATGTGAATCCGGACGTCGACCACCCGCGCTGGAGCCAGGGACGCGAGCGGCGCATCGGCGAGTTTTCGAAGCGCAAGACACTCATGTTCAATGGATACGGCGATCAGGTTGCGTCGCTCTACACGGGCATGGACCTGAGGAAGTACTACTGAGTGCAGGCACGTGCCTCGACCGCACGGCCCCCGGGCCGCAACGCGCGCGCCTGGACACCGGGGCCCACCGTGTTCCGCTGGCTGTGGCGTACCGTCTGGCTCGCCTGTCTGGTGCCGCTTATATGGCTGGCATTCGGCGCATATGCCGACCGGCTGGGCGCCAACCCGATCGAATACATCACGCGCGCCACCGGTGACTGGACGCTGCGCCTGCTGCTGGTAACGCTGGCCGTGACGCCGCTGCGCCAGATCACCGGCTGGCACTGGCTGGTACGCCTGCGCCGCATGCTTGGGCTGTACGCGTTCTTCTATGCCAGCCTGCACCTGCTCACCTATCTGTGGCTGGACCAGTTCTTCGACTTCGAAGGCATCGTGAAGGACATCATCGAGCGGCCCTTCATCACGATCGGATTCGGTGCGTTCCTGCTGCTGCTGCCGCTCGCCGTAACCTCGACCAACGGCATGGTGCGCCGGCTCGGCGGCCGGACCTGGCAGCGGCTGCACAAACTCGTGTACGTCGTCGGCGTCCTCGGGGTGGCGCACTACTGGTGGCTGGTGAAGAAGGACCTGACCGAACCCATCCTCTACGCCTGCATCCTCGCCACGCTGTTCGCCGTGCGCCTGTGGCATGCCCGCCGTCTGCGCGCGCACCTGGCGGCGCAGACGACATGAGGACGTCGCTCAGCGACGCGCGCGACGGGCGGCGCCCGCCACACCTATCAGACCCGCCAGCATCAGCGCCCAGCTTTCCGGTTCCGGCACCGCGGTGATGCTCACGTTGTCGATCGCCAGTGCGGTCGTGACGCCGAAGTCGCCCACATCGACGACACCGAACGCCAGCCGCACCGCACCGCCGCGCGTGAATACGTACTCGAAGCTGCGGATGCCGGTGTCGGCCAGAAAATCGAGGATCGGCGCCGACGTTGCGTCAGCGACCGAGGCGATGCGCGTGATGTCGCCGTCGACCGACAGGAAGGCAAAGTCCGGCCGTGCTTCGGCGCCGACTTCGTTGGTCGCCAGCAGCCAGTCGAAACGCAGGATGTCGCCGACATTCACGTTCACGGTGCGCCAGATGGCCGAGCCTTCATAAGTGAAGTCGTCGCCGCTATCAAAGGCGCCGGGCTGCGCACCGATCGCCGTTTCGAGCGCGAGCCCGGTTTCGACCGCGGCCACACCGCTCAGATTGAACGAGCCGGCCGGCAGCGGGAAGTCATCTTCGAACGTCAGCGATGCCGTCGTCAGGGCGATGTAGGTGTCGCCGGAATTGTCCTGCGCGGACACGTCGCCCGCGGTCTGCCAGTTGGCGACATAGCCGCTGTTGAAGTCTTCGCTGAAGCGTACGTCGGCGTGCGCAGCGGTGGCGAACAGCGAGGCGATGAGCGCTGCGGCGGCAAGGGGTTTGAAGCTCATGTTCGTATCTCCGGAACGTCAGGGTTCAGTAAAGGAAGGACGCGCTGCCCAGTTCGGCCGGCAGCACATTGCGCAGGGTCACCAGCGGACGCGCGGCGCCGCGACCGGCAGACCCGTCGGCGTCGAACAGCACCATCGTGTTCGGTCCGGTCTGGCGGACGATGATGTAGCCGCTGACCAGCGGGTCGCTGCCGGTCGTGACGCCGGCCAGCAGCTGTCGCACGTCGAGCCGATCCTGCTGCGGTTCGAAGTCGGTGATGGTGTCGAGCGCATCGCGCACGCTTCGATAGACGAAGGTGTCCGCGCCGTTGCCGCCGGTCAGCAGGTCAGCGCCTTCGCCGCCGGTGATGACGTCATCGCCCGGGGTACCGGTCAGCGTGTCGCGACCGGCGCCGCCGTTGATCGTGCGCAGCAGGTTCAGCCCGATGAGGACCGGGTCGTGGTCGGACGAGCGGAAAGCGGTCGGCGCGTACAGGTCCTGCGGCTTGAACTCGGTGTTGTAGTCGATCACGAAGGGCTCGTCGGTATTGATGTGCCACTGCGTGATGCCGCTCACCTTGCCGGCCAGCGCGGCGCTGGCCAGCGCATGGTCGAGCGCACCGCTTTCGCCGTCGAAGGTGTAGGTGTAGTTGAGATCGATGCCTGCAGCCAGGTCGCTCAGCCCGCCTGAGGTCAGTGCGAGGACGGGATCTTCCTTCGCATAGGCGTTCAGGTCGCCGATGACCAGCACGTCGGCTGCACCCCCCTGGCCCGGCAGTTGCTGAATGAAGGTCTGCAGCGCCGCCGCCTGCTGCACGCGCAGCGGATTCCAGCAGCCCTGACCGTCGCCCTGATCGGCCTCGACACCGGCAGCATCGCCGCAGGACTTCGACTTGAAGTGATTCACGATGACCGTGAAGCGCTCGCCATTGGCGGCGGCGAAGGTCTGCGCCAGCGGCGGGCGGTTATGGACCGTCGCCGTGTCGCTGATCGCACCGCCGACCGGCGTGACCTTCGCCGGCTTGTAGATCATGGCCTGGCGGATGGCGTCGGTGCCCGTGCCGCCGACCGGCAGGCCGACGGCAGCATAGACCGCGCCGCCGGCGGACGCATTGAGCGCGGCCACCAGATTGTTCACCGCGCCCTGGCCGTTGTTCTCGATCTCGATCAGGCCGACCACGTCGGCATCCATCGCCCGCAGCGCGGCGACGATCTTGTCGCGCTGACGGCTGAATTCCAGCGCGCTGTCGGCGCCGCGGCAGTCGCTGCGCGTGCCGGTCGGGAAGCACGATGCACCCGCCTGGTCTATCGTGCTGAAGTAGTTCAGAACATTGAAGCTGGCCACCCGTACATTGCCGCCGACCGCGGTCGGCGTGGCGGTGCGCGGATTGTCGCGGGTGAATTCCGGTGTCACCACAGGATGCAGCTTGTAGTCGCGTGGCCCGGTGCTCGACGCGGTGATCAGGCCATGGTCGATCACGCCGGTCAGACCGTTCACCGTGTCGCCGGCACGCAGCGTGTTGTCGGCGCCGATGAACGGAATCGGGTTCGGGTTCTGCGCGCTCGAGCCATCGTCAAGGACGATGCGGCGACGGGCGTTCTCGTCGCGCAGCGCAAGTACTTCGGCGCTGCCCGCCGGGTGACGGTTGGTCGGGATTTCCATGCGCCCTTCGGCCGACAGCGTCACCTGTCCGTAGCGACCCTGGAAGTAGTTCTGCGACACGGTGAGCGGCGAGGTGATGCGAACCAGCATGCCTTCGTAGCGCTCCAGTTCGCCCTCGAACGCTTCCGGCAGCACGATGTCGGTCGGCGTGATCGTCACGCCGCTGCCCAGCACCTGCACCGCGCTCGGCGACACCAGTTCGGTCACGGTATTGAATTCGGTGACGCTGGCCGTCAGGCGGATCCGCTGGCCGACGACGGCCGTGTTGCCCGGCGCGAACACGAAAATGCCATCCGACGTGCTCGCGTCGCCGTCGCCTGAACCGTCCTGCAGGTAATAGCCCGACAAACCGGGGAACACGGCACTGACGACGCCCTCGGTGGTGACGACCTGACCGTTCAGAGGACTGGCATCACCGCTGCCCTGGATAGCCGGGATCGGCACGATGGCGGCCGGCGCAGCGACCGTGATATCGACACTGCACGTTCCTTCCTGTGCCTCGTTGTTCGTGAAGCGCAGACCGATGCTGTACTGACCGGTCGCTGTACCTGCCGCGACGCTGACCTGCGCCGACGCGCTGCCACCGTCGGTCGTCGCCGGTGCGAAGCCGTCGACCGTCACACCAACCGGCGGGGTGCCGGTCAGCGAGAATGCCTCGACCACGCTGTCGGCGTCGCTGGCCGCCACCGTCACACTGCCTGCTTCGCCGGCCTGCAGCACAAGCGCCGGGCAGGTGGTCACGATGGGTTGATTCACCGCACCGCTGCCGCCGCCCTGTACCGATATGTTGTCGATGCCGACCCACTCGTCGTTGCCCGGCGCATTGGTCGTGATCACCCGCAGCTGCAGCAGCGGCTGGTTGTCGGCGTCGGCCGGCAGCGTCACCTGCACCGGCGTCACCTTGCCGGCCAGCGACGGGCCGTCGGTCGCGTCGGCGACATACGCCTCCGGCACATTGATGAAGTTGCCGCTGGCGCCGACGCGGTACTGCAGCGTCACCTGCTGCTGCGCGTTGTCGGCCGAGCCGTCAAGATCGCGCAGGTCGTAGCGCACGACGATGCCGCTGTGACCGGTGGTGTTCAGCGAAAGCAGGATGAACGGCGCATCGGCGGTGCCGGAGCCGGTCAGTGCGACGACCGGATCGGTCAAGTGGAATTCGGTGACACCACCGGTGCTGAAGGTGTTCGGATTGGTCTGGTTGGCATTCACATCGACCGGCGACGCTGTGCCATCGGCCGTGATCGTCTGCGGATCGACGCCGGTCGCGCTGGTCAGCTCGTCGCCGCGATAGCCGATGATGCCGGGCACACCGCTCCAGTCGTCATTGGCCGTGATCAGGCCGATGTTCGTCCAGTCCTGCACGAACGGAAGGGCCTGCGGCGTGGCATCGGCATGGGCAGCCGACGCGAACAGGCCGGCAACGGCGAGCGTCAAGGCAAGTCGGGGGGGCAGGATGCGGCCATTCGATGACATATGGATTCCTTCACGTGTAGCGTAATCGAAGCTGGCCGCCCGATGCGCGCGGCCAGAAAAGAAAGTCGGGCTGAAAATGATCGATGGAGGGATGACGACGCCAGGCAGCGCGGGCGGGTCGCCTCTGCAGCGCGGACGAAGCTTAGGAGGTGAACATGACCGGACCGTGGCCCGGAAAGTCTCCGGACTGGTCTGAACGGACTATGCCGCGCTGGCCGGACGACGCAGGGCCGTGAGTGCCCACAGCAGGCAACCTATGCCCAGCGTGCCGCAGGCGACGATCCATGCCACAGGGGATGTGATGCCCCCGGTCAGGTCCAGCACACCGCCGAACACCAGGGCGCGACGAAGCCGGCGCCGAAGCCGCCGAGCGAATACAGCGCCATCGCCGCGCCGCGCTGTGCCGCTGGCGCAGCATGCACAAGTCCGGCGGTCAGCGAAGCCGAATCCGCCATCACGGCGGTGTTGTACAGCGCCAGCACGCACAGCATGAGCCACCAGTGCAGCGCCGCCGACGCGCCGGCCAGCCAGCACAGCAGACCCGAGGCGATCATCATGGCGACGATCCAGCGCCGTCGCCCGACACGGCTGGCCATTTCGTTGCCCAGTATGCTGGCCGGCAGTCCGAGCAAATTGATCAGCGCCGCCGCTTCGGTCGGCGACAGCGCGGCCTGCGCCGACGACAGTCCGTAGGCGAAAGCGACGAAAGCCACCATCCACGACCGCAGGCCGAACGGTTCCCAGCAATGCACCGCGTAGCCGGTCACCAGCTGGCGCACCCGCAGGTGCGCCAGCACAGGTCCGAAACGCGGCAGCCAGTGCGCGTCGGCGGCACCGGGCGGCCCATGCGGCCCGGTGCCTGCAAACACGATGACGGCCGCCAGGAGGGGGCCGACCGCCATCAGCGCGATCGCGATCCGCCAGTCCATCAGATTGCCGAGGGCGTCGGCCAGCAGCAGCGACAGGCTGGTACCGATGCCGAAACTCGCGGTGTAGAACGCGATCGGTCAGCACGCGCAGGCCGGGCATGTAGCAGCCGGCAAGTCCGGCGCCGCACAGCGCCTGAAAGAAGGCGCCACTCCACACGCCCAGGGCGAACAGCGCGAAGCCCAGTGTTCCGCCTGCCATCAGAACGCAGGACGCCACATAAACGATGCGCGCATCGATGCGGTCGGTGACGCCGGACAGAAAGGGCACGGCCACCATGTAGCCGAAGAAGAAGGCGCCGCCGATCAGACCGGCTTCGGCACCGCTGAGCTGCCACACCCCGGCCAGCAGCGGCAGGAAGGACGGATAGGCGGCGAATCCCGTCATGCCCAGCGTCTCGGCAGCGCACATCAGCAGCGTGAGCCGGGCCGATGGCGACATGTTCAGTCGCCGTCCGCCGTCTTGCGCAGATCCGATTTGAGCCGGGCGCGGCTGGCCTTCTTGTCCTGCCGTGCGTGCTCGCCGCCCTTCTTCATCAGCGCCGCCGTGGCCAGGGGTTGCGCGGCTTCAGGCTGCGTCCCTTGGCGCTGACCCGCACGGCGTCCTTGCGCTTCATCGCCGGCGGCCGCGTTCGAACTGGATGATCGCGCGGCCGTCTTCGGCCTGGCGCGGCTCGCCGCGCCAGGCGTGGCCGTAGATGATTTCCATCGTTGCCGGCAGGCGGCCGTTGTCACGCAGCCGCAGCAGTGCATCATCGAGCCGCGCACGGGCACGCGGCGTCAGCAGTCCGCGCGGCCGCGCGGCCAGTGCGCTGAAACCGCCGGTATCGGCCAGATCACGGTACAGCGCGGCCGGCGTGTCGAAGGTCAGCGTGATGTGTTCCATGTCCATCACCGGCTCGGCGAAGCCCGATTCGACCAGCATGTCTCCGACATCGTGCATGTCGATGAAGCGGTGCGCACGCAGCGGCAACCCGGCCTCAGCCAGCGCGCCACGCAGTTCGCGCAGCGTGTCCGGGCCGAGCATGGAAAACATGAACAGCCCGCCGACGCGCACGCAGCGCTGCACTTCACGCAGTGTCGCCGGCAGGTCCGCCTGCCAGTGCAGCGCCATGTTCGACCACACCATGTCGATGCTGCGCGGCGCAATCGGCAGCCGAGTGATATCGGCACGCACCAGCGCGGTCTGGCTGCCGCCCAGCACCCCTGGCAGCCAGCGCCGCCAGCGCGGCGTGCGGGCGGCTGCCCGCGCGAGCATGGCCGCCGAACGATCGATGCCTATCATCTGCATGTCGGGGTAGCGGGCGCGCAGCGGCTGCAGATCGGCGCCGGTGCCGCAACCCAGATCGAGCAGGCGTGCCGGCTTCAGCATGACCATATCAAGCCGCTCGGCCATGCGCCGGGCCACTTCGCGATGCAGTACCGCCGCGTCGTCGAACCGCGCCGCCGCACGCTCGAAGCGGCACGCCACGGCGCGCGCATCGAGTGCAAGGTCGGGCGGAACCACAGCGGAGATGGTCGTGCGCTCCGCGCTCAGACCGACCGGATACCGAGCCGCTCCAGCAACCGGCGATCGTTGTCGGCCTGCGGATTGCCTGTGGTCAGCAGCTTGTCACCGTAGAAGATGGAATTGGCGCCGGCAAGAAAGCATAGCGCCTGCATCTGGTCGTTCATCGCTTCGCGCCCGGCCGACAGACGCACGTGGCTCTTCGGCATCGTGATGCGGGCGCAGGCGATGGTGCGCACGAATTCGAACGGATCGAGATCAGGCGTATCGGCCAGCGGCGTGCCTTCGACTTTCACCAGATTGTTGATCGGCACCGATTCCGGCGGTGTGTCCATGCTGGCCAGCGTGGCGATCAGGCCGGCGCGACCGCGGCGCGATTCGCCCATGCCGACGATGCCGCCGCAGCACACATTCATGCCGGCTTCGCGCACCGCTTCCAGCGTGTCGAAGCGGTCTTCCTGCGTGCGCGTGCCGATGACGTCGCCGTAGAACTCCGGGGCGGTATCGATGTTGTGGTTGTAGTAATCCAGCCCCGCCTTCTTCAGCGTTTCGGCCTGGCCCTCGCGCAGCATGCCCAGCGTGGCGCAGGTTTCCAGACCCAGGCCCTTCACCGCCGAAATCATTTCGGCGACCGCTTCGACGTCTCGATCCTTCGGGCCGCGCCAGGCGGCGCCCATGCAGAAGCGCGTCGCACCGGCATCGCGCGCCGCGCGCGCGGCGGCCAGCACGTCCTCGACCGGCAGCAGGTCCTGGCTGGTCACACCGGTATCGTGGCGCACCGACTGCGGGCAATAGCCGCAGTCTTCCGGGCAGCCGCCGGTCTTGATCGACAGCAGGGTGGATCTCTGTATGGCATTGGGATCAAAATGCTCGCGGTGAACCTGCTGTGCGCGGAACATCAGATCTGAAAACGGCAGCGCGAACAGTGCTTCGACCTGCTCGGTGGTCCAGCGCTGGGGCACTTGCGAGCGCGAGGACGGCGGAAGATGGATGACTTGGGTATGCATGATGTGAAGTCTGGCGGGCGCGTCGGCGCCGAAACGGCGAAGCCGTCATTTTCCGCGAAAACGGCCTGCCCATGTTGCACCGCGTGATCGCCGCCGCGCGGGACGTTCGCAGACGATTGCTGCCGCAGGACTGCCGGCTGTGTGGCTTGCCATCGGGCGATGCGCTGTTGTGCACCGGATGCCATGACGAGTTGCCGCGCCTGCCCGCGGCACATTGCCCGGTCTGCGCGCTGCCGGTTCCGACCGCCGACGTGTGCGGACGCTGCCTGAAGCATCCGCCGGCGTTCGATGCAACGCTGGCGGTCTGGGCGTACGCGGAGCCTGCCGACCAGTTGATCCATGCGCTGAAGTTCCGCGCCCGCCTGCCGCTGGCCGGCTGGTTCGCACGCGAGCTGCATGCGCTCGGTCTGCCACCCTGTGATCTGCTGCTCGCCATGCCGCTGCATCCAAACCGGCTGCGTGAGCGCGGCTTCAACCAGTCGGTCGAGATCGGCCGCACGCTCGGCCGTCTCGGCCGACTGAACTTCGATGCCTTCGGTCTGGAGCGCCTGCACGATACGCCGCCGCAGCGTGATCTCGCGTGGTCGCAGCGACGGCGCAACGTGCGTGGCGCCTTTGCGGTGCGCACCGGGGTGGCGGGCCTGCATGTCGCCGTGGTGGACGACGTGCTGACCACCGGCGCCAGCCTGCATGAGGTCGCGCGCATGCTGAAGGCGGCTGGCGCGCTGACGGTGACCAATCTGGTGCTGGCGCGCACGCCGCGGCTGCGCGGCAAGTAGCGCCACCTGCGTCGCCGCGGCACAATCCCGCTCCCCGACCCGGCGCACGCCCATGTTCCACATCGTCCTGTACCAGCCCGAAATTCCGCCCAACACCGGCAACGTGATGCGGCTGTGCGCCAATGGCGGCTTCCGGCTGCATCTGGTGAAGCCGCTCGGCTTCGAAATCACCGACAAGCACCTCGCGCGCGCCGGCATGGACTACCGCGACCTGGTGAATGTGACGGTCCATGATGACTGGGCGGCCCTGTCGGACGCGCTGACGCTGCAGGCCGACGATCCGCGGCTGTACGCGCTGAGCACGCGCGGGCGCACGGCGCACACGGCACCGCAGTACCGCGCCGGCGACGTTTTCCTGTTCGGTCAGGAAACCGCCGGTCTGCCCGGTGCGCTGCTCGACACGGTGCCGGTCGCACAGCGCCTGCGCATTCCGATGCAGCCGGACAGCCGCAGCCTGAATCTGAGCAATTCGGTGGCCATCGTCGCCTATGAAGCGTGGCGCCAATGCAACTTCAGTGGCGCGGCGACGCCCTGAAACAGACTACAGCGGCGGCGTTTCCGCCTTCGGGTCACGCGACAGCAGGCGCTCGACCGCGTCGGCTGCGGCCAGCCGCCCGTCGAGCACCGCCGCCACCGCCTGCGTGATCGGCATGTCGACCTGCAGGCGCTCGGCGAGCGCAGCCGCCTCGCGCGCGGTCGGCACGCCTTCGGCCACATGACCCAGCGTGGTCAGCACCTCATCCAGCGAGCGCCCTTCGGCCAGCAGCAGGCCGACGCGCCGGTTGCGCGACAGGTCGCCGGTGCAGGTCAGGATGAGGTCGCCCATGCCGGCCAGCCCCATGAAGGTCTGGCTGCGGCCGCCGAGCGCCACGCCCAGGCGGGCGATTTCGGCCAGGCCGCGGGTGATCAGCGCGGCCCGCGCGTTCATGCCAAAGCCGAGTCCGTCGCACACGCCGGTGGCGATCGCCATGACGTTCTTGACGGCGCCACCGACCTCGACGCCGACCAGATCGTCATTGGCGTACAGGCGCAGCCGCGGACTGTGCAGTGACGCGACCAGCGCACTGACAAATTCGATGTCATCGCTCGCCACGGTGATGGCGGTCGGCAGGCCGCGTGCCACCTCGATCGCGAAGCTGGGCCCGCTGAATGCACCGCGCGAAACCTGCGCGGGCAGGATGTCCAGCGCCACCTGATGCGGCAGCAGACCGCTGCCGCTTTCGAAGCCCTTGCAGGCCCACAGCACGGCGGGCACCCCGCTGCGTGCCACCGCTTCGAGCGCCGCGCGCAGGCCGGCGATCGGTGTCGCGACCAGTGCCAGATCGCAGCCCTTCAGCGCAGACGCGGCGTCAGATGACACCGCAATGTCCGGCGACAGCGCAATACCGGGCAGATAGCGTTCGTTGCAATGTGTGTTGCGCAGCGACAGCGCGTGGGCCGCATCTCGCGTCCACAGCGTCACGTCGTGATCCTGCGAATAGGCGACAGCCAGCGCCGTACCCCAGGCACCGGCACCCATCACGCACAGCTTCATGTCGGCAAGATCCGGCTCACAGCCCCCAGACCTGGGAGATGCGCACGAAACCACTCTGGCCGTCACGATGCTTCACCTTCGCCCAGCCTGCCGGTGCGGCCTCGGTGAGCGGTTCCAGCAGCACGCGGCGTTCCGCTTCGAACACCAGCGGTGCGTCGTCTTCCGCACGGACCAGAACGCGCGCCCGCTCCGCGGTGACAATCACCATGCGCACGGGCACGAGCGAAGATGCCTCGACCCACGCAAGCATGCCGCCCGGCTCGCGTACCTTGACCCATCCAGTCTGACTGCGCACCACCTCGACCGGCGTGTGGCGCGCGATGACGAACTGCTGGCGCGCCTGCCGGGACGGCGCGTCGTACATGACCGCAACGTCCGACAGCGACCGGTAGTCGACGCCCGCCGCCTGTACCGCGAGCGGACAGACGAGGGCCACCAGTGCCGCACATGCGGCCTGCTTCATCACTGCACCGTGGCGCCGTTCTGGCCTTCGGGCGGCTGCTGCGTGCGTTGCTGGTAGATCGATTCGAAATTGACCGGTGCCAGCACGACCGGCGGGAAGCCGGCGCGATTGACCGCGTCCGACACGCTTTCGCGGGCGTACGGGAACAGGATGGTCGGGCAGGCGATGCCGAGGATGGGCTGGATGTCTTCGGTCGGCACGTTGCGGATCTGGAAGATGCCGGCCTGACGGACTTCAACCAGGAACATCGTCTTCTCTTCGAGCTTGGCGGTAACGGTGACGGTCAGCGTCACGTTGAACACGCCTTCCTGCACCGCCTTGCCTTCAGTCTGGAGCTGGATCTGCACGGTCGGATTTTCGCGGGTGAGGAAAATTTCCGGCGCGTTCGGGACTTCGAGCGACAGGTCCTTGACGTAGATCTTCTCGATGGAAAACACCGGGCCCGTGGGCTGTTGGGGTTGCACTGCTTCTTCGGCCATTTTTCGCTTCTCGGTTGGGGGTTAAGGCTGCAAAAACCGGCTCACGCCTGCAGCAGGGGGTCTAACTTGCCTTCGCGGTCGAGTGCATGCAGATCATCGCACCCACCCACGTGGTAATCGCCAATGTAGATCTGCGGCACAGTGCGCCGGCCGGTCCGCTCCATCATTTCGGAGCGACGGTCCGGATCGATGTCGATGCGCACCTTGTCGATGTCGGTCACACCCTTGCTCGTCAGCAGGCGTTCGGCCTGCGAGCAATACGGACAAAAGCCGCTTGTATACATCAGCACGCGTGCCATGGCATCACTTCTTTGTCAGCGGCAGGCTGGCCTGTTCCCAGGCTCCGATCCCGCCGTCCAGCGCAAAAACCTTCTCGAAACCCGCCTTGCGCAGCGCCGAGCAGGCACTCGCCGAGCGCTGGCCGCTGGCACAGACGACGATCAGCGGCCGCTGTCTGAACTTTTCCAGCTCGCCCAGCCGCTTCGCCATTTCGCCCGCCGGGATGTGCCGTGCGCCATTGATGTGGCCTTTTGACCATTCCGCCTGATCACGCACGTCAATCACCTGCGCGTCTTCGCGGTTGATCAGCTGGGTGGCCTGTGCCGGCGACAAGCGCGGGCCCGACACCTTCTGGCGAATGGTCAGGAAGATAAGTCCGGCACCGCTCATGAAAGCGGTGATGGCCCAGATGTAATTGGTCGTTACGAAGTCCATGGAGTCTGCAGGCAGCCAGTGTAAGAGTCGGAATGAAGTCGCGTGCCCGGGTGAGCGGGCCGTCGTGCGGAAGCATCCGACCATTTGATGCGCGTCGAAACGCGCAGGTATGTCGATTTTTTACCGGACCGCGAAATGCTTTTTCTGGGAAAATGTCGATTTTAGCCCAAGCGCGCGCGGCTCACCTACCGACCATGAATCAGTAGCTCAATGCTCCGCCGCAGGATGCCGCGCCCGACCCGATCCCACCCTACAGATCCCACCTCATGTACAAGCTCGTTCTGTTGCGCCATGGCGAATCCGTCTGGAACAAGGAAAACCGTTTCACCGGCTGGACCGACGTCGGTCTGACCGAGAAGGGCGAAATCGAGGCGCGCGAAGCCGGCCGCCTGCTCGCCCGCGAGTCCTACCGCTTCGATGTGGCATTCACGTCGGTGCTCAAGCGCGCCAACAAGACGCTGTATGTTGCGCTCGAACAGATGAACCTGATGTGGATTCCGATACGCCCGACCTGGCGCCTGAACGAGCGCCACTACGGCGCCCTGCAGGGTCTGGACAAGGCGCAGACGGCACAGCGCTTCGGCGAGGAACAGGTGCTGGCTTGGCGCCGCTCCTACGACACGCCGCCACCGGCGCTGGAAGAGGACGACCCGCGCCTCGACCGCAAGAACCCGCGCTACGCCGAAGTCCCGAACGAATGCTTCCCGCGCACCGAATGCCTGAAGGACACCGTGGCCCGCGTGCTGCCGTTCTGGAGCGCGGAAATCGCGCCGCAGATCAAGGCTGGCAAGAACGTACTCATCGTCGCCCACGGCAACAGCCTGCGTGCGTTGATCAAGTACCTGGACAACGTGTCCGAACAGGACATCCTCGGCCTGAACATCCCGACCGCACAGCCGCTGGTCTATGAGTTGGACGACGATCTGAAGCCGATCCGTCATTACTACCTGGGCGACCAGGAGGCCATCAAGGCCGCCATTGACGCCGTCGCCAACCAGAGTCGCGCCGTTCCACAGCGCCAGAGGCCACCGATTCCGGATACGGAGGAGGCGCAGACCGAGCAACGCCCGCCGTGGATGGAGTGACCGTCCGGTTCCTCCTTGCCCTGCTGTGCGCCCTGCCGCTGATCTCGCACGCTGAACGCGCGGTCCAGTCCAGTCCGGAACAGCTCAAGGCACTGCAGCAGCGCATGGAAGCGCTGCGTGACGAGTTGAACCAGTCCGAAAGCGCGCACCGCGAGGCGCGCGACGAATTGCGCAGTTCCGAAAAGGCCATCTCGGACGCCACCCGCGCGCTGCGCGACATCAGTCGGCAGCGCAAGGAAGTCGAGACGGCGCTCGCCCGCACGCGAGCCGACATCGCCACCGGCGAGACAACGCTGCAGCGCCAGCAGACACAGCTCGCACAACTGCTGCGCGGACACCAGCGCGCCGGCGAAGCCGATGCGCTGCGCCACCTGCTGTCGGGCACCGACCCGAACCAGAGCGCGCGCGACCTGCACTATCTGCGCAGCCTGTCGCGCAGCCAGCTCGCGCTGATGGACACCCATCGCGCCGCGCTGGCGCAGCAGCGCGAGTTGCTGGCGCAGCAGGACAGCCAGCTCGAACAGGTGCGCACACTTGAGGCGGAGCGCGAACGCGAACGCGAACGACTGGCCGCCGAAAACAATGTGCGCCGCAAGGTGCTCGAACGACTGGCCACCCAGTTGCGTACCGAACGTCGCGAACTGGCGACGCTGAAGCGCGACGCGGCGAGACTCGGCCGGCTGATCGAAGCCCTGTCGAAGAAAAGTGCGCGCACCGTGCCGCGCCCGGCGCCCGGCGGACCGCCCCCTTCAGATGACCCGGAACCCGCCCGCAACAAGGCGGACACGGGTCCGGTCGTGCAGTCGCTGCCGGTCGATCACGGCGGCCAGCCCTTCGTGAAGTTGCGCGGCAAACTACCCTGGCCGGCAAGTGGCGAACTTGCGCGCCGCTTCGGTGCCCAAAGCGCCGATGGCGGCACACCGCTGCGCGGCATCTTCATCCGCGCCGGTGCCGGCGACGTGAAAGCCGTGGCGGCGGGTACCGTGGTGTTCGCCGACTGGCTGCGCGGCTTCGGCAACCTGATCATCGTCGACCACGGTGACCATTACCTGAGCATCTACGGCAACAACGAAGCCCTGCTCAAAGGGGTGGGCGCGCGCGTCGGCAGCGGTGAGAACATCGCCTCGATCGGCAGCAGCGGTGGGGCTCTGGAATCGGGTTTATACTTTGAATTGCGGCATCAGGGACAGGCGCTGGATCCCTTGAAATGGGTTTCCCGCTAGATTTCCGGCCGATACACACGCGGAGTGCTTTCGATGCAAAAGAAGCTGCAGCAAACCGGCCTGATCATGATCGGGCTTTGTGCAGGCGTGCTGCTCAGTCTCAATTTCTCCGCCAATGCGAACAAGACGCCCGGCAGCAGCCTGCCGGTTGAAGAGCTCCGCCAGTTCGCCGATGTCCTCAATGCAGTCAAGGCCAGCTACGTCGAGCCGGTCGATGACAAGAAGCTGATCACGCAGGCCATCAGCGGCATGCTGTCAGGCCTCGATCCGCACTCCGCCTACCTTGACCAGGATGCCTTCAAGGACTTGCAGGCCGGCACCCAGGGAGAATTCGGCGGCCTCGGCATCGAAGTCGGCATGGAAGACGGTTTCGTAAAGGTGGTGTCGCCGATCGAGGACACCCCCGCGTTTCGCGCCGGCATCAAGTCCGGCGACCTGATCATCAAGCTCGACGACACCTCGACAAAGGGGCTGAACCTCAGCGATGCGGTCAAGCGCATGCGCGGCAAACCGAATACCAGCATCCGCCTGACCATCGCGCGCAAGGGCGAAACCAAGCCGATCGAAGTGACGCTGATGCGCGAAGTGATCAAGGTGCAGAGCGTGAAGTCCAAGCTGGTCGAGCCGGGCTACGGCTACCTGCGGCTGACCCAGTTCCAGGAGCAGAGTGCGGAAGATCTGGCCAAGCACATCGGCAAACTCTACAAGGACGGCGAGCTCAAAGGACTGGTGCTCGACCTGCGTAATGATCCGGGCGGTCTGCTGCACGGCGCGGTCGGCGTGTCGGCCGCCTTCCTGCAGCCGAAGGCGCTGGTGGTGTCGACCGACGGTCGTACCGATGACGCGAAGCGCCGCTTCATCGCATCGCCGGAAGACTACCTGCGCGGCAGCCGCGACGACTTCCTGCAGAGCCTGCCGGCGGGTGCCAAGTCGGTGCCGCTGGTGGTGCTGGTGAATTCGGGTTCGGCGTCGGCTTCGGAAATCGTCGCCGGCGCGCTGCAGGACCACAAGCGCGCCGTCATCATGGGCACGCAGACCTTCGGCAAGGGCTCGGTGCAGACCATCATGCCGCTGACCAACAATACGGCGATCAAGCTGACCACGGCGCGCTATTACACGCCGAATGGCCGCTCGATCCAGGCCAAGGGCATCGTGCCGGACATCGTCGTCGAGGAAAGCGCGAACGGCAGCAGCGGGTTGCGCCTGCGCGAAGCTGATCTTGACCGTCACCTCAACAACGACAAGGACGTGGAAATTCCCGCCATGCCGGCTGATGCAGGCGCCAAGAGCAAGGCAGCGCCTGCGAAGGACGAAGAGGACGACAAGCAGGCCGCTCCGTTTGAATTTGCGACCAAGACCGATTACCAGTTCACGCAGGCGCTGAATCTGCTGAAGGGCCTGCAGATCATGCAGAAGAACTGAGCCGCGACCGCGATCTCGCGGTCCGGCCAGCGTGTCCGACGGCCCGCATGCGGATCGTCGGACTCACCGGATTGAGGAGCTGAATGATGGCCGCGCATGCAAGCCAGCGTCGTTTCGGTCGCGAACACCGCGCCCCGCGCAAGCCGGGCTACGGCCCGCAGGCCGGCCTGATGAAGCACCGTGAAGTGCGCTTCAGCCTGCGCAGCTACGAGCGGATCGATGAGGCGAGCCGCTTTCTGACCGCCCACGGCAACATTACTGTCACCGGTCGCCGCGGTCGTGCGCTCGCCATCGAATACAGCCTGGCTGAGCACAGTTTCCGCAGCATCGAACGGCTGCTCGACGAGAACGGCTTTCACACCGACACCGGGCTGGTGATGCGCATCGTGCGCTCGCTGCTGCACTTCTGCGAAGACACCCAGCTGCGCAACCTGCGGCAACCGGAACGGCTGATCAAGAAATCGAACGAAATCTATGTCAAGGCCTGGCAGCATCATCCGCACGGCGACCATGACGACACGCCGACCGAACTGCGCGACTACCGCTGACACCGCACGGCGGCAACCTTATCTGCAATGAACGACGAACAACTGCTGCGTTACAGCCGGCACATCCTGCTGGACCCGATCGGCATCGAAGGACAGGACAGACTGCTCGCCTCGCGTGCCCTGATCGTCGGCGCCGGTGGTCTGGGCTGCCCGGCGGCGCTGTACATGGCGGCTGCCGGTGTCGGCACGCTGGTGATCGTCGACGATGACGAGGTCGATCTGACCAATCTGCAGCGGCAGGTGCTGCACCGGCAGCATTCGGTCGGACGGGCCAAGGTCGAGTCGGCGCGAGAGGCGCTGCACGACATCAATCCGGGCATCGAGGTGATCGCGCTCAAGACCCGGCTGGCCGGCGACGCCTTGCGCGAACAGGTCGAGGCGGCCGACGTGGTGCTCGACTGCAGCGACAATTTCGCCACCCGCCATGCCATCAACCGCGCCTGCGTGGCCGCGCGCACGCCGCTGGTGTCCGGCGCTGCGATCCGTTTCGACGGTCAGGTGTCGGTGTTCGACAGCCGCAACGTCGACGCGCCCTGCTACCACTGCCTGTTTCCGGAAGGCGGCGACGCCGACGAAGTGCGCTGCGCGGTGATGGGCGTGTTTGCGCCGCTGACCGGCATCATCGGCTCAATGCAGGCCGCCGAAGCGCTGAAGCTGCTGGCGCACACCGGTCAGTCGCTGGCCGGCCGGCTGCTGCTGCTCGACGCCCTGGGCATGGAGTGGCGCAGCATCACGCTTCCGCGCGACCCCGCGTGCGAAGTGTGCGGCCCCCGGACCTGACCCGCCCGGCTTCCGCCCCCTTGCACCTTGAATCTCGATCCTGCCTCAATGCAGCTTGACGTGCGGCTCCGTGCTGCGCTTGATGATGCGCGCCAGCGCGTCGATCGAGCTCTTGATCCAGCCGTGCAGCGCGATCTGGTGCATCTGGTACAGCGAGCGGTACATCACGCGCGCCACCAGACCTTCGATGAACATGCTGCCGCCGATGATGCCGCCCATCAAATTGCCGGTTGCGCCGGTCTTGCCCAGTGACACCAGCGAGCCGAAGTCCTTGTACTTGAACGGGCCGGGATCGCCCTTGCCGAACAGGCGCATGTCGAAAATCTTCACCAGATAGCTGGCCTGCTGGTGTGCAGCCTGGGCACGCGGCGGAATCGTGCCTTCGCCGTCCAGCCAGACGCACGCCGCACAGTCACCGAAGGCGAACACGTCCGGGTCTCGCGTGCTGGTCAGGTGATCATCCACCACGAGCTGGTTGATGCGGTTCGATTCCAGTCCGCCGAAACCGGCAAGCATGTTCGGCGCCTTGATGCCGGCCGCCCACACCATCAGGTCGGCACGGATGAACTGGCCGCTGGCCGTGGCCAGACCGTCCTTGCTCACCTCGCTGACCCGTTCGGACTTCAGTACGTCGATGCCCATCTTCCTGAGCAGGCCTTCGACCGAGGCCGAAATTCGCAGCGGCAGCGCCGGCAGCACGCGTTCGGCCGCCTCGATCAACGTGATCCGGACGTCCTGCCGCGGGTCCATGCTGTGCACCCCGAAAGCCCGCAACACCTTGCTGGTGTGCCGCAGCTCGGCCGACAGCTCGACGCCGGTTGCGCCGGCACCGATGATGGCGATCGAAACCTGGTGCGGCTCACCGCGCTCGGCGCGCGCATCGGCACGCATGCAGGCGGCCACCAGCTTCTGCCGGAATCGTTCGGCGTCATGTGTCGAGTCGAGCGCCATCGTGAATGCGTCGGCGCCCGGGATGCCGAAGGTATTCACCGTGCTGCCGACGGCGATCACCAGATAGTCGTAATGCAGCTCGCGCTCCGGCAGCATGGGGTCACCGTCGAAGTCCGGCACCGCCTCGATGTGGATGGTCTTGCGTTCGCGGTCGATCGCCGTCATGCGGCCAAGCTGGAACTCGAAGCTGTGCCAGCGCGCCTGGGCGACGTATTCGAGCCGGTGCATGTGCATGTCCATGCGTCCGGCCGCGACTTCGTGCAGATGAGGCTTCCAGATGTGGATCGGCGATGCATCGACCAGCACCACGTCGGCCATACCCTTTTCGCCGTAGCGGTCACCAAGACTGGTGACGAGTTCGAGACCGCCTGCGCCGCCGCCCACTACCACGATGACGGGTTTCTTCTGATGATTCATAGTGTCCGGAAGCAGAAAGATTGATGCACGCGGATTGTGCATCAGCAACCGTCGCTTGTGCTCGGCACCCGTCCGGATGCTGCACAAATGGAACAGCCGGTGCGGCCGCTCAGTGCCTGCGCCACGAAAGCAGCACGGCGGTCAGCGCCAGAGCCACCAGCCACGCGAGCGACCACTCCGGAATGTCGAGCCCGAAGATCGGCGGCAGCCTTGCGCCGCAGGCGCCGTCCGCGAAGAACAGTTGCGGCAGCCATTGCGCGGGCGGCAGGCTGTTGACGAAATCCTCGACCGGATCGAGACCGCAGCTGACCGACGGGTGGTACAGCACATAGACATGCCGACCGGCAATCGCAGCGCCCGCGCCGGCAACCAGCGCCGCCAGCCACAGCCCGCTGCGCGACAACGCTCCGCCGAACAACGCGCTCAGCAACAGGAACAGGCCGGTTCCGGCAAAGGCGTAGCGCTGCAGGATGCACAGCGGGCACGGCGCCAGGCGTTCGACGTGCTGCAGGTAGAGCGCATAGGCAACGAGGCCGAAACAGAGATAGGACAGGACGAACAGCAGGCGGGTACGGGCGATCGGGGTCATCGGACGCTCAGGTAGACGGACAGGCGGACCTTCAGGCAGAAGCTCGGGAAGACGGAAAGAGCGGTACGCACCGGTGTGCGCTCAAAGCACATAGCGGGCAAGATCTTCGCTCTGCGACAGTTCGCCCAGGCGGACGTCGACATAGGCGGCATCGACGGTCAGTGCGCTGTCGTGCCGGCCGGCGTCGAAGGACACGTCTTCCAGCAGCTTTTCCATCACTGTATGCAGGCGGCGCGCGCCGATGTTCTCGGTGCGCTCATTCACCGACCAGGCGACTTCGGCCAGCCGGCGGATACCGTCGGCGGTGAAATCCAGCGTGACGCCATCGGTGCCCAGAAGTGCACTGTACTGGCGCGTCAGGCAGGCGTCGGTGGCGGTCAGGATGCGTTCGAAATCCTCCACCGACAAGGATTCGAGTTCGACCCGGATCGGGAAGCGGCCCTGCATTTCCGGGATCAGGTCGCTCGGGCGCGACAGGTGGAAGGCGCCACTGGCGATGAACAGGATGTGATCGGTCTTCACCATGCCGTACTTGGTGCTGATGGTCGTGCCTTCGACCAGCGGCAGCAGGTCGCGCTGCACGCCCTGGCGCGACACGTCCGCACCACCGTGCTCCGATCGCGTGGCAATCTTGTCGATCTCGTCGAGGAACACGATGCCGTGCTGCTCGACCGCGACCCGCGCCTGCTGCTTCACCTCGTCCTCGTTCACCAGCAGGGCAGCCTCCTCGTCGGTCAGCACACGCATCGCTTCCGCGATGGTCATGCGGCGCCGGCTGCGGCGCGGATTGCCCATGTTCTGGAACATCGATTGCAGCTGACCGGACAGTTCCTCCATGCCGGGCGGCGTCAGTATTTCCATCGACTGCGCGGACTGCGCGACCTCGATGTCGATCTCCTTGTCGTCCAGTTCGCCCTCGCGCAGCTTCTTGCGGAATTTCTGCCGCGTGCCGGATTCTTCAGCCGGCGGCGCGTCGGTGCCGAAACCGGTCGGGCGGGCCGGCGGCAGCAACACGTCGAGAATGCGGTCTTCCGCGGCGTCCTCGGCGCGCGTGCGCGACGCCTTCATCGCGCGCTCGCGCAGGTCCTTGATCGCGATTTCCATCAGGTCGCGGATGATGCTGTCGACGTCACGCCCGACGTAACCCACTTCGGTGAACTTGGTCGCCTCGACCTTGATGAAGGGCGCGTTGGCCAGTCGCGCCAGTCGGCGCGCGATCTCGGTCTTGCCGACACCGGTCGGCCCGATCATCAGGATGTTCTTCGGCGTGATTTCGGTACGCAGCGGTTCGGCCACCTGGGCGCGGCGCCAGCGGTTGCGCAGCGCCACGGCAACCGCGCGCTTGGCGCGCGTCTGCCCGACGATGTGTTTGTCCAGTTCGGACACGATTTCGGAGGGCGTCATGGTGTGGCTGGAAGCGGCAGTATTCATCACCATTCGATCACTTCGATGGTGTGGCTCTGGTTGGTGTAGATGCACAGGTCACCGGCGATGCCGAGCGACTTCGAAATCACGTCGCTGGCGGACAGTTCGGTGTTTTCGATCAGCGCGCGGGCGGCGGCCTGGGCGTAGGCGCCGCCGGACCCTATGGCAACGATGCCGCCTTCCGGTTCAAGCACATCGCCGTTGCCGGTGATGATCAGCGACGATTCGCGATCGGCCACGGCGAGCATGGCTTCCAGCCGGCGCAGCATGCGATCGGTGCGCCAGTCCTTGGCCAGTTCGACCGCGCTGCGCAGCAAATGCCCCTGATGTTTCTCCAGCTTGGTTTCGAAACGCTCGAACAGCGTGAAGGCGTCGGCCGTACCGCCGGCGAAACCGGCCAGAATGCGGCCCTGATACAGGCGACGCACCTTGCGCGCCGTGGACTTGACGACGATGTTGCCGAGCGTGACCTGACCGTCGCCGCCGAGCGCAACCTGCCCCGGACGGCGCACCGAAAGGATGGTCGTGCCGTGAAACTGTTCCATGCCTGATCCTGATGAAGCCGAGAGGTCGCGTACTTTACCCCTGCGGGTGCGACCAAGTGGGTCGATTCAGAAATGCCTCTGCTGGATTTCCGCCACCGCAGCCACGCCGATCAACACGAACAGCGCTGCAATCATCGGACGCACCTCGACGAATCGCGGTTGGCGACCGGTGGCCTGCACGGCCGTGATCACGTTGAACAGCAGGCCGGCACTGATGAAATCCATGCGCTTCAGATCGCAGCATTCGACCTTCAGCACACCCGGCGGATGATCGCCGGCCGTGAGCACGGCGAAGGCATCCTGCCTGGCACCGGTGATTTCGCCCTGCAATGCCACCGCCTGCTTGCCGACAGACTTGACCGGTTCAGGCGCCGACGGCAGCAGCGTGGCCGACACCCAGCGCGCATCCCATGACGGCGGTGACTGTTCGAACGTCACCGCGTACTGAATGGCAAATTCCTCGAAGGTTGCTTCATCGCCCAGCTGTTGCAGCGCTTCCAGATAGAGCAGCCATTGTTCTGGCAGCGCCGCCGTGCCCGGAATGACGCGCGGTGCCAGAAGATCCCGCAGGTGCGCGACATTGATCATCGCCACTCGATGCCCGCTGCGCCGGACCTTCACCAACGCCTCGGTCAGCATTCTCGCGCCATCCTCGTCCACATCCTGCACCCGGGCGGTGTCCAGCCTGAGCAGCGGCGTCTTGCACGCGAGGCGGTCGAACTGGTCGATCATCGCGCGGCTGGCCTCGGACAGCTTGCCGGACAAGGTCAGCGTCGGCGGGCCGTTGGCCGCGCCCCTGGACGGACTCGCCGGCCAGGTCGGCGCCGAGCGCTCGAAACGTTCGGCGTAGGCCAGCGCATGCGCTTCGAAGGCGTCGCAGCGACCGAGCGCGTGGCACAGATCGAACAGCATCGCCCACACCTGCTCGGCAGAACTACCCAGATCGTCGAAGGTGGCGCGCTCGAGCGCATTCAGCGCGGCTTCATCCTCACCGTTGGCAAACAGCATCGCCGCTTCTTCGACCACCGGATGCAGTCCGCTGGCAACGTCCTGCACTTCCAGCTCGCCCTTGCCCATGCGGCGCGCACCTTCGAGTGGGTCGCGCGAGATGAAGTCGAGCGATATCAGGCCGCCGGACGGCGACACACTCGGCGAAACGCTGAGCGGCCCGCTCGCTGGCGCGCTCGGGGGCGGCGCGCTCTGAGGTGGACGCGACGCCGTGCCGCCACGGGCGGGCTGCACGGGTTTGCGCGTCTCGACCTGCGGCGCAGGTGATTTCTTGAAGAATGAAAAGGCCACGGGAGAAAGATATCGGGTCAACCCGAAGGGTTAACGGCACCGCATGCACAAAATCGATACAGATCTTTACTTTACCCCGCAAACCCTCCGCGCTGCGCGCCGATCCGGTAAGCAGACGTGACAGGCGCCCGCCCACCGGTTCGTTGCGCTCAGAAATTCATCCGCAGACCCGCCATCACGCTGCGCCCGGGCAGCGGTGCAATCGTCTTCAGGAAGGACACGTGATTGCGCGCTTCGGTATCGAACAGGTTGTTGCCGCGCAGCCAGGCTTCCCAACCCAGGCCGCCCGCCGAGAAACCGTAGCTGGCGAATGCATTGACCAGCGTGTAGCCCGCAGTCGGCGTGCCGTCGCTGTCTACCCGGCCCTGCCGGCGCACGCCCTGCGCCTCGAGCCGCAGTTGCAGCCGGTCGCGGTGCCAGTTCAACGCGGCCAGCGCTCGCATTGGCGCAATGCGCGGCAGCGGCTCGCCGGTGTCGCGGTTGCTGGCACGCACCATGTCAGCCTGCAGATCGAGGTGCAGTTCGCCGGCGCAGCGGCACAGCAGCAGGTGCGCCTGCGCCTCGACACCGGTGAATTTGGCCGGCACCGCGTTGTAGGTGAATTCAGGTAATTCACCTGCTGGGTCGATCAGGCCGTCTTCTTCGCGGTTGCGCCCGCTGCCCGACAGCGCGATGTAGTTGTTGAAGCGGCTGTGGAAAACGCCGACGCTGCCGCTGTGCTCACCGCTCTTGACCCGAAGCTGCAGGTCGATCGAGTTCGATTTCTCGGTATCGAGCGCGGTGTTGCCCAGTTCGTAATTGCCGGTAGCGGCATGCGGGCCATTGGCGAACAGCTCGTAAAAGGTCGGGGCACGCTCGGTGTGCGCCAGCTGGCTGGCCACCAAAAACACGTCGTTCAGCGGGTAGATGGCGCCGAAGGCTGCGCTGCGCGCCGTGAAGCGGCGCTCCTGCGACGGGTCGAAGCGCGGCGTACCCGGGTTGTTCGCGTCATCCGGGCCACCGCCGTCGGTGCCGACCTTGGCCCGCTCGATGCGCCCGCCGAAGGTGAGCTTGAGGTCTCCGATCTTTGTTTCCTCGAACACGAACAGTGCGCGCGTATCGGTGCTGGTGGACGGTACGAAGGCCTCTGCGCCGAGCGCCGAAAAATCGCTGCTGTCCAGCTGCACGCCGAATACGCCCCGGAAGGCACCGATCGGCGCATGGCTGGCCTCGACCCGGAAATCGGTCCCCTTGTTGAAGAATCGGGTCTCGGGCGCGCCATCGTCCAGTTCGACATGCTTGTAATCGGTGTGACCGGCGCGGAATTTCAGGCCGGTGATGAAACCGCCCAGATCGCGCGCCTCGCCCGCCAGGTCCCAGCGCTCGCTGCGCATGTCGATGGTGATCGACGGCTCGGCGACCGTACCGTACAGGGTGTCGTACAAGCCGTAGGACGCACCGACATAACCCTTGTCGCCGGCCAGCGAAAAGCCGATGCCACCGCCCTCGCTTTCGGCTGCCGAATTGCGCAGCCGCGATGCGCCGCTGCCGCGTGGAATCCGCAGGTCGCTGGTGCGGCGGCTGAAGCCATCCACATGCAGATTGAAGCCATTGACGCCGTATTCGGCCCGACCGGCGACGGCGCGCGTCGAATCGGCACCGCCGACCACGCCATCAAGGCGGCCGCTGGCACCGGACAGCGCTCCCTGGGGGATGCGGTTGTCCAGCGTATTGACCACACCGCCGACCGCATTGCCGCCGTACATCAGCGCCGCGGGGCCGCGCACCACCTCGACCCGCTCGACCACCAGGGGGTCGGTCGTCACCGCATGATCGAAGGACAGCGACGACGCATCGACCGTCGCGCCACCGTTGCTCAAGATGCGCACCCGGTCGCCGTCCAGGCCGCGGATGACCGGACGGCTCGAATTCGGCCCGAACCAGGTGCTGCTGACGCCGGGTAGCGTGCCCACCGTTTCGCCCAGCGTGCTGGCCCCGCGCAGCGTCAGGTCATGGCCGTCCATGACCGAGACCGGGCTGACCAGATCCGACAGGTCGCTGCCGAGCGGATTGCCGGTCACGACGACGGTGGGCAGATCCTTGATGGTTTGCGCCGCGACCGGCACGGCCATGGCTGCGATCGAAGCGGCCATGACGGCGCTTCGCAATGAATGCGAGTGATGCATGAATGTTCCCCCGGCCCGAAAGGGCATGGCCGCGCGCACTGCGCTGCCGGTCTGTCACTGGATGGATCGCGCCGTGGAGGTGGCGCGCTGCGTCAGATCAGGGAGGAAAAAGGCGGGCCGTGCGCCCGCTGCTCAGGCAGGTGGCAAACCGTTGCGAGCAGCGACGCAGCGCTGCTCAATACGTGACCGCGGCTGGCGTGGCGCAGCCCCGGCAGCGTGACCGGTAGCGCAGCATTCAGCGTCTGACCGGACAGGCAGTCGGCGCACGACACCGCATGCAGACCCGAACCGTGCTCCGCACCGGCGATCGGCTGCACACCGGACGCCGCATGATGTTCGTACGCATGCACCAGTGCCACATGCTGTGCGCCAAGCAGGCACAGCAGCAGCAGGACGCGACGAAGCACGAACAGTGGATTCATGACGAAAGCGCTGCTTCAGTCGCCGTAGAGCTTTTGCAGGCGCTCGCGCCGTTCCTGCGCTTCGATGGTCAGCGTCGCGGTCGGACGGGCCAGCAGGCGGCCGATGCCGATCGGCTCGCCTGTTTCGTCGCAATAGCCGTATTCGCCTGCGTCGATGCGGTCGATTGCCTGTTCGATCTTCTTCAGCAGCTTGCGCTCACGGTCGCGGGCGCGCAGTTCCAGCGTGTGTTCCTCTTCGACCGTCGCGCGGTCGGCCGGGTCGGACACGTTATCGACTTCCCGCATGTGCTCGACCGTTTCATCGGCCTTGCGCAGGATGTCATCGCGCATGCGGGCGAGCAGGCCGCGAAAAAACGCGAGCTGCGCCTCGTTCATGTAGTCCTTTTCCGGCATTTTCAGCATGTCGGCTTCGGTCAGCGGCTTGTCTGCCTTGCCGGCGTTCTTGGTGGCCATCCGCGGGGACTCCCAAGTTGGAAAGAGCGGGAGGATACCAATGTTTGCAGTAAAACAAGAGTCGCGTTGTCACGCCACGCGGATGAGCAGTCCTTTCAGGTACTCGCCTTCCGGAAAAGCCAGTCCGATCGGGTGATCGACCCCGGCCGAAAGCCGGCGCAAAACACGTGCGCCGATGCCGGCATCGGCCGCTGCATCGGCGACGATGCCCTGGAACATCGCCGGGTCGATGCCGGCCGAACAGGAGTAGGTCATCAGCAGACCGCCCGGCGCCAGCAGGCGCAGACCGAGCAGGTTGATGTCCTTGTAGGCGCGCGCCGCCGACTTGGCGTGCGACGCCGAAGGCGCGAACTTCGGCGGGTCGAGCACCACCAGATCGAATTTTCGGCCCTCGTCGCGCAGTGTGCGCAGATGCTGGAACACATCCGCTTCGAGCCAGGCAGCGCGGCTGGCGTCCAGGACCGGATTGTGCGCCAGATTGGCGCGCGCCATTTCGAGCGCCGGGCCGGACGAATCGATCGACAGCACCTCGGTCGCCCCACCGGCCAGCGCGTGCAGCGAAAAGCCGCCGGTGTAGCAGAAGCAGTTCAGCACCCGCCGGCCCTGCGCCAGTTCGCCGCACAACCGGCGGCTGTCGCGCTGATCGAGGTAGAAACCGGTCTTGTGACCGCCGGCCACGTCCACTTCCAGGTTGATGCGCCCGCTCGCGGCGCGCTCGGCAATGACCGGTCGCGGCGGCCCGCCCACGATCCCCGCATCGCCGGTCAGCCAGCCCGTGCGCGCGGCCAGCCCTTCAAGGGCGCGCACATCCGGGTCGGACCGTTCGTAGATGCGGCTGACGCCGGTGGCCCGGGTCAGCGCGTCGGCTATGGCGTCGCGCCACTTCTCGCCACCGGCGCTGGTGATCTGCAGCACGATCACGTCTGCGTAGCGGTCGGCCACCACGCCCGGCAGGCCGTCGGATTCGCCATGCAGCAGTCGCACACCGCCTGACGCCTCGAATTCGGGCGCCAGTTCGGACAGATCGCGCCGCTGTTCGACCGCGCGTGCCACGGTGCGGCGGAAGAAGGCGTCGTCGATGCTTTCGTCTACGAAGCTCCACATGCGGGCGCGTATCTGCGACGCCGGTGACAGCGCTGCACGCCCCAGCGCGCGGCCATTGCTGGCCTGCACCACGACGGTGTCACCCGGCCGGGCGCGGCCGTCGATGCGATCGACCGCGCCGGCGAATATCCACGGGTGGCGCCGCAGCACCGAGCGTTCACGGCCCGGCGCAAGGATCAGAGTGGCGGTCACACTGCGCCGCCCGAATGGGTCGGCTGTGCAAAGCCGCCCCTGTGCGAACAAAGTGAGCGTGGGGGCCGACGCGCCGCCCGCAGGGCCGCCCCAAGGGCGAGCGCAGCCCCCTTGGGGGGCAGCGAACAAAGTGAGCGTGGGGGCCCCACCTCTCAGCCCAACTCGCGGATCAGCGACGCGCCGAGCAGCTCGCCGATCCGTTCGAGGTAGAGCGTGCCCATGTCGGGCACGAAGCGGTCGGAATCATCCGAACCCAGCGCCAGCAAACCGACGATGCGGGATTCACGGCGCAGCGGGATCAGCGCAATCGACTGTACCGACGGCGCCGCATCTCCGAACCACGCCACCACGCCGAGATCATTCACCGGCCCGCAGTACGGGTGCTTCGCATCGTTGGCAAACACGCGGATGCGCTCCTCGACCGGCGCGAACACGTCGCTGTCGCGCGTCAGCACGCTGTTCCACAGGCGCAGCGCGATCTGCGGCACGGCGAAGGCGTCGGCCAGCTGTTCGCGCAGCACGTTCATCAGCGCGTCGAAGCTGCCCGCGGTCAGCAGCGCGACCGACAGGGCATGCACGCGGGTCGAGATGAGGTCGTTGTCCTCGCCGAAACGCAGCAGTTCGGCCAGCTTCAGCTCCAGCGCCTTGGCCTTTTCGCGCAGCGTCAGGATCTGCCTTTCGGTGATCGAAATGGTGCGGCCGCCGTGCGGGTGCGGGACATACAGCTGCGCCAGCAGGTCGTGATAATCCTCGAAGAACTGCGGGTGGTCCTGCAGGTAACGCGCGATGTCGTCGGCTCTCATGCCTCGGTCACTCCAGATGAATGTCTGCTTCAAAAACGGTCACGGCCGGGCCGGTCATGTAGACCGGCTCACCTTCGCCGGCCCAGCGGATGTTCAGTTCGCCGCCGCGCGTGGTCACGCGCACCGGGCTGTCGAGCAGATTCCTGACCACGCCGGCCACCACGGCGGCGCAGGCGCCGGTGCCGCAGGCCAGCGTTTCGCCGGCCCCGCGCTCATACACGCGCAACCGGATGTGATGCGCATCGACCACCTGCACGAAACCGGCGTTCACCCGCGCCGGGAAGCGCGAGTGCGATTCGATCAGCGGCCCCTGCTGCGCGACCGGCGCGGCATCGACGTCGGCCACCACCTGCACGGCATGCGGGTTGCCCATCGACACGGCAGTGATTGGCACCGTCGTACCCGCCACGTCGAGCGGCTGCACGAAGGCATCGGAGGCGGAATCGAACGGGATGCGCGCCGGGTCGAACACCGGCACCCCCATGTTCACGGTGATTTCACCGTCGTCTTCCGCGGTCAGCGTGATGACACCGGACATCGTTTCGACGCGGATCTGCCGCTTGTCGGTCAGCCCCTGATCGAGCACGAAGCGCACGAAACAGCGCGCGCCATTGCCGCACTGTTCGACCTCGCCGCCGTCGGCATTGAAGATTCGGTAACGGAAATCGACGCCCGGCTGCTGTGCGCGCTCGACCAGCAGCAGCTGGTCGCAGCCGACACCGAAGTGGCGATCGGCCAGGAAGCGCACGCGTTCGGGCGTCAAGTCGACCTGCTGGCGGATGGCGTCGATTACGACGAAATCGTTGCCGAGGCCGTGCATCTTGGAAAAACGCAGCTTCATGCAGATCCGATCATTCAGTCGCCAGCGACACCCGGTCGCGCCACACGCAGCGATTCATCACCACCGTGAGCCCGGTGTCCTTCGCACGCTGCGCGGCGGCTTCGTCGATCACGCCGTCCTGCAGCCAGATGGCCGGCAGGCCGAGCGCGATGGCACGATCGACCACCTGGCCGACGCGTTCCGGTGCCAGAAAGACATCGACCAGATCAATGTCGCGCCGCAGTGCTTCGGGAATGTCATCGAGCGAAGCGTAGGCCGTTTCGCCCAGCACTTCGGTCACGGCCGGGCGCACCGGCACGATGCGCCAGCCGAAACCCTGCATGGCGCGCGCGACGCGATGACTCGGGCGCTTCTCATTCGGGGACAGGCCGACGACGGCCACGGTGCGTGCGCGCCGCAACAGCGCGCCGATGGCCTGCGGCGAAGGATTTTCGAACATGCGCGCATTCTACAGCGCGGGCCGCTGCACGCCGGGCGGGCACTTGTAGCGCTTGTAACCCCAGATGTACTGGTCGGGATAGCGGCGCACCAGTGCCTCGACGCTGCGGTTGATCGCCTCGACGCGCGCCCGCGTGTCGCCGGTGACCGGCACCTCGGGCGGCAGGAAGTGCAGGTGGAAGCCCTGCCCGTCAGGCAACCGCTCGGCGAACACCATCAGCGGGCCTTCGGCATGCTCGGTCAGGCGCGCCGCCAGCGTCATCGTGTAGGCCGGACGGCCGAAGAAATCCGCCCACACACCTTCGCCATTTGCCGGCACCTGATCGGGCAGGATGCCGACCAGTCCGCCGTCACGCAGCGTACGCAGCAGCCGGCGCACGCCGCCGCCGTCGGCCGCGGCCAGCGACACGCCGCCGCCGTCTCGCCCACGTGCCATCAGCGGGCCCAGCCAGGCCTGGCGTGGCTCGCGATAAAGCACGGTGATCGGCAGGCGCGAGCCGATCAGTTGCGCCGCCACCTCGAAAGCGCCCATATGCGGCGTCAGCAGCACCACGCCGCGCCCCTTGGCGTGCAGCGCCTCGACATTCTCCCAACCGCTGACGGCTGTCACCCGCGCCAGCACCTCCTCGCGCGGCCGCATCCACACCCAGGGCAGTTCGAACACTACGCGCCCGGCGCTGGCGGCGGCGGCATCGATCAGCGCGGCATCGGCATCGGGCACGGCACGTTTCAGATTGGCATCGAATTCGCGGCGGAACTTGCGCGACCAAGCATGCATCCGACGCCCGGCGAACGCGCCTGCCGTCTGCAGGACGCGCAGCGAACAGCGTGACAACAGACCGAAGACAGCGCCGGCAATCCGGCTTGCCATGGTGTGAACAACTGCAGACATCGAGAAATGCGTGGCGCACGGAAACAACGGGACACGGTAGACTAATGCTTCCGCCGAGTTAAACGAGACAACTTGCAGGGCGGATTAAAAATACTGCTAAAGCGTCGCCTGCTCGCTTCCCGGGGCTGGTTCGACGAACCAGCACAGGGATGATTAAAAAGGAGCAGGCGCATGTCAGAGTATCTATTCACGTCGGAATCGGTTTCAGAAGGCCACCCGGACAAGGTGTCCGACCAGGTGTCGGATGCCATTCTCGACGCCATCCTCGCGCAGGACCCGACCGCCCGTGTCGCCGCGGAAACGCTGTGCAACACCGGGCTCGTCGTGCTCGCGGGCGAAATCACCACCACGGCCAACGTCGATTACATCCACGTCACGCGCGACACGCTCAAGCGCATCGGCTACGACAACACCGAATACGGCATCGACTACAAGGGCTGCGCCGTGCTGGTGGCCTACGACAAGCAGAGCCCGGACATCGCCCAGGGCGTGGACCGCGCCAGCGACGATTACCTGAACCAGGGTGCCGGCGACCAGGGCCTGATGTTCGGCTACGCCTGCGACGAAACGCCGGTGTTGATGCCGCTGGCCATCCACCTGTCGCATCGTCTGGTCGAGCGCCAGGCCCATCTGCGCAAGGATGGCCGCCTGCCCTGGCTGCGCCCGGACGCCAAGAGCCAGGTCACCATCCACTACGTCGACGGCAAGCCGGAGCGCATCGACACCGTCGTGCTGTCTACCCAGCACGCGCCGGACATGTCGCTCGAAGCGATCCGCGAAGCGGTGATCGAGGACATCATCAAGCCGGTGCTGCCACCGGAACTGGTCAAGGGTGAAATCAAGTATCTGGTCAACCCGACCGGCCGCTTCGTCATCGGCGGCCCGCAGGGCGACTGCGGCCTGACCGGGCGCAAGATCATCGTCGACACCTACGGCGGTGCCGCACCGCACGGCGGCGGCGCATTCTCCGGCAAGGACCCGTCGAAGGTCGACCGCTCGGCCGCCTACGCCGCCCGCTATGTGGCGAAGAACATCGTCGCCGCCGGCCTCGCATCGAAGGCGCTGGTGCAGGTGAGCTACGCCATCGGCGTCGCCCAGCCGACCTCGATCATGGTCGACACCTTCGGTACCGGCAAAATCTCGAACGAAAAGCTGACCGAACTGGTGAACCGGCATTTCGACCTGCGTCCGAAGGGCATCGTGCAGATGCTCGATCTGCTGCGTCCGATCTACCAGAAGACTGCCGCCTACGGCCACTTCGGCCGCGACGAGCCGGAATTCACTTGGGAAGCGATCGACAAGGCCGCCGCGCTACGGGCGGATGCTGGGCTGTAAGCACCTTCGCTGAACCTGCTGGACATGACAAGGCCGCGCAAGCGGTCTTGTCATGTGGTGACGGCATCGCGCAAGCCGGAACCTGACGCCCGCCCGCTACTCGACCGGATGCCGTCCGGCGAACGCATCGACCGAATTTTCGGAAATCCGCGTCCACAGATGCTGTTCGGAACGGAAGCGGTTCCACGGTTCGAACACCTTGCGAAAGCCCGGACTGGACGCCGCAAGTTCGCGGTACAGCGCGAAGGTTTCCTTCTGGCAGGCGAGCAGGATGTCGCGCGAGAACATGCGCAACCGGGCGCCGCCCTCGATCAACTTCTTCATGGCGGCCGGATTGCGCGCGTCGTAGCGTGCCTGCATGCCGATGTGTGCGGCTGCGCAGGCGGCTTCGAGGATGTGGCGGTAGTCGGCCGGCAGCGCGTCATGCGCCGCTCGGTTCACGTAGATCGACAGCTGCGGCCCGGCTTCGGCCCAGCCCGGGTAGTAGTAATAGGGCGCCACCTTGTAGAAACCGAGCTTCAGGTCGTCGTACGGCCCGACCCATTCGGCGGCGTCGATGGCGCCCTTTTCCAGCGCCGGATACACGTCGGAGCCCGGAATCTGCTGCGGCACCACGCCCAGACGGGTCACGACCTGACCGGCCAGCCCGCCCACGCGCATCTTCAGGCCCTTCAGATCGGCCACGGTGCGGATTTCGCGCCGGAACCAGCCGCCCATCTGCGCGCCGGTGTTGCCGCACGGGAAATTGACGATGTTGTAGCCGGCGAACAGCTCGCGCATCAGCGCCATGCCGCCGCCATCCAGCAACCACGCGCTCTGCTGGCGACTGTTCAGGCCGAACGGCATGGCACAGTCGAAGGCGAAGGTCGGGTCCTTGCCGATGTAGTAATAGGAAGCGGAGTGACCGCACTCGACCGTGCCTTCGCGTACCGCGTCGAGCACGCCGAACGGCGGTACCAGTTCGTTGGCGGAGAACACCTGGATCTGGAAGCGGCCGCCGGTCGCCGCACTCACCTGCTGCGCCACCTGTTCGGCAGCAGGAAACAGCGCATCCAGCCCCTTCGGAAAGCTCGACGCCAGCCGCCAGCGGATCGCCGGCTGCGCCCCCACCACGGCCGGCGCGGCCAGCAGCGCGGCGGGCGCCGCCTGCAGGAAGGTGCGCCGCCCGCGCGCGCTCACGTGCCGGCTATCCTCATGCGGTCGATCAGGATCGAGCCGCACTGCTTCGAGCCGCGCACCAGCGTGTCCGCGCCGACTTCCTTGATGCCCATGTACATGTCGCGCAGATTGCCGGCGATGGTGATCTCCTGCACCGGATAGGCGAGCTGGCCGTTCTCGATCCAGTAGCCGGCGGCACCGCGCGAATAGTCGCCGGTCACATAATTGACGCCGTGACCCAGCAATTCGGTCACCAGCAGGCCGCGTTTGATCGAGCCGATCATGTCTACCAGGCTGCGCGTGCCCGGCTTCACGATGAGGTTGTGCGAGCCGCCGGCATTGCCGGTGGTCTGCATGCCCAGCTTGCGCGCCGAGTAGGTGCTCAGGAAGTAGCCGTTGAGCACGCCGTCCTGCACGATTGCGCGGTCCCGTGTCGCGACGCCGTCGTCGTCGAACATGCCGGAACCCATGGCGCGCGGCAGGTGCGGCCGTTCGGAAATACTGATCAGCGGCGAGAAGATCTGCTTGCCCAGGCTGTCGAGCAGGAAGGACGACTTGCGGTACAGCGAACCTCCGCTGGCCGCCTGCACGAAATGGCCGATCAGGCCGATGGCCAGCGGCGCCTCGAACAGCACCGGCACCCGCGTGGTCTTGACGCGCCGTGCGCCCAGCCGCGCCAGCGCCCGCTCCGCGGCATAGCGGCCGATGGCTTCGGGTGACGGCAGATCGGCCGCCGAGCGCTGGCTGGCGTACCAGTCTTCGCGCTGCATGGCGTCGCCTTCGCCCGCGATGACCGAACAGGTGATGTACTGGCGCGAACTCGAATAGCCCGCCATGAAGCCGAGGCTGTTGGCCGAAATGAACTGCGACTGCTGAGCCGACACCGATCCGCCTTCCGAATTGCGGACGTCCGGCGAGGTGGCGAAGGCGGCGTCTTCGCAGCGTCTGGCGATTTCGATCGCCTGTTCAACCGGCAGCTCCCACGGGTGGTACAGGTCGAGATCGCGGAATTCGGTCGCCAGCAGGGATTTGTCCGGCAGGCCGGCACAATCGTCTTCGGCGGTGAAGCGGGCGATCGACAGCGCCGCGTCAACCGAGGCGCGCAGCGCGTCGCGCGAAAAGTCGCTCGAACTGGCGTAACCCTTGCGCTGGCCGACATAGACGGTGACGCCGATGCCCTTGTCGCGGTTGTATTCGATCGTTTCGACCTCGCCACGGCGCACCGTGACCGACTGGCCGAAGCCTTCGGACACATCGACCTCGGCGGCAGTGGCGCCGCCGGCGCGCGCGTGGTCCAGCAGATCCTGCGCAATGTCGCGCAGGCTGTCATCGGTATAGCTGAAACCCTGTCGGGACATGGGGGCCTATCTCGCAGTGAAATCCGGTGGGGAATCCGCAGCCGGCGCGCCACGCAAGGGCGTTGTACGAGCGGGCTGCGGCAAAGCTGCAATAATAGCCGCTTGCCAAGCTTCGCCCCGCCCCATGCGCCCGAAATCCATATCGACCCACGACGACCCCGACGACGAGCCGCAGTACGACGGCCCGAGCAAGAGTCAGAAAAAGCGCGACTCGCATGCGCTGCAGGACATCGGCGAGCAACTGGTCGCGCTGTCCGACACGCAGTTGAAGCGCATCGACCTGCCGGACAACCTGCGCCGCGCGATCGAGGAAACGCGCCGCACGCGCAGCCGTGAAGGCCTGCGCCGGCAGATGCAGTATGTCGGCAAGGTGATGCGCACCATCGATACCGCACCGCTGGTCGAGGCGCTGGACGCGATACGCGGCGTGTCCGCCCGCGCCGTCGCACGCGAACAGATGCTGGAACGCATGCGCGAGCGGCTGATCGCAGACGAACAGGTGCTGGGCGACATCGCCGCGCAGTGGCCGGACGCCGACCTGACCCAACTGCGCACGCTGCGCCGCAACGCGCTGCGCGAAACCGAGCTGGACAAGCCGCCGCGCGCGTTCCGCGAAATCTTCCGCGTGCTGCGCCAGCTCGACCGTGCCGGCACGCCGGACGCTACCGAAACCGCAGAGGATGAACACGACGATGAACAAGGATGACGATCTGCTGACCGTCGGTCTGGTATCGGTGTCCGACCGCGCCTCGTCCGGCGTCTATCAGGACCAGGGCATTCCGGCGCTGCAGGACTGGCTGTCGGCCGCGCTGAAGACGCCGGTCACCTTCGAAACCCGGCTGATTCCGGACGAACAGCCGGTGATCGAGGCGACGCTGATCGAACTGTGCGACAGCGCGGGCTGCGATCTGGTGCTGACCACCGGCGGCACCGGCCCGGCGCCGCGCGACGTGACGCCGGATGCCACCGCGGCGGTGGCGCACAAGTTGATGCCCGGCTTCGGCGAACAGATGCGCCAGATCAGCCTGCGCTTCGTGCCGACCGCCATCCTGTCACGCCAGACCGGCGCCATCCGCGGCAGGACGCTCATCCTCAATCTGCCGGGTCAGCCCAAGTCGATCAAGGAGACACTCGAAGGCGTGAAGGACGCAGACGGTGCCCAGCTCGTGCCGGGCATCTTTGCCGCCGTACCTTACTGCCTGGACCTGATCGGCGGCCCCTATATTGAAACCGATGAGCGCGTGGTCAAGGCGTTCCGGCCGAAATCGGCGGTGCGGCCGCCACGCTGAAGAGCCGGTTCAGAAGCGATAGAACAGCCCCAGATGCAGGCGGCTGTCGCCCGCCTGCGTGCTCGCCGTGATCTGGTTGGGAACGTCGCGCCGCCCGTCGAACACGTGAGCCAGATCGAGTGACAGATCCAGCTTGCGCTGCCAGTTCCAGCGCAGGCCGACACCGGCACTGAGCATGCCCTCCCGCGCGCTGACCTGCGCCGGATCGTTGTTGCGCGGACGCAGGTAGATGGAACCGAAGTCCATGAACAGCACCGGTTGCAGTCCGTACTGTGAAATGCCCGGGCCGATGGCCTCAAGCGTGACCTGGTAGCCACGCTCGCCCGAAACCTCGCGGTCACGGAAGCCTCGCACTGAACCGGTGCCGCCCAGGCCGAACTGTTCGCCCGAAATCAGTGGATCGCCCGACCACTGGCCACGGGCTCTCGCCATTACCGTCCAGTTGGCCACGAGACGGCTGAAATCGAGCGTGGCACGCCACGCGTCCCAGTGGAAATCATTGCCATCGCGCAGGTAGGCAGCGCGATCATTTCCGATACCGCCCCCGGTGTTCCATGCATATTCGATGCTGCCGCCAATGGACATCGGCTCGATGTCGGCGCGCAGCACATAGCGCAAGGACAGCGGGCGGCTGCCGGTGTCGCTGCCCAGCGGCTGAACGACGCCGAGGTTGGAGAGCGTGGTCTTGTTGTCGAAATGCTTGAAATCGATGGCCGCGCTGAGCGACTGCTGCAACACATCGATACGCGGCAAGGCCTGTGTCACGCGCAGGCCCCAGAACTCGCCGGAGCCGGCGACATCGACCGACGACCCGCCTTGCTGCACACGGCCGCTGCTCACATCCGAATAGGTGTAATAGGCCGACACGCTGCGCCCGGAACCGAGGAGAGGCATCTGGTAGAAAGCCCCGAGCAGCGTGGTCTCGCTCACCCTGCCCGGCCTCAGGTCCGTGGTGTAACTGAGCGTCGCGACATGGTCGCGATCAAACAGGTTGGAATGCTGGATGCCGAGGGCGAACCGGTACGTACTGTCACGGTTGTCGTGGTCTTCGATCCGGCGATGGAAGTTCAGCGAACTGAAGATCGCGATCGGATCGACGTCGCGCACCTTGAGGCCGGCAGCCAGCGTATCCGGAGCCCGCCCTTCTCGGAAAGTGAGCTGTACGTTTTTCGATGGATGCGAATTGGCCGCCGTCAGATCGCGACCGATGGCTCGCAGATCCGGCGCGCGTCCTTCGACCAGCGCAGGGAGGCTGCGTCGGATGTTCTCGTTGCTGAAATGCTCGTTGCCGTCGATCTCGACTTCAGACAGCGTGAAATGAACGATCTGCAGCACAACCGCGCCTTGCGCGGGCTTCTGTGCGGGAATCAGCACCCGGTGAAAAGGCAGGCCTTCCGCCTGCAGCGCCTTTTCCAGCGCGAGCGCCGCGTCTTCGAGCTGATTGAGTGTGCGAGCCGGGCCGGTGTGGGCCGACAGGATGGTGGCCGTCCGCTCGGCGCCGAGCGGGTTGTCGCCCTCGATTTCAAAGCGCTGCACATCGATCGTCGGCTCCTGGGCCGGAGCGGTGGAACACAGCGCCAATGAGATGAGGGCGGCTGTCAGGCGGAGTGCGTATTTCATGGATGCGCGGTGGTTTCCAGGGTTGGGGCTGTCCGGGTGCTCACTGCATTTCGCAGATGGCCTGTCCGGGACGTCCGGTCTGCGTTCCGAACAGGGTCTGCACGCGCGAACTGCGCTCGTCGAAGCGTGACGGAGACGGGAAAGGGTCGTTGCGCAGGATGGCCGGAATACTTGACAGCCGTTGCGGGATGGAACTGCCTTCGAGCAATTGCGCCGAATCACCCGGATTCAGTTCGACCGACTGCACGGCGCTCAGGATGACTTTGCCATCACGGACGGTGATGTAGAGCGCGGGTTCGTCGCCCGTCGCATCGACTCCGAACAGTTCCTGCCAGTTCACGTCGACCTTGTCCGGGCGGGGCGACGAGAAAGCACGCAGGAATTCGGGCAGCGACAGATAGGGTTTGAGCTGGCCGCTGCGGTCGATCAGCGCTGACTGCCCGATCTCGACCGGCAGTTCCTCTTCGCCACGCAGAAACACCACAGTACCGTCCCAGGTGTGGATGGCCAGGCCGTCGCCGTCGGGCGGCGGCGCCTCTCCGGGCTCTTCCGCGCAACTGCCCTGGCAGGACAGATCCATGCCGGTTCCGCGTATGCCTATCGTGGCCACCGAAGTGGTGAATCGAACGTTGCGTGGCTGCGTCTTGCCGATGAGGCCGGTGAAGGCGCGCAGTCCGCCGCGCAACAGACGGAGCACCGCGGAATCCTCGCGGCCGGCCACCCGGTGACTGTACTGCTCGATCTGCAGGGCACTGACGGCATTCAGGGAGATCCTTGACTGGTCGCGGAAACCGATCACGGCCTGGGATCGGTCGCGTGTACGCACCGTCTCGCCCTCATACAGTGGCGCACCGACCGCCAGCGCACGCTCGCCCTGTCCCGGTACGCCTGCCGATGCCGTCCCTTCCATCTGCACGACACGCGCCACGATGACCCTGTCGTCCTGACCGCCCGTATTGCGCTCCGAGGCTTCCTGCTTGCATTCGGCGCCACAGATGCGCGCGTCGAACTCGGTTCCGCGTATGCCTATCGTCGCCCCGGCAGCCTGGATACGCACGCCCCCGGGGTTTCGCTTGCCGATCAGGCCGGTCACCGCCCGAAAGCCGCCGCGCAGCAATCGCATCACGGCGTTCTCCTCCCCACGATCATGGGCGTAGCTGTCGATCGCGAAAACGGTGTCCGGTCGCAAGGTCATTCGCGCGCCGTCCTTCATGCCGATCACAGCGTAACCGCGGCCACTGGTGGTCAGCACGTCGCCTTCCGAGATGACGTCACCCTTGGTGATGAAACGCGCCGGCGCGCCCGGCTTCTGCGCCGTCGTGATCCCCTGGGCGTGAACAACCTCTCCCACGTCGGCAAACGCGGGCAAGGCCAGGGCACCCAGCAGCAGCAGAGCACCAAGGCATGCGAGACGGGTGACAGAAAACGGTTTCCGCATCCCGTGCGTGAAGGAAGTCATCTGCAGGCTCCTACCTTGCGCTTGCCCGGATCTTCACCCGAAGCAGTGGTCAATGTGTTCAGTTCAGCCAGATCGTCGTCGAAAAGACCACGGTCCTGCCGGTCGGAAATAAGCGCCAGCAGATCGGCCACCGCCACGTTTGCAGCTTCTTCGCCATCGAGCTCGACCACAATGGGGGGCGGGACAAGCCCGGTTCCGCGCAGCCCGCCGAAAGCGAAACTGCCTCCACGGAACGCGCTGGAACAGCTTGTGCAGGTGCCCGCACCGACACGCACCGAGCCTCCGCTCACGGCAGAGAAGGCGGCGTCGCCGCCATTCGCGTTCACCACGACATCACCGGCGGAAATGACGTTCAGCACGCCACCGGAATCAATGCCGGTCGTGGCACCCGACGCACCGGTCAGTACCGTATTGCCGCCCAGCGCGGCCACCGTCAGCGAGTCGCCACCGACGATGCTGGCGGAAGTGCCAGGCCCTCCGGCAATGGATTCCAGGCCACCCGTCGATACGATGGACACCTCCGGCGGGTCAATCTTGGCCGAGCCCAGACTGCCCGCCTGCACCACGATGCCGCCGCCGATGGTACTCAGAAGCAGTTCGCTGACCGCCTCGATGCGCGCCAACGCCGCGGTCGAGGCGCCGCCGCTCACCTGTACAGATCCCGCCAGAATGTGCTGCGAGCCGGCAATGAGCGACGACGAGCCCGACGATGCGGCATCTCCGATCAGCAGACTGCCACCGATGGCATGCGTTTCCGGGTCGAACTCCCAGGCTTCCAGCTCCTGCAGACCGGCCGAGGAAATCACCGATGACGCCGATTCGTTCGCACCACCGATCACGCTGATCCGACCGGCGAACAACGCCTGCTGATCGCCCAGCGAAACAATGCCTGACTGACCCAGGCTGGACACCCCGCCAACCATCACCGTACCGTGGCTCGTTCCGTTCAGCAGGTTGGAAAAATCTGAACCCCAGTAGTAACCGTCGCCATACTCGGAGTAATAGTAAGGCTCGAGATCGATGTCCTGGTCGCCTTGCGAGAACACCGTGGCCTGTCCGCCGCCGGAGGCATTGACGGTCAGCGTTCCGCCATTGCCGTAGCCCCCGATTCCGATCGACTGGAAACTGCCCGAAGCTCGCTGCGTGATGCCGGCCAGACCGCTGGCGGACGCATTGACCACCGATATCGAGGTGTCGGCCGAAACGCTCTGGAAAGCACCGCTCAGGTTGTCAATCGCCACCGCGACATAGCCATTCTGCGCCTGATTGAGGATGCTGATCGAGCCCACGTCGACCGACTGGCCACTGCCACCTTCATTGCGTATGCCGACTTCCGCCGTATCGCCGTCGATGTGCACCGCGTCGGTCAGGCTGGAAATGTCCAGCGCACCATTGGCCGACACATATTGATATTCGGAGCTCATGTTCTTGATGCCGCTCTCATGCCAGTTCAGCGCGCCATGACCGCCGGTGATGACGATGTCGCCAAAGGAATGAAGCTCCTGCCCCCGCTGGCCACCCGACGCCACGAAATAGCCACCGGGGTCGAGCACCATGCCATTCACGACAAAGGCGTTGGCTGCCGTACTGCCCAGAATGCGCAAGGACGATGCATACAGATACTGGGCGTTGTAGCCGTAGTACCCGCCATACCAGTTGTAACAACTGGACGAGGACAGCAGGCAGCCCGCCGACGCGATGCCCGCATGCGCGCCCGACCCGCTGCCAGCCTGGATCAATACGTCGCCCGCATTCATGTGCTGCGAATCGGCACGCACGAAGGCGGTGGCACCCTCGCCACTGCCGCCCGACACCTCCATCGCACCGGTATAGAGGGTCATGTTGGCGGTGGCGACCATGTCTGCACTCGCACCCGTTCCGCTGCCACCCCGCACCGTCATCGAACCGGTTTCGACAACCATATTGCCGCCGGCTGCGAGCTTTGCCGTGGCGCCTTGTCCGCTGCCGCCAAGTACGGCCAGCGAGCCGGCGTCGATGTTCATGTCGCCGCCGGCCACCAGATCCGCGGTCGCACCCTGCGCGTCGCCGCCCCACACGATGAACTGCCCGTCGGCGTCCACATTCATGGCTGAACCGCTGGTCACATTCACCGAGGCGGCATCCACGGAGCCGCCGGAAATCCTGAGCGCACCGCCGGCCGAAAGCGACATGGAGGCTGTGGCGGCGACAGTCAGCGCCTGCGCCTTCGCTTCGATGTCGAGATCGGAACTGGCCGACAGCCTGAGCACGCCGGCCGATACGTCGTCCACCACCCGCAGGGAACCATTGACGACCGCCAGGTCGAAGTCGCGCAATCCGGACGACACCCCCTGCAGCACGACGGTCGCGGCCTGGCTGTCGCGTGCGATGGACAGGCCGGACGTCTGGTGACTGAAATTGACACCACCGCTGCCGGTCGCGCTCAGCGTGAGTTTCAGGTCGCCATCGTGAGTGGAGCGAAGGTTCAGCGCGTCGCGCACCGCGATGTCAAGGTAGTCGGCCGCGCCATCCACCGTCAGGTCGCCACCATAGGCACCACTGTCGCTGCCCACGCTGCCGTTGTATGCATACAGCGCGACATGGGCCGAACTGTCGTAGGCCCTGCCCGAGTTGCCATCGTCGAAGCCGAGGTCGATCTCGCCGCCGTTGAAACTGTCGTAAGCGTAAATGGAGCCGGATTCGGCGCGGATCTCCACCGAGCCGGCGTGCGACAGGTCAAGGCCGGTGGCAATGCGATCCACCTTCACATCACCCCAGTATTTCCCCAGTTCGAACGATCCGCCCTGGGTGTCGGCATTGACGACGAGCGCGCCGCTGCCATGCTCGGTCACGAAGAAGGAAAGGGGCTGTGGCGCTTCGAGTCTGAGGTTCATCTCGCCGCCCGACGCGCCGAAATAACGGACGACATCGAAATCGTTCGCATCGTGGATACGGCCGACGGCGCCGGAAAGAAGCGTCAGGCTCAGGCTGTCCAGCAATACGGAATCGACGTCCACCTCGAATTCGCCGTAACTGCTGACCGACAGCGCATATGTGCCATCGACGATGGCAAGGATGTGGCGGCCCTGGAGCGATACCGGCCCGCTCGACGAAATGACGGCCGCCGAACCCGACATGCCGATATCGACGCCGCTGATCGACACGCCGTCTGCGCCGATATTGGCACCCGACTCGAACGCGATATTGCCACCGGAAGACAGGTTGACGCTGCCGTGTGTGGTGCTGAGTGCAGCCCCGACATGAACGCCGCTGCTCCCTGAAACGGTGATGTTGCCATAGTTCGACGAAAGTGCGGTGAGCACATCGGCATAGCCCGCCGCATTGACCGAAATGTCGCCTTGAGCGCTGAGCAACTGTCCCAACAGCACCACGCTGCCGCTCCAGGAGCGGAAGTCTGCACTGCCTCCGACATCCAGGTCGGTCGTCAGCGCCAGGCTGGTTTCCGACTCGAGCCAGAAGTAATCCAGGTTACCCAGGGATCCGAAGGAAGAGACCGTCCCTGACAGTACCCCGCTTCCCGCATCGGCCAGATCGACGCTGACGTTTGCCGCATCGACACGGACCATACGGGAGGGCTGGAAGCCCCAGGCGTCGATGTCCAGACCCCAGATGGCACTGGCTGCAAAGTCGCCCGAATCGGTGCGCCCCACCCTGACGTTCACATCGCCATACGAACTGAGGTACAGCCAGCTGGTTGCATTGACCCGCAGCGCTTCGTCGCGGGTGCCTATGCCCGATGAGCCGATCAGATTGGTGTAGGTCGCGCGCGAGGCATCGATCTCCAGAGAGGAGAGGGTACCCAGGCCCGCACCCGCCGACAGATAGACCGAGCTGGCCGTGCCGATCTCGATGTCGTAGCCCACGCGATCGGCACTGGTATCGATATGTCCGCTGGCATAGACGTCGAGATCGCCGGAGCTGGACAGGTGATCGAACAGAAGGTCACCGCTGGTATTGATCGCGATCGATCCGGCTGCCAGGCGACCCGCGGTCAGCCCGCTGCCCGTGTCCAGATCCAGCACGCCGGAAACCGTGGCATCGGTCATGAGCAGGGAGCCACCGGCATTCGCGCGCAGCGAAGCGGCGATGACCGATCCGCCGAGCAGGATGCTGTCCGAAGCTTCGAATGCCGCGGCACCGGACACCGTGACGGCACCGGCCGTCAGCATGTTTCCGGCATCGGCGTTCAGCGAGGCCGCAACGACCGGACCGGCGAACACGATGCTGCCCGAAGCGTCGAATGCCAGCGCGGTGGCCGGCGTATCGATGGCGGCCACGGTCAGGTCGCTGTCGCTCACGTCGAGGGACAGCGAGGACAGGGTGGTCGCCCCCAGCCCGACATTCAGCGCCGCATCGTCGCGAACCAGAGACAGGGCAAGTCCCCCGTAGTTGAAGCTTGAAGCCGCCAGCGCAGCCGCCGAACCCTGCAATGCCAGGGAATTCAGCGACGAAGGCGTAAAGGTGACGAAAGCGGCGCCGCTCAGATTGAGCGACACACTGGACGCATTGACCACCAGCGGGGCGGACGCGGTGGCTATCGTGCCGTTGAACGCGGTGACCGATACGCTGGGCGCCGCAATGCTGCCGGCCTCGGCCTGACGCACGCCGGCCGAACCATAGAGCGTCACGCCATTGCCGCTGTTGAGGGTCCCCACGTTGAGCAGCGCATCGCTGCTGGAATTGCTCAGCGTGATGTAGCCCTGCGGGGCCGTCGCGTCGACCCGCTGTTCGACCACCACGCTCGCACTGACGCCGTAACGGCCATCGAGGGTCGCCGATCCGGCACGCAGGCCGGTCGCGGACACCGTCCCGTTGCTGCTCGTGAGCTGGACCCGACCGCTGCCGGCGTTGATGCCATAGCTGGCCGAGACGTAGGACGAAGCGCTGACGCTGACGTCGCCACCCGCGGTCGATACGCTGGCGCCGAAATACGCCGTTGAGGCCTGCCCCAGCGAATCGCCTTCCAGACGACCGACCATCAGGTCGCCACCGCCGGTGGACAGGGTCGAACTCGTGGTCAGCGCAGAGGCACTGAGCGTCACATCGCCGCCGCCCGCGCCCAGTGCGGCACCAACGAGGACGTGCCCTGCGTTCAGCGTGATCGCGCCGCCCGAGGTGGCGACCGCACCGCTGGTGAAGATGGCATCGGAGGCGCCCAGTCCACCATTTTCCAGGTAGCCCATGCGCAGATCACCCCCACCGGTATCGATGGCGGCGGCACTGTGGACACGCAGCGCGCTGAGCGTAACGTCACCGCCATTGGTCGAGATGCGGCCCGACTGCCAGATCATGCCCTCGTCGTAGTCATCCTGATCGATGCTGTCATCAAGCGCAGCCATCAGCGTCAGGCTGGCACCCGGCGCCGTCAGCGCGACGTCCTCCAGCACGAATATGCTGGAGCCGGCCTGCAGGGTGACATTGGCATTCAGGGCCGCCAGCGTCGACGCCCTGATGGTGACCGCATTGTCGCCCAGGTCGCGCCAGCCCTCGCTGCACTCGGCCGAGAAGTCGCACAGTTCGTCCACCGCCTCGATCACCTGACCGCCATTGCTGGCGATCAAGATGTCGCGCGGATCCAGCAGCAGCTTGCCGGTGACACCCAGTGGCGCCGACAGGTCCACCTTTGCCGCGTCGGCGAACTGCAGCACTTCCTTGCCGGAAATCTCGGCAAAACCGCCGTCACCGCCATGGGCGCCGCCGCGCGCACTCAGTTCACCAGCGTAACGGGTCAGCCGGTCGGCCCACACGATGACGCGTCCGCCGTCGCCCGACTCAAGGGCGTCGGCCGCGATGCGGACGCCTTCTTCGATGGTGGTCGCACTGGCATTGCGCACCGCCTCGTTGGCGCCCTGATAGTCGCCCCCGATGCGCGCTTCGCCGCCCGCCGTGTCGCCGGACACATCGACCATCGCTCCCGCCGCCAGCAGCACACGGTCGGCGAATACATCGACCGCACCGCCTTCGCCGCCGTCGGAGGCGGCTGACAGACTGCCCGCGATGCGCGCTTCGCCAGCGCCCGCGTCGACCACGATGCGCCCGCCGTCCTGACCGTCACGGCCGGCCGCCGACACCGTCGCGCCCGCTTCGACCTCGACCTTGTTCGCGGCAACGAGCATGATCTGTCCGTCATCGCCGAGCGCGAGGCGGTCCGCCCTGACTTGCCCGCCCTGCCTGAGCGTGCCGGCGAACACTTTCACCGCGCCGCCGTCTGCGCTCAGCGTGCCCAGATTGACCACGCTGTCGTTCGGCGCCTGCAGTTCGAAGCTGATGCCGCCCAGTGTGGCATCCGACAGCGTGACCGCCTGGCCTGCGGCCAGCACGATGTCGCCGTTCGGTGCATCGATCAGGCCGGTGTTCTCGATGTGTGGTGCGATCAGCGCAACACGACCGCCCGCTGCCGTACGAATCACCCCTTCGTTGCGGATGTCCCCGGCCGCCAGACCGGCCGAAAAGCGCAGTCGCTGATTGATGAAATCGGCGTCACTGATGGCCAGCGTCGAGGCAACGAAGCCATTGGTGTCGATCACCGCATTCGGGCCGATCACGATACCCGCGGGATTTACGAGGAAGACCTGGCCGTTCGACTGCAGCGTGCCCATGATTTCGGACAGATTGCCGCCGACCACCCGGTTCAGCACCGCGCTCTGCGCCGACTGCTGCACGAACCTCGTGATTTCACCCTGGGCGATCGAGAAGTGCTGCCAGTTGATGACGGTGCCCGGCGCATTGGTCACCTGCAGCACGTTGGGTGCCGGCTGTGCGAAGCTGGCCGCACCGGCTGTAACGGCGGCGCCGGACGGATTGGCGTACGCCGGACGCGCGCAGAGGGTCGCGCCGAACGCAAGCTCGAACAAGACCATCATCAACTTGGGTCTGAACTTCATTTTTCTCTCCCTGCGGACCGCGGACGGGTCCGGGACAGCCAAATTTTGAAGGCTATCAAGTTCTTTTGTAAGAAAAAATCGTACAAAGGAATGAGAAAAAATCCGTTAAATTTTGATACTCAAGCAATCACGGTAACTGCGAGTAGTGCATGCGCGCCGCCACGCTGGCCGCATGCGCGGCCAGGCGCGGGCCGAAGGTCTTTTCGTACTTGCGCGGGTTGGGCAGCATGACGGCCAGCCGCGCCGCCTGATCCGGCCCGAGCTTCGCCGCCGGCACGCGGTAGTAGCGCTGCGCGGCCGCTTCGGCGCCGAAGATGCCGTCGCCCCACTCCACCACATTCAGATAGATTTCGAGGATGCGCCGCTTGTCCATCACGGCCTCCATCATGAAGGTGATGGCCGCCTCCTGCGCCTTGCGCAGATAGCTGCGGCTCGGGCTGAGAAACAGGTTCTTCGCCAGCTGTTGGCTGATGGTCGAGCCGCCGGCCACCGCACGGCCCTTCTTGCGGTTCTTTTCCATCGCTTTCTGGATGCCTTCCCAGTCGAAGCCTTCGTGATCGACGAAGCCGTCGTCCTCGGCCGCAATCACGGCGCGTTTCAGGTGCACCGAAATACGCTCGTAGGGCACCCACTGCCTGCGCAGCTGTGCGTCCGGCTGACGCTCGCGCATTTCGGACAGGCGCAGCGACATGAAGCGGGTTTCGTCCGGATTGAATTTCGTCCACCACAGCAGGTGACCGAAGATCCACAGCTGGTAGGCCAGCGCCAGCAGCACTGCAGCGGCGAGCAGCCATTTCAGCAGGCGCAGGAGGCGACGCATGGCGGGGGCAACGCTCAGGCTAGCGGCGGCGTTGCCGCGCGCAGCATGTCGCGCACCGGCGCCGTGTCCGGCCGTACGCCACGCCACAGCTCGAACGCTTCGGCGGCCTGCTCGACCAGCATGCCCAGACCGTCGGCCAGCGTGTCGGCGCCCTGCGCGCGCGCCTGTTTCAGAAAGGCGGTCAGGCCGCGGCCATAGACCATGTCGTACGCCAGACTGCCCGGTGCATACAACCCGTCCGGCAGCGGCGGCGCCTGGTCACTCAGACTGGCGCTGGTGGCGTTGATCACGATGTCGTACGGCGCATCGGCGGCATCCTGCCAGCCCCCGGCGGCCAGCGCGGCGCGACTGTCGTGCCCGGCGAAATGTGTTTCGAGACCACGCGCCTTGTCGGCGGTGCGGTTGGCGATGAACAGACGCGCCACACCTGCATCGAGCAACGGCAGCACGACGCCACGCGCAGCGCCGCCGGCACCGAGCAGCAGCACGCGCGCGCCGTCGAGCCGGCCACCGAGCCACTCGAGGTCACGCACCAGCCCGGCACCGTCGGTGTTGTCGCCCAGCACGTGCTGATCGAACACGAAAGTGTTGACCGCGCCGGCCAGCCGCGCCCTTTCGGTCAGGCGATCCGCCAGCCGCCAGGCCTCTTCCTTGAACGGCACGGTGATGTTCATGCCGCGCCCGCCCTCGGCGCGAAATTGCCCGACCGTGGCGGCGAAACCTTCCAGCGGCGCCAGCAGCGCCTCGTAACGCATGTCCTGACCGGTCTGCGCGGCGAAGGCGGCGTGGATGGCGGGTGATTTGCTGTGCGAAATGGGATGACCCACCACGGCGTAACGATCAGGCATCGGTCTAGCGTGCTTCAAGCTGGTCGCCCTGGGTGAAGCTCCAGGTACGGGTGATGGACAGGATTTCGAAGTCGCGCTTGATATCCGGCGAGAAGGGCGCATAAGGTGCGGCCATGCGCACGATGCGCTGCGCGGCCTCGTCGAGCAGCGGCTGACCGGACGAGCGGCTGACGTAGATCTGTTCGATTTCGCCGTCGGACCGGATCTCGACCGTCAACGTGAGGTTGCCGTAGATGCGGCCGCGCGCCGCGCTCGGGTAATTCAGGTTGCCGATGCGCTCGACCTTCTGCCGCCAGTCCTCGATGTACTGCGCGAAGCGGTATTCCTGCGTGCGTGCGCCGACGAATTTCTTGCGCGGACGCTTGTTGTAGTCATCCACATTGCGCGCAATTTCTGCCTCGAGCCGCGCCATCGCCATGGCGCGCGCCGCGAGGTCGGCGCCGCGGGGCAACGGTACGGCCTGCGGCGTCGGTTCCGGCTGTTCGACCCGACGTTCCTCTTCCCGGACTGCCGTCTTTGCCTGCGCCTCGGCCAGCAGCTTCTGCTGCAGCGCTTCGAGTTCCTGCACGCGGCTCTGCGTGCTGACCAGCTGATCGCCGGTCTGGTCGCGCTTGCTGGCCGGAAGCGGAGTTTTTGCACGGCGGTCCTGATCGGTATTGCCGCCGCCATCGAGACTGGCCTGTGCAAGCGCCTGCGGATCGACCGGCTTCTGCTTGCCACGCGCATTGACCAGCACGACTTCCAGCGGCTGATCGACCGCCTTCTGCTTCGGCTTGAGGTCGGGCGCGAAATTGATCGCCAGCACGAAGCCATGCACGAGGATCGACACCGCGATGCCGATGGCCAACGGCGGAAGCGCGGGTTCGGCCGTGCGCAGGGCAGCTGGCCGAACGCTGGTCAGCACCGCTCTCTCGGGCGTGGCCGCGGACTTCGGGCGGGTGCGGGCTGCAGCGCTTTTTCGTGGCATGGGGCGGGATTTTACAGGCGGCCGGTGAAATACCGCCGCCCGGCAGGAAATGAGACCGCACGGTGTCGCGGGCATGTCACGACGAGCGTCCTATAATCGCCGGTCTTTCGTGTGCAGCAAACTCCATGGATCCATTGCTGATCAAGGCCTTCATCCTCGGCATCATTGAAGGTCTGACCGAGTTCCTGCCCATTTCCAGCACCGGCCACCTGATCATCGCAGGCAGCCTGCTGGGTTATACCGACGACACCAGTCGCGTATTCAAGATCGTCATCCAGCTGGCCGCGATACTGGCGATCTGCTGGGAGTACCGGCGCAAGCTCATCGATGTCGGCAGCGGCGTGCTGGCGCGCGACCCGCAGGCATACCACTTCGTGATACTGGTGCTGATCGCCTTCATGCCCGCGGCGGTACTCGGCTTCCTGCTGCACGGCGTGATCAAGGCCTATCTGTTCAACCCGCTGACCGTAGCGGGCGCGCTGATCGTCGGCGGCGTGCTCATCCTGCTGATCGAGCGGCGCAATCACCAGCCGCGCTACGAAACCGTGGAAGACATGGACTGGCGTGCCGCGCTCAAGGTGGGTTTCGCGCAGTCCGTGGCGATGTTTCCCGGCGTGTCGCGTTCCGGTGCGACCATCATGGGCGGCCTGATTTTCGGCCTGTCTCGCCGTGCGGCGACCGAGTTCAGCTTTTTCCTCGCCATTCCGACCATGTTCGCGGCCACCGCCTACGACGTGTACAAGAACTGGGCGCTGCTGCGCGCCGAAGATCTGCCGGTGTTCGCGACCGGTTTCGTGGCGTCCTTCCTGGCCGCCTTCTTCAGCGTGCGCTGGCTGCTGCGCTACATCTCCACCCACACCTTCGAGGTGTTCGCCTGGTACCGCATCGTCTTCGGCATCATCGTGCTGCTGACGGCCGCCGGCGGCTGGGTGGACTGGGCGGATCACTGATGCAGAAGCTGATCTATCTGCACGGTTTCCGCTCCGGCCCGCAGTCGGTCAAGGCCGTGCAGTTGCGCGCCCACCTCGCACGACAGGGTCGGGCCGGAGACCTGTGGTGCGAACAGTTGCCGCCCGGGCCGCTGGACGCGATCGCGCTGATCGAATCAGTGCTGTGCCCGGCGCTGGCCGCCCGCGATGAAGTCGCTTTGGCCGGCTCGTCGCTGGGCGGCTTCTATGCGCTGCATCTGGCGGAAAAGCACGGCCTGCGCGCGGCGCTGATCAACCCGGCCGTGGTCGCACCGCAATCGCTCGGCGATTACGTCGGCGAACATGAGCATATGTATACAGGCGAGGTGTTCCGCTTCGAGCAGGAACATGTCGAACAGCTGGCGGAGCTGGACGTTGCGGCCATCACGCAACCGGAACGCTACCTGGTGCTGCTGGAAACCGGCGACGAGGTACTGGACTGGTGGCAGGCGGTACTGAAGCTTCGCGGCGCCAACCTTGTCGTGCATGCCGGCGGCGATCACAGCNGGAAACCGGCGACGAGGTACTGGACTGGTGGCAGGCGGTACTGAAGCTTCGCGGCGCCAACCTTGTCGTGCATGCCGGCGGCGATCACAGCCTGCAGAGCTTCGCGAAAGAGCTTCCGCGGATGACCGGATTCCTGCTGCCGGATCGCTGAGGGCGAATGCTGATTGTTGGGCATCGCTGGCGCTCACCCCAACCTACGGCAGCGAGGGCGCTCGCCGGCCATCACGTTGCCCATCCCCCGTAGGTTGGGGTGAGCGCAGCGATGCCCAACACCCGCCCTGCACAAAGTCGCGCTACCGGAAGTCGCTGACGCGGAAGCGGGCGAGATCGAAATTGGCGCCGCGCTCGATCAGTTCGACCGGATCAAGCCTGACGTGCCGCCCGTTGATCGAGGCGTGCAGCGGGTACTCGGCCGAATAGCCGGTGCCGTTGATCGCCAGGCGCACGACGGCGCCGGTGATCGGGTCATCCAGCGCAACGGCTTCGCCGCTGTTGCGCTCTGAAAACACCTCCAGCGGACGTGCCGTGGTCGACAGCGTTTCAATGCCGACCGTGCCGCGCGCGTCGCGACCTCGCATGTAGCGGCGCACGACCCCGACCAGCCAGTTGTCACCGCCCGACGGCTGCATGCCGACCAGCGAGCCCACGCGAACCCACTCGGCGCTGGCGGTGGGTGCCGTTGCGCCGATGCCACCCAGACTGGCGTCGGACATTTCCCAGCGATAGATCACCGCCTCGTCGCGCGCGCCGCGCAGCACGTGGTGCAGATGCTTGATGCCATTGGCGACCGCGAGCGCACCGCCCAGCGTGTGGCGGCGGTACTGCCGGGTCGGCGGGTCGAGCGCCCAGTTGATCGACAGGTGGCGCAGCAGCCGACCCAGTTGTTCCGGCGACGGCTCTTCATCAAAGTGCAGCGAATCCGGCCGTTCGCCGGCTTCGAGCTTGCGAGCCATCGCGAGTGCGGCATCTGCGGCTGCGATGCCGGAGAAGTAGCGGATTCCGTCGGTGGTCAGCGGTGCGCGCACCAGACGCAGCGGCGGAGCAGGCTGATTGGAGTCCAGCCAGTGCGTGGTGCCGCGCTCGACGGCGGACGCCATCGAAAACCGGGCCGCGAAATAACTGGTGAGCTGCTCGGCCAGTCGCACGCCGGCCGGCACCAGACCTTCCGGTGCCGCCACATGCAGGGCGATCAGGCGCAGATACTCGCGTTCGACCGACGTCGCCGCTTCGTCGGCGGCATTGACCACCTCGCGCACCTCGGCACCCGATGCCTGCGCGAGCAGGTAAGCCTGCCCTGCCACCTGCCACAGCCCGGCATCGACCGGACCATTGTGATAGACGTCCCACTTGAAGCGCTGGCGGCACGCCCGCACGGTGCGCGAGGCCAGACGAGATAGACCGCTGAGCACCGACGCCTGCGCCGGGTCGGACATGTAGCGGTCGAGTGCGAATTCGTAGGCGGACGACAGGATGGACCAGAAATCGCGGCCGGTGCGCCACACCACATCCTTGCCTTCGGGTTGCTCGACGTAAGCACTGTCGAGCTTTCGCAAGTGGGGCTGGGCGCTGGAATCGAACTGATAGAGCAGATTGACGTGATGCGCGATGTCGATATTGGCGGCTTCGCTGACCGATTCGACCCAGCCGGTCAGTTCGTTGATGGCCAGATCAGGCTGCGCAGCGGCTATTTCGGCCAGCACACGGCGCAGCTCGGCCGGATTGCCGAGCACGCTCGCCGGGGATGAAGAAAAGACACCGAACATACCTGCCACCTCCGCCGCTCGGGATGCGCCCCGATTGTACTGATCATCAATCGTCCGTCGGACGGTGTGCATCCCCGCCCGTGCTGCATGCAGACCGCGCCGGAACCGCGCGCTGGACTACAATCCCGACCCTCTAGCGTAACGCGACTGCGCGATATTTTCCATGCGGCAATATCTCGACCTCATGCGCCATGTGCTCGAACAGGGCGCGCTCAAGACCGACCGCACCGGAACCGGCACCCGTTCGGTGTTCGGCTGGCAGATGCGTTTCAATCTCGCCGACGGCTTTCCGGTGCTGACGACGAAGAAACTGCACCTGCGCTCCATCATCGTCGAATTGCTGTGGTTCCTGCGCGGCGACACCAATATCGCCTGGCTGAAGGAAAACGGCGTCAGCATCTGGGACGAGTGGGCCGACGAAAACGGCGACCTCGGTCCGGTGTATGGCGCCCAGTGGCGCAGCTGGCCGACGCCCGACGGGCGCCACATCGACCAGATTGCCGAACTGATCAAGGGGTTGCGCCAGAATCCGGATTCGCGCCGCCACATCGTCAGCGCATGGAACCCGGCCAGCATCCCGTCGATGAAGCTGCCGCCCTGCCATGCACTGTTCCAGTTCTACGTCGCCGACGGTGCATTGTCCTGCCAGCTGTACCAGCGCAGCGCTGACATATTTCTCGGAGTGCCTTTCAATATCGCAAGTTACGCGCTGCTGACGATGATGATGGCCCAGGTGTGCGGGCTCAAGCCGGGCGAATTCATCCATACGCTGGGTGACGCGCACCTGTACCTGAACCATGTCGATCAGGCCCGCGAGCAGTTGTCACGCACGCCGCGGCCGCTGCCGGTGATGCACATCAACCCGGCGGTGACCGACCTGTTCGCCTTCGCGCCGGAGGATTTCCGGCTCGAAGGCTATGACCCGTGGCCGCACATTCCGGCCAAGGTGGCCGTGTGACGCCGCGCCTGTCGCTGATTGCCGCCCTGGCAGCCAATGGCGTGATCGGCCGCGACAACACCATGCCCTGGCACTTGCCGGAAGACCTGAAGCGCTTCCGTGCACTGACCATGGGTCACCCGATGATCATGGGTCGCAAGACCTGGGATTCGCTCGGCCGGCCGTTGCCGGGTCGCACCAGCATCGTGGTCAGCCGGCAGCCCGGGCTGTCGATTCCGGGCGCCATCGTCGTGCCGTCGCTGGCGGCGGCGCGCGAGGCAGCCGCGCAGGCCAAAGGTGGCGCGGACGCCTTCATCATCGGCGGCGCCCAGCTGTACGCACTGGCGCTGCCGCACGTACAGCGGCTGCTGCTGACCGAAATCGCCGACCGATTTGACGGCGACACGGTATTCCCCGCCTTCGACCGAAGTGAATGGATCGAAACCGCCCGCGAACCGGCTGTCAGCGCCAGCGGGTTACCGTACGCCTTCGTCGATTACGCGCGGCGCTGAACGACCGCGCAGCGCGTCGCAACAGCCGCCTCGCCGACGGCCCGACGGTCAGTCGCGTACGCAATCGACCAGATAGTTGATCGTTTCGCCCTCGCCATCGCCGACCAGACCGTGGATATCGGTTTCGAAGCCCGGGAAGGCGCGGTTGAATTCGCGTGCAAAGCGCAGGTAATTGACGATGGTGCGGTTGAAGCGCTCGCCCGGGATCAGCAGCGGGATGCCCGGCGGATAGGGCGTCAGCAGCACGGCGGTGATGCGGCCTTCGAGGTCGTCGATCGGCACGCGGTCGATCTCTCGGTGCGCCATGCGCGCCCACGCCTCGGCCGGCTTCATCGCCGGTTCCATCGGCGACAGATACATTTCCGTCGTCAGGCGCGCGATGTCGTGCTTCTTGTACATTTCGTGGATGCGCACGCACAGGTCGCGCAACCCCACACGTTCGTAGCGCGAATGCGCGGCCACGAACTCCGGCATCACCTTCCACAGCGGTTCGTTGTTGTCGTAGTCATCCTTGAACTGCTGCAGTTCGGTCACCAGCGTGTTCCAGCGGCCCTTGGTGATGCCGATGGTGAACATGATGAAGAAACTGTACAGGCCGGTCTTCTCGACGATGATGCCGTGCTCGGCCAGATAGCGCGTCAGCATGCCGGCAGGGATGCCCCAGTCGGCAAAGTCACCATCGACATCCAGACCCGGCGTGATGACCGTCGCCTTGATCGGATCGAGCAGGTTGAAGCCTTCGGCCAGATCGCCGAAGCCATGCCAGCGCTCGCCGGCGCGCAGTGTCCAGTCTTCGCGGGTGCCCAGCCCTTCTTCCGCCAGATGTTCCGGGCCCCATACCTTGAACCACCAGTCGGCGCCGAATTCCGCGCCGACCTTGCGCATCGCGCGGCGGAATTCGACCGCTTCGGCCAGTGACTCCTCGACCAGCGCCGTGCCGCCCGGCGGCTCCATCATCGCGGCCGCCACGTCGCACGACGCGATGATCGCGTACTGCGGGCTGGTGGACGTGTGCATCAGGTAAGCCTCGTTGAACACGTCACGATCGAGCGAGCGGGTCTGCGAATCCTGTACCAGGATCTGCGACGCCTGCGACAGGCCGGCCAGCAGCTTGTGCGTCGACTGCGTGGAAAAGATCATCGAATCCTTGCAGCGCGGCCGGCCTTCGCCGATGGCGTGGTAGTCGCCGTAGAAATCGTGGAAGGACGCGTGCGGCAGCCAGGCTTCGTCGAAATGCAGCGTGTCGATCTGGCCGTCGAGCACGTCCTTGATGGCTTCCACGTTGTACAGGATGCCGTCGTAGGTCGATTGCGTGATGGTCAGGATGCGTGGCTTCTTGTTCGACACCTTGCGCGCGAACGGATTGGCCTCGATCTTGGCGCGGATCACGTCCGGACTGAATTCGGACAGCGGAATCGGGCCGATGATGCCGTAGTGATTGCGTGTCGGCGTCAGGAAGACCGGAATCGCGCCGGTCATGATGATGGAGTGCAGGATGGATTTGTGGCAGTTGCGATCGACCACCACGATGTCGTCCTGCGCCACGGTCGAATGCCACACCATCTTGTTCGACGTCGACGTGCCATTGGTGACGAAGAACAGGTGATCGGCGTGGAAGATGCGGGCCGCGTTGCGCTCGGACGCGGCCACCGGGCCGGTATGGTCGAGCAGCTGACCCAGTTCCTCGACCGCGTTGCACACGTCGGCACGCAGCATGTTCTCGCCGAAGAACTGGTGGAACATGCGCCCGACCGGGCTTTTCAGGAAGGCGACGCCGCCGGAGTGGCCCGGGCAGTGCCAGGAGTAGGAGCCGTCCTGCGCGTAGTGCACCAGCGCACGGAAGAACGGCGGCGGCAGCGAGTCGAGATAGGCACGTGCTTCGCGCACGATGTAACGCGCGACGAATTCCGGCGTGTCCTCGAACATGTGGATGAAGCCGTGCAGCTCGCGCAGGATGTCGTTCGTGATGTGGCGCGTGGTGCGCGTCTCGCCGTACAGGAAGATCGGGATATCGGCGTTGCGGCGGCGGATTTCCGCCACGAATTCGCGCAGGTTCTGCAGCACGGCCTGGATTTCCGCCGCGCTGCCACCACCGAACTCCTCGTCGTCGATCGACAGGATGAAGGTGGATGCCCGGCTCTGCTGCTGCGCGAACGAGGTCAGGTCACCGTAACTGGTGACCCCCAGTATCGTCAGACCTTCCTTCTCGATCGCTTCGGCCAGCGCACGGATGCCCAGACCGGACGCGTTCTCGGAACGGAAGTCCTCGTCGATGATGATGATCGGAAACTCGAAGCGCATGGCGTCAACCTGTGTGATGGCAGGAGCGCCCTGACACGGCGCTCCGGGTTGCAGAGAACCTGCAATCCTGAGCGCGCGATGGTATCAGTTCGATGTCTCAAAACAATCCGGGCCGCACTGGGGCGGCCCGGACGGAATGTTGCGGATGCTGCGGATGGGTTCAGCCGAGGCGACGACGGGCGACAGCGCCAACAACCAGCAGGCCGGCGAGAATCATCGCGTAGGACGCGGGTTCCGGCACCGGGGCGGCGACCGAGGTGTAGCTGTCGAGGAATTCAACGCGTACGCCAGTCGGGTTGCCACTGCCCTGCGCTCCGTTGTTCACGAAGAAATCGATCGTATTCACGCCGGCAACGAAGCCGGTCGTGGCGGCGAACGACGTCCAGCTGTTGAAGGACGAGCCGGTCGAAATGGTGGCGCCATTGAAAACGACGTAGCCGCTGTTGTCCGACGCCCAGCGGCCGGAAAATCCGGACGCCGACGGATCATATCCGGTGAGATCGAAGCTGATCGACCACTTGTACAGGCCGGCGGTCGACGGATCGTAGCTTTCCGCGGCGTTTGCCGACGGCGTCAGCCAGGCTGAATCCCAGTTGTTGGCAAGCCACGGACCGAAAGGAAAGCCCGAACCGGTGGTCACGACGCCGTAGCCGTCGGTGCCGGTCGCCGTTCCGGCAATCGCCGTGAAGCTGTAGCGGGTGTCGGTCATGCCGGCATCAAAGCCGGTACCGGTGTTTTCGAGGCCGTCGATCCAGGGCACGTCGAGCGAGGCAAATGCGCCCGTCGAAGCGATGGCAAGACCTGAAGCGAGAAGAAGGTTTCTGAACATGACGGCTCCGCAGTGATTCGTGAAAGTGAGCGGAGTCTAGGGCGGGCCGTCAGGGCGGACTGTTCATAAAGTCACGTCGCTGCGCCGTGTAACGCTTGGTATCGATTCGCGCGCAAATGCATCCGGAAAGCGTGCAGTTGCGCACGGAAACCTCGTCAGATCTTGGGCAGCGTGACGCCGGTCTGCCCCTGATACTTGCCACCGCGGTCGCGATACGAGGTTTCGCACGGCTCGTCGGACTCAAAGAACAGCATCTGCGCCACGCCTTCGTTGGCGTAGATGCGTGCCGGCAGTGGCGTGGTGTTCGAGAACTCCAGTGTGACGTGACCTTCCCATTCGGGTTCGAGCGGGGTCACATTGACGATGATGCCGCAGCGCGCGTAAGTGCTTTTGCCCAGACACACCACCAGCACATTGCGCGGCACGCGAAAGTACTCGACCGTGCGCGCCAGCGCGAAGGAATTGGGCGGAATGATGCACGACTCGCTGTTCATTTCGACGAAGGAATTCGGATCGAAGGTCTTCGGATCGACGATGGTCGAGTTGATGTTCGTGAAGACCTTGAATTCGGCCGCGCAACGCACATCGTAACCATAGCTCGACGTGCCGTAGGACACGATGCGCCGGCCTTCGACCTCGCGCACCTGACCTGCCTCGAACGGCTCGATCATGCGGTGTTCTTCGGCCATGCGGCGTATCCAGCGATCGGATTTGATGCTCATCAGCGTAACCTCGGCGTGCGTAAGCGGGCGCCCGGGCGCCACGAAAGAGCGCGATTGTTGCAAGTTCGGCGCAGAAAAGCACGCGCTGCCTCGCCCCGACGGACCGCGCGTGGCCGCCGCCGCTCAACGGCCGTGCGGGGCTGGCACTGCGGGGCCTGACTCGGTGATCGGGTTCAGCGTGGTCATGAAGGTCGATTGGCGTAGCCCCTCGTCCACCCAGCGCTGGTGTTCGCCGGTCAGTGCCCTCAGGAAGGCGACCAGCGCGGCCTTTTCGTCGTCGCCCAGATGCAGCGGCACGATCAGCGGGCTCTGATCCGGCGCGCCACCGCCGCCACGGTCGTAGAAGTCCACCACCGCTTCGAGCGTCGGCAGCGAGCCGTCGTGCATATAGGGCGCGGTCAGCGCCACGTTCCGCAGCATCGGTGTCTTGTAGGCCCAGCGGTCGTCCGGGTCGAGCGTGATTTCGAAGCGGCCGACGTCGCTCGGTACCTTCTCGCCGATCGAATCAATGCGCTCGGCCGTCATCGTCGTCTGCAATCCGGGTACCAGCTGCACTTCGACGAGCGGCCGCGGCAAGCCGCTCAACCAGCCGATGCCGGTGTTGTGGTAACGGAAATCCGAGAACAGCGCGGACTGCTCGCCCATCGTATGACAGGTCGTGCAGCGCCCCTTGCCGGCGAACAACTCCAGCCCCTGCTGCTCCTGGACCGTCAGCGCCGTCTCGTCGCGGCCATAGCGGTAGCGATCGAAGCGGGAATTGGCCGACACCAGCGATCGCTGATAGCTGGCCAGGGCCTGGCCCACCGTCTCGACCGTCGGCCCACGACCGTCGAAAGCGTGCTCGAACGCGCCCTGGTAGTCGGGCAGCGTGCGCAGCTTGTCCAGCACATGGCCGATCGACGGATTGGCCATTTCGTTGTGCGCAAGGAACGGTCCCCACACCTGGACTTCCAGTTCCCCTTCGCGGCCGTCATGGAACAGGCGCGGGTGGTAGCCCACGTTGAGCACCGTGGGGGCGTTGCGCCGTACCGTGGCGCCCTCGTTGCCGATCGCCATGCGAAGTTCGTTGGCGGTGAACCCTTGGTCGGGCACGTGGCACATGCCGCACGACATGGTGCCGTTGAACGACAGCCGGCGATCGAAGAAAACCTTGCGCCCCAGTTCGATGCGTACTGCCGTGGGCGGGTTGTCCGGCGGGTGCGGCATGACGGGCAGGCCGAGCGGCACAGCGATGGCCGCCGTGGCCGCATCGTGCGCCACCTCGCCGGCACAGCCGGTCAGCGCGAGCGCCAGCGCGAGCACGTATTCAACGCGTCCGCGCCGTCTCGAGCAGGAGTGTTTCAATGTCATTGAACATGACCTCAGGCATCAGGAAGGCGGTTGTATAGATCTCGCGGACCCGGCCGTCGCGATCAATCAGGAAGAGCTTGAGCATGTGGTTGAGCACCCGCGTCGGGCGCCCCTGGGTGTCCAGTTCGACCGAAACGTCCTGACCCAGGTCGTCGAGGATGGGTTTCAGATCGGCGACCGAACGCGTGGTAAGGAAGTGCCAGCGCACCGGGCTCTTCGGATCGGCCAGTGCGCCGGCGTACATGCGCATCGATGCCGCATCGTCGTGCGACGGATCGAAGGACAGGCTGACCAGCCTGACCTGGCGCGCCATGTCGGGCCGACGCAGCAGACGCTCGCGCAACTGCGTCAGCGTCGCGTAGGCAAGCGGACAGCCCACCGGGTCTACGCAGTAGGTGTACATGAAGGACAGCAGCGTGATGCGCTCCCGCGTATAGCGGGCGAGCCCGTAGGTACGGCCGTCGATGTCCACCACCCGCCCGTTGGGCGAGCGCTGTATCGGCGGCAAGCGGTAGCTGCCCGCGGCGGGCGCGACGAAATCCTGATGCGGCGTGCTGGGCGCGAGATCGGCATTGGATGCGCCCTGCGAGCCATCGGCCAGCAGGGCGCCCAGCACCAGCGCCGTCGCCGCCGTCCGGACGCGGCGGAGGATCGGCATGTGTTCGCCTCGACTCAGCGGTTCGACGCAAGTTCGGCGACGCGCTCCTTCAGCCCGGCGGTGTTCGCCGGCTTCGCCGAAAACTTCATGTGATGCGCACGACCCAGCTTGAGCGCATAGAAGTCGATCGAGAACTTCTCGCTGAGCGCCTTGCCGTCCCAGTGGAACAGCTTCAGGAACTGCTGGTCGTCGCCGCCCTTCTTGTCCCAGTTGCCGAGCAGGCTGGTGGTGAAGTAGACCCGCTTGCCGTCCCAGCTCTGGCTCACCATGTTGACCTGCGAACCGATCACCTTCTGGTAGACCTCCCTCGGTGCCTCCGGATCGGAAATGTCGAAGTAGCGCGCGGTGCCGTCGAGGAAGGTGTTCACCCACAGCCCCTTCGCGTCGGCGGTGATCGAAATGTCGACCGGCAGCGGCACCTTGGACGGGTCACCCACGGTACCGACCTCCTTCGCCTGCCACTCGCCCTTCGCGTCCTGCTTGATCAGCACCAGTTTCGATGTGAGCGCGGTGGCCGTGTAGGCCCAGTTGTCGCCGTTCTTCAGTGACCAGCGGATTTCCAGCGGCGCGCCGGGCACGTTCATCACCTTCTGCGGCTTCATCGACTTCAGGTCCCACATGACCATGGTGTTGCCGAAGTGCTTCATCGCATCGGCATCCTTCACCATCTTGCCGAAGTCCATCATGTAGTTGTTCCAGCCGGTGAAGCTGGAAGTAAGCAGTGCGTTCTTCTGCGGATTGATGCCGATGTCGTAACCGTAGCCGTCGGCCATCACGTCGCCGTGCTTGCCGGTCGGCATGTCGTACTTTTCGACGAACTCGCCCTTGTTGTTATAGATGACCAGCCCGGTGCGGCCGCCGTGATCCTTGTCGTTGGACAGGGCCTGCACCATCATCCGGCCGGGCAGCGCATAGAAGGTATGCGGCCCGACATAGCCGGTCTTCTGCGTGAAGTCGGAAATGGTGTGCACCAGCTTCGGCTTCGCGGGATCGCTGGCGATGTCGAACACGAAGATGCGGTTGTCGTCGAGCCTGCCTGCCCACAGGAATCGGCGGTCGTCGGTGAAGCCGGTGTGGTGCGCCTCGCCACGCCCCCCGACGGTCACGGAATGGACCACCTTGCCGTAGTCCTTCGACTTCGGATTCACATCCACGGTGACCAGCTTGTCCGATTCGTCACCCATGCCCTTCACGCCCAGCGTCCACACGTGGACGAAATCCTCCTGCCCCTTGATCAGCTTCGTCGTGTAGGGCGAGTTGCAGGTTTCATCGGCCTGTACCGGCAGCGTGCCGCCGAACGAAGCAATCAGGGCGAATGCAAGGGCGGTGGCTTTCAGCTTGCTCATCAGGATCTCCTTCCTCTGGTTGTCGGTCGTGCCGACCGCACCGGGTGCGGCCCGACACCGTCTCCAGGCTGCGCATGCAAACCCGTTGACGTACCGTTTGGTATGTTTATAGTCGTAACGCGGAGGCATTGGCGCCGCCATTCTTGTCGCTGCAACGCAGCAGCCCGGAGCACTGGATCAGCCATCGTGAAGACTGCCGCTCATCGTTCCGACATGCCTTCCGGCTCGCCGGCCCGGGTCTGTGCTCCGGAACGGCCTCAATGCTACCGCCGGCACGGCAGCGCCACCATCCGGACGAACTCCGGCGCAGCCGAGGGATTTCCCTTAGCCGGTGTCGAACGCGAGCTGCATCAGGCATGAATGCGCTGACCGGCATCGGCCTGCTCGCCACGCTCGCGCTGGCCACCTCGTCGATATGGGCGCTACGCACGCACCGGCAGCGACTGGCCGAGGCGGCGCAGACGATACGCACGCTGCAATCGGAGCGCGATGCGCTGGTGACGGCGCACGGCGAGGCGGAGGCGCGCCTGACGTCGAGCGAGCAGCGGCTGCGTCTGCTGCTCGAGTCCGAACCGGAATGCGTGAAGCTGCATACCTGCGACGGCAGCGTGCTGGAAATGAACCCGGCCGGCCTCGCCATGATGGATGCGTGTTCCACGGATCAGGTGCTCGGTCGCTCCATCTTCTCCTTCATCGCCGAAGAGCATCGCCAGCCCTATATCGAACTGACCGAGCGGGTGTTCCGCGGCGAGAGCGGGCGGCTGGAGTTCCGCCTGACCAGCCTGCAGGGGCGTCTGCGCTGGATGGAAACCAGTGCGGCACCGCTGCGCGACGAACATGGCCAGATCATCGCGCTGCTCGGCGTCACCCGCGACATGACCGAGCGGCGCGCCGCCGAGGAACAGGACCGGCAGCACCTGTCCGCGCTTGCCCACGTGGTACGCACCTGCACCATGGGCGAGATGGCGACCAATCTGGCGCACGAGCTGAACCAGCCGCTGGCGGCCATCGTCAATTACACGCGCGGGTCGCTGCGACGCCTGCGCGCTCAAGCTGCCGCCGCACCAGAGGTGCTCGAATCGCTCGAACACGTGTGCACGCAGGCGGAGCGTGCCGCCGGCATCATCCGCAATCTGCGCACCTTCCTCGGCAAGCGCGAACCGGCGCTGACCGCGCTCAATCTGAACGACATCGTGCAGGCCACCAGCGCGCTGATTGGCTCGGAAGCTCGCGCGCACGGCGTGAGCATCCTGTTCTCGCCATCCGCCGATCTGCCGCCGGCGCGCGGATCGCGCATCGAGGTGGAACAGGTGCTGCTGAACCTGATGCGCAACGCAATCGAGGCGATGACGACCGCCGCATCCCCTTGCCGCGAGATCCGCGTATCCACCGGCCACGGACACGACGGCTACGCCTTCGTGGACATCGCCGACTCCGGGCCCGGCATAGACGGCGCCGACCCCACGCGCATCTTCCAGCCCTTCTTCACGAGCAAGGACGAAGGCATGGGCATGGGTCTGCCGATCAGCCGCTCCATCATCGAAGCACACGGCGGACAGCTCTGGCTCGCACGGAACAACAACGACGGCGCGACCTTCCGGTTCACGCTGCAAACGGGGGAGACACTGCATGGGCGGAACGGAACCGACGGTCTACGTGGTTGACGACGACGACGCGGTGTCGTCGTCGCTGTCCTGGTTGCTGGAGTCCATCGGGCTTCGCGTCCGGACCTACCGCAACGCGCTCGACTTCATCGCCGCGATGGACGCCGATCCGTGGGGCTGTCTGGTGCTCGATGTGCGCATGCCGGGCATGAGCGGACTGGAGTTGCAGCAGCGACTGCGCGATCGCGATGTCGGGCTGCCGGTCATTTTCATTACCGGTCACGGCGGCGTGGCCAACGCGGTGAAGGCGATCAAGGCCGGCGCTTTCGACTTCCTGGAGAAGCCCTTCGACGACCAGACCCTGCTCGACCGCGTACAGCAGGCCATCGGGCTCAACAGTGAGGCGCGCCGTTGCCGCACTGCCCGCACAGCGCTGCTTGACCGTTACGCCAGCCTGACGCCACGCGAGCGCGAGGTGATGGATCTGGTGGTCGAGGGCCGGCCGAACAAGGTGATCGCACAGGTGCTCGGCCTGTCGAGCAAGACGGTGGAGGCGCACCGCGCGCACGTAATGGACAAGATGGCCGCCCGCTCGCTGACCGAACTGGTGAAGCAGTCGCTGTGCATCCAGTCGCCGGACTCCGGCTGGATCGGCACCGGCACGGGCATGCCGCACGGCCGCGCGGGAAACCCCTTGACCGAACAGGGAGTCGACCGGATTTCCGCCCCCCGTGCCGCTCGGCCATAGTGGCGACACCCTGCGACCGAGCGCCCGGCGCTCGGCACCGGACGCAGGCAAAAGAATCGTGGCTCCGGTGCATGCGTGCCCGTACCTGCCGGTCGACCGCGCCACATCGCGCGCCGCGCCGCCCCCGCGTGGTGTCGCATCTCGACCGGGAAGAAGGGGAAACTTCCGCGGCGCGTGCGCCATGTCACCGAGACCGCCACGCGGTCGCGCCTCGTGCTAGAAAGCGGCAGTCCCCCCTCTGCGCCGCCAGCATGAGCCGCCCTTCACGCAAAAACGAACTGCTCGACACCGCCCGTTACCTGGTCATGCGCAAGGGCTTCTCGGCGACGTCGGTGGATGAGATCTGCACGCTGTCGCAGATGACGAAGGGCGCCTTCTTCCATCACTTCAGCGACAAGGAAGGGTTCGGCCTGGCCCTGCTCGACCATTTCGAACACGAGGGCCGGCTGCGCATGCAGGCCCATCCGCCTCTGCGCAAGCGCAGCGCACGCAGCCAGCTGCACGCCTACCTCGACCTGCTCGGCGACATGTACGGCGAAGACGCGCGCTTTCGCGACGGCTGCATGTTCGCCATCCTCGCCTACGAGTCGTCCGATCCATCCTCCCCGCTGCGGCGGGCCTGCGCTGCAGCGCTGGAGCGCTGGATGGAGGGCGCCTGCGCGCAGTTCGCGCAGATCATCGCACTGCTGGACACGCCACCTCCGGTGCGAGCCGAAGATCTGGCCGAGCACCTGCTCGTGGTGATCGAGGGCGCGCTGGTCATGGGCCGCATCCGCGACCCTGCCGTGGCGATCGCGCGGGCGCTGGCGCAGTTCCGGTCCTACGCCGAAGCCGCGCTCGGTCTCGGCGGGCGCTGAGTTCAGCCGCGCGCACCGCGCGCCACCGCGACCAGCCAGTGCAGCGCATCCTGAGTATCCGGGCGCATCAACAGGCGGAAAAGCGATGCCGCTCCGCCGGGCGACGCAGTGCCGGCGGCGCGCGCCGACCCGTCGTTCACGGCCTGAAGCAGCGTCAGCAGAGCAGAGCGCTCCAATCCGTCGTCGCGCGATGCCGCGCGTTCAAGACGATCGAGCAGACGGGCCGCGCCAGGACTGTTCAGCAGATGCAGCAGGCGCAGGGCCCCACCCGCCAGATCGGCAGCGTCGGACACCATGTCGGGCGTGAAGCCATCCTCCAGCAGTTCGAACACCCGCTGCAGGCCGTCCGCCTCCGCTGCGGCCGGCGCGCAGTCGCCGGTGCGCAGGGCCTCATGCAGTTTCCAGGCGCGGATCGCTTCGGCGGCCAGGCGGTCGAGCGCGCCGCTCCGTGCCATATCCGCCAGCACGCACGGCGCCTCGGTCAGTCCGGCCCGTTCGCACCAGTCCTGGAGCGCACGCCAGTCCTCTTCGCGGGCCGTCACGGAAAACCTCTCAGCGACGACCAGTAGAGACGGTGATAGAAGGTTTTCGCCATGTGCATCGCGCGACTGGGCGCGCGCGGGCGCGGCGGCTCCGCGTAGTTGAAGGCGGCGTAGGTGGCGCGGTCACGGCTGGTTTCGATGAAACACAGCACCTTGCCGTCGTAGCCATGGGTGTCACCGCCACCGCGCGCGCGGGAAGCCAGATTCGCGGCGATCACCTCGGCCTGGAAACGTGCCGTCGAGCCCGCCTTGCTCACCGGCAGATTGGTGGTGTCACCGAGCACGAACACGTCGTCGTGCCCCTGCATGGTGAGCAGCCGCCGATGCGTCGGCACCCAGCCGCGCGGCCCCAGCCCGCTGCGTTCGATCGCCTCGGCGCCGCGATGTGGCGGAATGGCGATCAGCAGATCGTAGTCAACGCTCAGCCCCTCCTCGCTGTGCACGGTGCGCGTGGCACCATCGACCGACGCGATGTTGAAATAGGTCGCGCTGCGTATACCGCGGCGGGCGAACTCGATGCGCGCCCACTCGGCCACTGCCTCGATCGAATGCAGGCGGCCGATCGGATAGGTGTAGAGCAGGTCGACGCGCGGCGCGATAGCACGTCGCACGAACAGGTCATGCAGCAGAAAGGTCAGTTCCAGCGGCGCCATCGGGCATTTGTGAGGGACTCCGGTGGTCACCACGACGCGACCGCCGTCGAAGGCCTGCAGTGCCTGAGCCAGCCTGAGTGCCGCCGCCTCGGTGTAGAAGCCATGCGCATGTTCGGCCAGGCCCGGCACCTCTTCCGGCGTCACCCGCGAGCCGGTGGCGATGACCAGCCAGTCATAGCTGTAGGCATTGCCGCTGGCGCCGCGCACCTGCTTCGAGTCCGGCGCAAAAGCGACCACCTCGTCGATCAGCAGCGCGATGCGCGGGTCGAGCAGCGTGCGCTGGTCGCGATGCAACGCATCCACCGTGGTCTGTCCCAGAGCGAGATGCAGCAGGCCAGGCTGGTAGAGATGCCTTGGAGACGCGGAAAGCACCACCACATCCACCTCGCCGCGCTGCAGCTCCGGTGCCAGCAGCCTTGCCAGCCTGTTGGCCAGTATCGTGCCACCGATACCGGCGCCGACGATCATGATGCGCATGAAGTCCGCTCCCCCGGCATTGCCCCAGGGTCTGTTGCCATTGGATCGCGAACCGCGTTTGCAGCGCGCGAGGCACGGGCAAGGCGTGCGACGAAGTCGAGACTGGCCGTCTCGACAAGGAGCGCAACGCGGTCCGTGCCTCGCACGCTGCAAACCCGGAGGGCGCGAGTCCCGATGCGCCCAGCTCCGCGTTGGGCCTCCTGGCCTGACGGCCAGTCAGCCGGCGTCGGCCCGCCTTGATCCGGACGCATCGGGAATCGCACGCGGCCCGCGATCCAATAGCAACAGACCCTAGCCACGCGTCTTCTCGACCATGATGTGCAGAACCCCCTGCTCGCTGCGGGTGGACACGTGACGCTGACCCACCTTGGCCAGCCACTCGGGAATCTCCCGCGCCGAACCCGGGTCGTCCGCCAGCACCAGCAGGAACTCCCCGCGCCGCGCGTGCTTGAGCGCCACGATCAGTTCCATCAGTGCGCCCGGGCAATGGCTGCCGCGTGCATCGACGACGACGGCTACGCCATCAGGCACTGGAGGGTCATCCCGCATGGCCGCCGTCGCCGCTCAGAAGCGCATGCCGAACGCAAGGCTGAACACGTCGGGATCGAGGCCGATGCGTTCCACGCGGGCGGGCGCTCCGGAGAAGCGCACATCGGTCTCCAGATAGAACTTTTTGTAGTCCAGATTGATGAAATAGCGCTCCGACACCGACCAGCTGACGCCCGCCTGCAGTACGAGGCCGGTATCGGACTTGAAGCGGGCGAGCTGGTCGAAGACCGGTCCTTCCTGGTCGAAGAACAGCGTGTGGTGGACGCCGACGCCGACGTAGGGACGGAAGCGCCCTTCAGGCAGGAAATGCCATTGCGCCAAGAGGTTCAGCGGCGCCATCGAAGCCCGGCCAAGCGTAGCGCCGCCGAGGCTGAAGCGGTGACGCGCGATACCGGCTGCGGTATTCAGCGCGATCTGACGGGTCAGGAAATAGCTTGCGCTGATCACCGGCGTCACCCGGTCCGATGCGTCGACGCCCAGTACCGGTGAATCCATGTCCGCGTTGACCGACATCAGTCCCAGACTGAGCTCCCAGTCACCTGCCGCCGCCTGCACCGCCACCGGCAGCGCAAGTGCGAATACCGTCACCGTCCGCTTGAGTACACGGCTCATTCATCTTCCTCCTTGTCCTTGTTGTGGGCATGACTGCCTTGTTGTCCGTCTTGCGTGCACCGCTGCGGGCGCATCGCATGACAGCGACAGTTCTACGCGGCTAGGAGGGCGGGGAAAATCCGGACGAGCACGCCCGGCATCGAGGGTTTCTACCCGGTCAATAGCGGGGTCGGAACCGACGCGCGGACATGAAAAAGGGCGGCTCCCCTTGTCGGAGAGCCGCCCCGGACGGGGAAAAGGCGCGATCAGGTCAGCATGTCGGCCCAGATGTTGCGCGCCCAGGCAAGTGCGTACTTGCCTTCCATCTCGGTCGGGGCTGCCGACAGACCGCCCGCGCCCTTTACCGGCTGCGGCTGTTTGGTCGCCGCATCGTAGGGATGCACGGATGCCACATGCACCACATTCGTCGCATCGACGAAGCTGTAGCAGGTGTTCATCACCAGCGGCGCGTCGGACGGCGGCTGCCCGGACATCAGGTTGATGATGGCCGCCGCCGCGACCTTGGCGTGCTGATTGGCCATGTGACCGGACTTTGGCATCGTCGGCGCCGGGAAGATGGCGTCGCCCAGCACGTGAATGTTCGGCGTGCTCGTGGATTCCATCGTCAGCCAGTTGATGTCGACCCAGCGGTTGTTGATCAGCTTCAACCCCGACTTGGCGGCGATGTCGCCCGCGCGCTGCGGCGGCACGACGTTGAGCACGCTCGCCTTGACCTGGTCGAACTCGAGGATGGCGGTACGATTGCCAACATCGACATCGCGCAGCTCGCTCTGCGGCCGGTACTCGATCATGCCCTTGTAGCTGTCGGCCCAGGCCTTGGTGAACAAGCCCTTCTTCGACACGATGTCCTCGTTGGCGTCCAGCACCAGCACCTTGGACTTCGGCTTCGCCTGCTTCAGGTAATGGGCGACCATGCAGGCGCGCTCGTACGGTCCCGGCGGGCAGCGGTAAGGCGCTTTCGGGATGGTCATCGCAAATACGCCACCGTCGGGCATCGCCTCCAGCTGCTTGCGCAGTGCAACCGTCTGCGGACCCGCCTTCCACGCGTGCAGGATGCTTTCCTTCGCCGCGGCCGAGGCCATGCCTGGCAGCGACTCATACATGAAGTCCACGCCCGGCGACAGCACCAGCCGGTCGTAGGCGAGGTCGCCGCCACGGGCCAGTCTGATCATGCGTTTTTCGGCGTCGACCGCGGTCACTTCGTCCTGCACCACGGTGATGCCGTACTTCGCCAGACCTTCGTAGCCGACCGTGATGTCCGACAACTGCTTTTCGCCCGCCAGCACCAGATTGGAGATCGGGCAGGACACGAACGCCGCATTGCGCTCGACCAGCGTCACGCGGATGCCACCCTCACTCCACATCGAAATGTACTTCGCGGCGGTCGCACCGCCATAGCCGCCACCGACCACGACGACATGCCCCTTGGCGCCCTTGCCGGCGCCGGCACAGCCGTACAGTGCCGCCATGGCGGACAGGCCGAGCGTGCCTTTGATGAATCCACGACGTGCCGCAGTCATTTGGCACCTCCGACCGGTGTACGCGACGCGAAGTAGTCCGCAATGAGGTCAAGCTGGCTGTCGGTGTAGCCCTTGGACAGCTGATGCATGATCGTCGCCGGCTTGGCGCCGCTGCGGAATTCGTTGATCAGGCCGAGCATCTTGGCTTTCGACATGCCTGCAAGGCCCGGGATGCCGCCAGCGCTGTTGCCGTCGGTGCCGTGGCAATTGGCGCAGGTGGCTGCAAGATTGCGTCCGAGGTTCGGGTCGGCAGCCTGTACACAGGCCATTGAGAGGCCAAGCCACAGCAGCGCCGTGCCCGCCAGTTTCGTTTTCAAAATGTTCTCCTCCGTGGAATCTTCGTGGTAGTCCGCGCGCGCCTGTTCCACATCTGTCGTGAAGAACCTTGCGAGCTAACGACACGCTAGACAAAAACTCGTCACGTCTCAAGTAGAAAAAATAATAAATTTATTCTTGCCCATATGCGCAATTGCGCATCTGTTTTACTTCAACAAGGACAAGACGAGGAGCAGCTGTGGATTACGATCCCGAGCTGGACAAGGTTTTTGAGTCGGTGGCCGATTACTTCGGACTGCTGGCCGAACCTGCAAGACTGAAGATCCTGCACTGCCTGTGCGACGGCGAACGTTCGGTTGCCGACGTCGTGGATCAGTCCGGTCTGAGCCAGACCAACACCTCCCGTCACCTCAACATGTTGTACCGCGCCGGCATCGTCGGCCGGCGCAAGGACGGCGCCATGGTGTTCTACAAGCTCATCGACCCGAATTTTCCGTCGATCTGCCGCACCGTCTGCATCCAGATTGCCTCCGGCAACTCGCTGAACATGCCGCACCGACCCAGCAAGGCATCGCTGAAGAAGGTCGGCAAGTCGCTCGAACTCGCGTCCGAACAGGAGTAAGCATGTCCCAGATCACCCCACGCCCCGGGCGCATCCAGCGCGCACCGGAAAGCTTCCTGTCGCCGGAACAGATACGGGAAGTGTCTGCCGGGCGGCGCGACTTCCTGCGCACGGCCTTTGCCAGCGCCAGTATGGCCGTGGCAGGAACGTCCGTTGCACGGGCCGCCGATGGCGACCCGGCCATCCTGACGCTGCCCGAACACAGCACCACACTGGGCCGTCCGGTCGCCGAACGTCCGTATGGTGCCCCGTCTCAGTTCGAAGCGGGCCTGCGCCGCCGCGAAAGCCCCGGGCTGACCCGCGTGGCCGGTTCGTCGGTCTCGTTCTCGCCGCTGCAGGGCCTGTTCGGCATCATCACGCCCTCCGGCCTGCATTTCGAACGCCACCACCAGGGCTGGCACGACATCGACCCGGCGCGTCACCGGCTGATGATCAACGGCCTGGTGAAGGAAGCCCGCGTGTACACGATGGACGACCTGATGCGCCTGCCGTCCGTGTCGCGCATCCACTTCATCGAATGCGGCGCCAATACCGGCATGGAATGGGGCAATGTAGCCGTGCCGACGGTACAGTACTCGCATGGCATGCTGTCCTGCTCGGAGTTCACCGGCGTGCCGCTGTCCGTGCTGCTCGACGATTGCGGCATCGATCGCAAGCGGGCGAAGTTCGTGCTGGCCGAAGGGGCCGACGGATCGAGCATGACCCGCACGATATCGCTCGACCGCGCACTGGACGACGTACTGGTGGCCTGGGGCCAGAACGGCGAAATGCTGCGCCCCGAGAACGGCTATCCGCTGCGTCTCGTGGTGCCCGGCGTCCAGGGCGTGTCGTGGGTCAAGTGGCTGCGCCGCATCGAAGTCGGCGATCAGCCGTGGGCGACCAAGGACGAGGCGGTGCACTACATCGACCTGATGCCCGACGGCACGCACCGCCAATACACCTCGATCCAGGAATGCAAGTCGGTCATCACGACACCGTCCGGCGGCCAGACGCTGCTCGACAAGGGCTTCCACAACATCACCGGTATCGCCTGGTCGGGCCGCGGCAAGGTGAAGCGGGTGGATGTATCCGTCGATGGCGGCCGCAACTGGCGCACCGCGCGGCTTGAAACGCCGGTGCTGTCGAAGGCGCTGACCCGCTTCAACATCGACTGGGTGTGGGACGGCAGTCCCGCGATCCTGCAGTCGCGCGCCATGGATGAAACCGGTTACGTGCAGCCCACCTACGCGCAACTGCGCGCGGTGCGCGGCACGCGTTCGATCTATCACAACAACGCCATCCAGTCGTGGAAGCTGGCGGACAGCGGAGACGTGAGCAATGTCCAGGTTTTCTGAACTTCTCCTCGCGGGCTGCCTGATCGCAGCAGCCACCGGCGCCTCGGCCGAGAGCAGCTTTCCGGGTGTCGGCCGTGCGGCCACCCCGTCCGAAGTCAAGGCGTGGGACATCGATGTGCGCCCCGATTTCAAGGGCCTGCCACCCGGCAAGGGTTCAGTCGAGCAGGGCATCGAACTGTGGGAAGCGAAGTGCACGGCCTGTCACGGCAGCTTCGGCGAAAGCAACGAGGTTTTCACCCCGCTGGTCGGCGGCACGACGAAAGAGGACATCGAAACCGGCCGTGTCGGCGCCTACATCCGGCAGGACGCCCCGCAGCGCAGCACGCTGATGAAGGTGCCGACGCTGTCGACGCTGTGGGACTACATCAACCGCGCCATGCCGTGGAATGCACCGAAGTCGCTGAGTCCGGACGAGGTATACGCCGTGCTCGCCTACCTGCTTCATCTGGGTGAAATCGTGCCGTCCGACTTCACGCTTTCGGACAAGAATATCGCCGAAGTGCAGAAACGCATGCCGAACCGTAACGGCATGACGACAAAACATGGCATGTGGGACATCAAGGGCAAGCCTGACGTGAAAAACGTGGCCTGCATGAAGAACTGCAAGACGCAGATCACGATGGGGTCCAGCCTGCCGGACTACGCCCGCGACGCACACGGCAATCTTGCCGATCAGAACCGGGTGATCGGCGCGGTACGCGGGCAACAGACCACCGAGGGTGCCGGCGGCGGTGCGGCAGCGCCCGCGCCGCATCCTGCACTGGAATTGATGAAGAAGAGCGGTTGCAGTGGCTGTCACGGCATCGCCAGCAAGATACTCGGACCGTCCTTCCGCGACATCGCGAAGCGCTACAAGGACGACAAGGGGGCAGAATCGCAGCTCATCGGCCGTGTCAAGGCAGGTGGCAGCGGCACGTGGGGCGATGTGGCAATGCCGCCCCAGGCGCATGTCAGCGACGCGGACACGGCTGCGTTGATCAAATGGATATTGTCGGGCTCGCCCGAAAACTGAGGAGGAAACGGATGAACACGCAGCGAAGGGAAGTCCTGAAGAGCGGCAGCGCGGCCGGATTGTTCGGTCTGCTGGTGGCCGCCGGCCTGATCACGACCCAACAGGCGCAGGCGGCCGGATGGGACAAGCCGGCGTTCGAAGCCAAGGCGATGGACGAAGCGCTCAAGGCGCTGGGTGCCGGCAAGCCCGCCGATTCGAAGGACGTTCAGATCAGCGGCCCCGACATTGCCGAGAACGGAGCGGTGGTGCCGGTCGGCGTCAAGAGCGCGCTCGCCGACACCGAATTCATCGCCATCCTGATCGAGAAGAATCCGAGCATGCTCGCTGCCAGCTTCATGCTGCCGGCCGGCACGATTGCTGACGTGAGCACCCGCGTGAAGATGGGCCAGACCTCGAATGTGTTCGCGCTGGTCAAGGCAGGCGGCAGCTTCTACATGGTGTCCAAGGAAATCAAGGTGACGCTGGGCGGTTGCGGCGGCTGATAGCAGCCGGCAATTCGTTCACATCCCACGCACAACCCAAGGAGCAAGACATGGCAGGTCCGATGCGCATCCGCGCCGCCAGCAATGGCACTGAAACCGAAGTAAAGATCCTGATGAGCCACGACATGGAAACCGGTCAGCGCAAGGACGCGTCCGGCGCATTGGTTCCGGCCCATCACATCACCGAACTGACGGCCACCCACAACGGCCGTGTCGTGCTGGCCGCCCAGTTCGGCCCGGCGGTATCGAAGAACCCGTATCTGCAGTTCAGGTTCGCCGGCGGCGCCAAGGGCGACAAGGTCAGCGTGAGCTGGGTGGACAACAAGGGTGACAAGCGTACCGACGAAGTCGTCGTGGCCTGAACCCTGCTCGTCGTTGCATAGAGGATCGACCCGAAGCAGGCCGGTCCCGTCATCAGCCCGGATCATCCCGTCAAGGACTGGAGGAAGAGATCATGAAGAACAGCACATACGCTGCCTGCGTTGCCGCGTCCGCGCTCGTGTTTGCCACGCCGGTGCTGGCAGACGCCACTGCCGAGGGCATTGCCAAGTACCGCGAGGCGCTGGCCGAGGGCAATCCGGCCGAGCTGTGGGAGATGCGCGGCGAGGAGTTGTGGAAGGAAGCGCGCGGCCCGAAGAAGGCCACACTCGAAAAGTGTGATCTCGGCCAGGGGCCGGGCGTCGTCAAGGGCGCCTTCGTCACGCTGCCGCGCCACTTCGCCGACACCAACCGCGTGCAGGATCTGGAGTCCCGCCTGCTGACCTGCATGGAAACGCTGCAGGGCATTCCGGCCGACGAGGTGGCCAAGACCCCGTTCGGCAAGGGTGAGCAGAAGAACATCGAAGCACTGGTGGCCTGGATTTCCGCCGAATCGCGCGGCATGAAGTTCAACCTGCCGATGGCACATCCGGAAGAGAAGCGCATGTACGAGATCGGCAAGCGCGCCTTCAACTATCGCGGCGGCACGCACGATTTCGGCTGCGTCACCTGTCACGGCGAGGATGGCAAGCGCATCCGGCTGCAGGATCTGCCCAACCTGACCAAGGGCCCGGACGCCGCGCGCGGTTTCGGATCGTGGCCGGCCTACCGCGTGTCGTCGGGTGAGCTGTGGAGCATGCAGCGGCGGCTCAACGACTGCTTCCGCCAGCAGCGTTTCCCGTACCCGGTGTACGGCTCGGACGTGACCATCGCCCTGTCGAGCTATCTGGGTGTGACCGCCAACGGCACGGGCGAAAGCATCGCCCCGGCCATCAAGCGTTAAGGAGAGCACGATGAACATCCGCATCCGTCAGGGCGCCGTCGCGCTTGCCGTGCTGGCCACGCTGGCCACCGTCGCGGGCTGCGCCGGCACCGGCGCATCCACCGTCACCTCGGCCGATTACGACAAGGACGCCGCGGCCGTCATGGCCGCATCCTTCCGCGAACAGGGCATCGTCAAGACCGACCGCCTGACGCAGGACGAAGTCATGGTCGCCTGCTCGAAATTCGGGCACAGCCTCGACGACGACCTGCGCGAACGATTCCAGGCAGCGGCACTCGCCGAGGTGAAGTGGCCATCCGACGGCAAGTACATCGGCGACTGGAAGGAAGGCGAAAAGATCGCACAGAGTGGCCGCGGTCTGACCTGGACCGACAAGGCCGGCGAAGCCAACGGCGGCAACTGCTACAACTGCCACCGCATCACGAAGAAGGAAATTTCGTACGGCACCATCGGCCCCAGCCTTTACCAGTACGGAAAGGTGCACGGCAACACGGAAGCCACGCAGAAGTATGTGTGGGCCAAGATCTGGAATCCGAACGCCTACAGCGCCTGCACCAACATGCCCCGCTTCGGCACGCATGGCATCCTCGACGAAAAGCAGATCCGCCACATCGTGGCCCTGCTGCTCGACCCGAAGTCGCCGGTCAATGCGGAGTGATGGCGCGATGAGCATGAACCGCCGCGAGTTCCTGCAGGTGCTGGCGGCCGCCAGTGCTGGCGGCATGGCCCTGCATGGCAACTTCGCCCAGGCTGCGAGCGCAGCCGGGCAGATGTACGAACTGCCGCGCTTCGGCAACGTGAGCCTGCTGCACATGACCGACTGCCACGCGCAGCTGATGCCCATCCACTTCCGCGAGCCGGACGTGAATCTGGGCATCGGCGACATGATGGGTCGGCCACCGCATCTGGTCGGCGAAAAGCTGCTCAAGCAGTTCGGCATCGCGCCGGGCAGTGCGCAGGCACATGCCTTCACCTACCTCGACTTTTCGCAGGCGGCGAAAACCTACGGCAAGGTCGGCGGCTTCGCTCACCTGGCCACGCTGGTCAAGCGCATGAAGGCCAGCCGGCCCGGCGCGCTGCTGCTCGACGGCGGCGACACCTGGCAGGGTTCCGGCCTGTCGCTGTGGACGAAGGGACAGGACATGGTCGACGCCTGCAAGCTGCTCGGCGTCGATGTCATGACCGGTCACTGGGAATTCACCTACGGTGCGGAGCGTGTGAAGCAGATCGTCGACGGCGACTTCGCCGGCAAGATCGACTTCGTCGCGCAGAACGTGAAAACCACCGACTTCGGCGACCAGGTGTTCCCGCCTTTCGTCATCAAGCCGATCAACGGCGTGCCGGTGGCCATCATCGGCCAGGCCTTCCCCTACACGCCGATCGCCAATCCGCGTTACTTCACGCCCGACTGGAGTTTCGGCATCAACGACGAAAGCCTGCAGGAACACGTCGATGCCGCGCGCGCCAAAGGCGCGCAGGTGGTGGTCGTGCTGTCGCACAACGGCATGGATGTGGACATCAAGATGGCCTCCAGGGTGCGCGGCGTCGATGCCATCCTAGGCGGACACACGCACGATGGCGTGCCGGCCCCGGTCATCGTGAAGAACGGCGGCGGCCAGACCCTGGTCACCAATGCAGGCTCGAACGGAAAATTCCTCGGCGTGCTCGATTTCGACGTCAAGGGCGGCAAGGTGTCGGATTTCCGCTACCACCTGCTGCCGGTGTTTTCCAACCTGATCCAGCCGGACGCCGACATGGCTTCGCTGATCGCGAAGATGCGTGCACCGCACGAAGCGAAACTGGGCGAGCGGCTCGCGGTGACCGAAGGCCTGCTCTATCGCCGCGGCAATTTCAACGGCAGCTTCGATCAGCTCATCCTCGACGGCCTGATGAAGATGAAGGACGCGGAAATCGCCTTCTCGCCCGGTTTCCGCTGGGGTACCAGCCTGCTGCCCGGAGACCCGATCACGATGGAAAACCTGCTCGACCAGACAGCCATCACCTATCCCTACACGACGCTGACGCCGATGACCGGCGAATTCATCAAGACGGTGCTCGAGGACGTCTGCGACAACCTGTTCAATCCCGACCCCTACTATCAGCAGGGCGGCGACATGGTGCGCGTGGGCGGGCTGCAGTATCGCTGCGACCCGACCGCGAAGATGGGCAGCCGCATCACCGCGATGTCGCTCGGCGGCAAGCCGATCGAGGCGTCGAAAACCTATCGCGTCGCGGGCTGGGCACCGGTGTCGGAAGAAGCGAAGAACGCCGGCGGCGAACCGATCTGGGACCTGATGGCGCGCTATCTGCGCGATGTGAAAACCGTCAAGCCGGTCAAGCTGAACCTGCCCGAACTGCAGGGCGTGGCCGGCAACCCGGGCATGGCCTGACATGCAGGTTTTGCGTCGTCCGTCGATGCGGACAATTTTCGCGACATGCGCTCTCCTCCTTACGCAATGGGCGATGGCGGGCGGCGCACCTCTTGTTCATCCGGCGCTCAAGCCGGTACAGGTCGGCGCCCACAGCTGGTATGTGCAGGGTGAGGCCGGCCCGGCCAGTCTGGCCAATGCGGGCTACAACTCCAACGCCGGCTTCGTCGTCACCGGCGACGGCGTGGTCGTGATCGACGCGCTCGGCACCCCCACACTGGGTGAGGCGCTGATCGCCGCCATCCGCCGCGTGACCGACCAGCCGATCCGCCGCGTGCTGATCACCCATTACCACGCCGACCACTTCTACGGGCTGCAGGCGTTCAAGGCCGTGGGTGCCGAAGTGTGGGCGCACCGCAGCGGACGCGAATACATCGAAGGCGAGGAAGGCCGTGCGCGGCTGGAACAGCGGCGGCGCGATCTCGATCCGTGGGTCGACGGCAAGACCCGACTGATCGCCGCCGACCTCTGGCTGGAGGGCGACACCAGCTTCCGCATGGGCGACATCAGTTTCGAAATGATCCACATGGGCCCGGCGCACGCACCGGACGACATGGTGATCGTGGTGCGCGAGGACGGGGTGATCTACTCCGGCGACATCCTGTTCATCGGCCGCATCCCCTTCGTCGGTGACGCCGACAGCAAGCGCTGGCTGACCACGATGGACCGGCTGCTTGCGCTCAAGCCCGGCACGCTGGTTACCGGCCACGGTCCTGCCTCGACCGACCCGGCGCGCGACCTCGGCCTGACGCGCGACTACCTGACCTATCTGCGTACTGAAATGGGTCGGGCGGTCAGCGACTTCATGCCCTTCGACGAGGCCTATGCACGCACCGACTGGCGCCGCTGGGAAAAGATGCCGGCCTTCGACGCCGCCAATCGCGTCAACGCCTACGGCACCTACCTGCGCATGGAGCAGGAGGCGCTCGACAAATGACCGCCCGCACGCTCGTCGCCCTGTGGGCACTGTTGCTCAGTCCGGTGCTGTTCGCCGCACCGGCGCGTACCGCAGGGCCGACCCTGCCGACGCTGACGAATGCGGTGAAGGATGTGCGTGACGCCGCCAACCCGGGCGTCGTGGTCGTCGTGCTGTTTTCGCTGCCCGGCTGCCACTACTGCGAAGAGGTCCGCAGCCACTATCTGGCGCCGCTGGCACGCGATGCCGCCCAGCGCGGCCGGCTGGTGATCCGCGAGGTCGACCTGGACAGCGCACGCAAACTGACCGATTTCGACGGCAGCCAGACGACCCAGGCCGCATTCGCAAAACGCATGAAGGTGCAGTTCGCGCCGACCGTGCTGTTTCTCGATGCCCACGGCCGGCAGGTCGCCTCACCACTGGTCGGTGCCGGCAAGGCCGACTTCTACGGCGGCTACCTCGATGACGCCATCGCGGCCGGCGTCAAGGCGGCCGCGCGATGAACGACGGCGCGAAGCACCACTGGGAAGACGTCTATACCCGCAAGGCTCCGAACAGCGTGAGCTGGTTCCAGCCGCACGCGCAGCATTCGCTCGACCTGATCGAACGTGCCGGACCGGGTCGCGAGGCCGCCATCATCGATGTCGGCGGCGGCGCCTCGACGCTGGTCGACGATTTGCTGGCACGCGGCCATGCCGACCTCAGCGTGCTCGACCTGTCGGCTGCTGCATTGCACGCGGCGCAGGCTCGGCTGGGCGACGCAGCGGCCGGGGTGACGTGGATCGAGGCCGACATCACCACAGTCGAACTGCCACCGCGGCGCTTCGACCTGTGGCACGACCGCGCGGTATTCCACTTCCTGACTGACCCGGCCCAGCGGGATGCCTATGTGGCGACGGTGCTGCGGGCGGTAAAGCCGGGCGGCCACGTCATCGTAGCGGCGTTCGCGGAGGACGGCCCGGAGCGCTGCAGCGGTCTGCCGGTGATGCGTTACGGCGCAAACGCACTGCACGCGCAATTCGGGGCACGGTTCGAACTGCTGGAGCACAGCCGCGAAGCCCATCACACGCCAGCCGGCGTGGTGCAGCAGTTCGTCTATTGTTTCTGCCGCCGGTCGGCGAGTTGAGGCGCCAGGCGGAGGTGCCAGGCGAACGCGCCCGCCTGGCGAACCTGCTGAAGGTGCCTTTATCTGAACTTGTAGTAACGCTGGTTCAGATAGGCCGCAACGTGCGCCTCGTCCTCCGGGAACCAGCCGGTATTGAGCTGCGAATTGCACACGCTGACCTGGGTCGCAAGCTGGGCCAGCGAATTCACCCGCCGGTCCTTGCGCAGATAGATCTGCGAGCCGTCGCCGCCCAGCTTGTCCGCATGGCAATTCTCGCACTGCGCCTCGACCACCAGTTCGCCGCCCTTTGCCGGATCGGCGGCCTGAACGACGGTCGAAAGGACACAACAGGATGCAGCGAGCAGCAATGCGTTCGGCTTCATGACGGCTTGCCTCCGGGTTCGTCTGGCGATCAGGTGTTCTGCACCACGATGCTGGGGAATTTGGCGCTCATGTCCTTGCCCTTGTCGGCGATCTTCACCGCCACCTTGCGCGCGATGTCGCGATAGATCTCCGCGACGCGGCCGTCCGGGTCGGACACCACGGTCGGCTTGCCGGAATCGGCCTGTTCGCGGATCTGCATCGCCAGCGGCAGCGAGCCCAGTACCTCGAGTCCGTAGTCGGCCGCCATGCGCGCGCCGCCGCCTTCGCCGAAAATATGCTCTTCGTGGCCGCACTTCGAACAGGTGTGGATGCTCATGTTTTCCACGATGCCGAGGATGGGGATGCCCACCTTCTCGAACATCTTCAATCCCTTGCGTGCATCCAGCAACGCGATGTCCTGCGGCGTCGTGATGATGACCGCTCCGGTCACCGGCACCTTCTGCGCCAGCGTGAGCTGAATGTCGCCGGTACCCGGCGGCATGTCGATCACCAGGTAGTCGACGTCTTCCCAGCGCGTTTCGGTCAGCAACTGTTCCAGCGCCGAGGTCACCATCGGGCCGCGCCACACCATCGGCGTTTCGACGTCGATCAGGAAGCCGATCGACATCGCCTGGATGCCGTAGGCCATCATCGGAGACAGCGACTTGCCATCCGGGGACTCCGGACGGCCGGTGATGCCCAGCATCTGCGGCTGAGACGGACCGTAGATGTCGGCGTCGAGCAGGCCGACCGTGGCGCCCTCGGCGGCCAGCGCCAGCGCAAGGTTCACCGCGGTGGTGCTCTTGCCGACACCGCCCTTGCCGGACGCCACGGCGATGATGTTCTTCACGCCGGGCAGCAGCTTCACGCCGCGCTGCACCGTGTGCGACACGATCTTCTGCGTCATGCTGACACTGACGTTGCCGACGCCCGGAATGGCGCGCAGCACGGCGATGGCCATCCGGCGCAGGTGATCCATCTGGCTCTTCGCCGGATAACCCAGTTCGATGTCGACCGAAACGTCCGCGCCATCGACGCGGATGTTCCGCGCGCTGCGCGTGGCAATCAAATCCTTGCCGGTATTGGGATCGATCAGTTCCTTGAGCGCACTCTGGACCTGGGCTTCGCTGATGGACATATGAACTCCGGACGGCGGCGTGCCTGCCGGGCCGCGTCATGCGGCGCCGCTGCAGGCAATACCTGATTGATTTACTCCAGTTTAACCGATCATCGCGGTCCGTATCCCGGAAGCCCGTGCTCGGGCAGTAGAATTGCGGGCTTTCCTGCTCTGGCCACCACTTCGCCGCCCGCCATGACCCGCCGCCTTCTCGTCACCAGCGCCCTGCCCTACGCCAATGGCGCCATCCACCTCGGTCATCTGGTCGAATACATCCAGACCGACATCTGGGTGCGCTTCCAGCGCATGCGCGGCCACGAGGTCCATTACGTCGGCGCCGACGACCAGCACGGCACGCCCATCATGCTGCGCGCCGAAAAGGAGGGCATCACGCCGCGCCAGCTCGTCGAGCGCGTGCTGCACGAACACGCCCGCGACTTCTTCGGCGGCCTCGACGTGCAGGCCGCGTGGAAGCAGGGCGCAGGCGAGCTGGGCGGTTTCCTGGTCAGTTTCGACAACTACCACCAGACCGATTCCGACGAGAACCGCGCCTTCTGCGAAGACATCTACGGCAAGCTGAAGGCCGGCGACCTGATCGCGCAGCGCTCGGTCGAGCAGTTCTACGACCCGGTGAAGGAAATGTTCCTGCCTGACCGCTTCATCAAGGGCGAGTGCCCGAAATGCGGCGCGAAGGATCAGTACGGCGACTCGTGCGAAGTGTGTGGCGCTACCTATGCGCCGACCGATCTGAAGAACGCGTATTCGGTGGTGTCCGGCGCCGCGCCCGAGCGGCGCAGCAGCGAGCATCACTTCTTCCGCCTGTCGGCGCCGCAGTGCGAACAGTTCCTGCGCGATTTCACGCAGGGCTCGAACCGGCTGCAGCAGGAAGCCGCGAACAAGATGAAGGAATGGCTGGGCGAGCCGGGCGACAACCGCCTGTCCGACTGGGACATTTCGCGCGATGCGCCCTACTTCGGCTTCCGCATCCCGGGCACCGACAACAAGTTCTTCTACGTCTGGCTGGACGCACCGGTCGGCTATTTCGGCAGCTTCCGCAACTACGTGGCGAAGCAGCAGGCGCTGGGTAAGGACATCAACGAGGCCGACTTCCTCGATGCCGCGGGTGCGAAGGCGGCCGGCACCGAAATGGTCCATTTCATCGGCAAGGACATCCTGTACTTCCACGCCCTGTTCTGGCCCGCCATGCTCGAACACTCGGGCTACCGCACGCCGACGCAGATCAACGCGCACGGCTTCCTGACGGTCAATGGCGAAAAGATGAGCAAGAGCCGCGGCACCTTCATCACCGCGCAGAGCTATCTCGACCTCGGCCTGAACCCGGAATGGCTGCGCTATTACTATGCCGCCAAACTGAATGGCTCGATGGAAGACATCGACCTCAACCTCGACGACTTCGTCGCGCGGGTAAATTCGGATCTGGTGGGGAAGTACATCAACATCGCGAGCCGCGCTGCGAAGTTTATCTCTGAGCAGTTTGATGGACAGCTCGCAACGCCCGGACGCACAGAGGATCAACTACGCGGCGATGTATCGGGTTGGATTGGTAGTGCTCATACGATTGGCGAAGCATACGAAAGCCGGAATTTCAGCCAAGCCATGCGAGACATCATGGCGATTGCTGACAGCACAAACGTCTTCTTCAGCAATCAAGAGCCTTGGAAGTTGGCCAAGGACAACGCTCGTCGTGACGACCTTCAGCGAGTTTGCTCGCTTTGCCTATACGGATTCCATCTACTTTCAGTCTTGCTAACCCCGATCCTGCCTGCACTCACTCGCCGCGTCGCTCGTGATTTCTTCGGCATGAGCCGCGATTTCTGCTGGGAGGACGCAGGTGTAATTCCCAATAGAATTTCTCCCTATCAGCACCTTATGACCCGCATCGACGCCAAACAGGTCGCTGCGCTGGTCGACGCCAACAAGGACAGTCTGCTGCCCTCACCCCAGCCCTCTCCCGCTGATGCGGGAGAGGGAGCGAAAAGCAACAGCGCCGCAAAGCCGTCGCAAGGCGAGCCCGCCAAAACCCGCGACGGTTCCAATCCCTCGCCCGCATCAGCGGGAGAGGGTGGCCGCGCGCCAGCGCGGACGGGTGAGGGCAAGCCGGCCTCCGCCCCCGCATCGCTGGTCGAACTGGCCCGCAAGCTGCGCGCCGGTCAGACCGATGCCGAAGCACTGATCTGGTCCTTGCTGCGCGATCGCCAGATCTGCAACGCGAAGTTCCGTCGCCAGCACCCGTTCGATCTTGGGGGCGGCGCGAAGGCCATTCTTGATTTCTACGCCGCAGAACAGAAGATCGCCATCGAACTCGACGGCGGTCAGCATGTCGAGGCAGCGCTGAAGGACCGCGAGCGCGATCGCTCGCTGGCGGAGCACGGCATCCGGGTACTGCGTTACTGGAACAACGAGGTGCTGGAACAAACCGAAGCCGTGCTCGAATCGATCTGGCGCGCGGTCACGAACGCATCTGCCCTCACCCCCGGCCCCTCTCCCGCTGATGCGGGAGAGGGGAGCTTCATCTCCATCGACGACTTCTCGAAGGTCGAACTGCGCATCGCAATGATCGTCGCGGCCGAACATGTCGAGGGCGCGGACAAGCTGCTGCGCCTGCAACTGGACATCGGCGAAGCCGCGCTGCGTCAGGTGTTCGCCGGCATCAAGTCGGCCTATGACCCGACGCAGCTGGTCGGCCGGCTGACCGTCATGGTGGCCAATCTCGCGCCGCGCAAGATGAAGTTCGGCATGAGCGAAGGCATGGTGCTGGCCGCGTCCGACGACACCGGCGAAGTACCGGGCCTGTTCATCCTGTCGCCGGATAGCGGTGCCGCGCCGGGCATGCGCGTCAAATAGGCGTGAACGACAGCGAGATCGAGGCGCTGCACTTCGCCATCCGCGGGCGGGTGCAGGGCGTGGGTTTCCGCTACGCCATGATCAACGAGGCGCGCCGGCTCGGCGTCACCGGCTGGGTGCGCAACCGGCGCGACGGGTCGGTCGAGGCCTTCGCCTGCGGTGTGCCGGCGGCCCTTGATGCATTGGTTGCCTGGGCCGAACGCGGGCCGGCAGGAGCGCGTATCGATGAATGTCTGATTGCGCCGATTGCTGCCGACAGTGCACTGCACGACTTCTCGCAACGCCCGACCGTCGGCGATCCGCTGTCGAAAACCGACTGAAAGCCCGGTTATTTGGTGCACTGCCGCCATGGCGGTGCGTCAAGACATTCCCTCCACACAGGTCTAGTCTCTTCAACAGGCGCGCACATGGACGCAACCCACTTCTGTGGAGGAGACAATCATGCTGCCAATGGAGGAAGCGTGTTTTAGCGCCGTGTTGCGCGCCTGCCAGGATCACGCCGACGCATTGCTTGCGCGCGGCGACCCGCCCCGCCCCACCGCCTTGATGGTGCACATCGAACACGGCCACATCCGCAACGCGGCGCTCGCCCACATGGATTTGCTGGACGAGTTCGCCGTGACCCGCTTCGTGCAGGAAACGGTCGCTCAACCCGACATCGATGTGATCGGCCTGAGTTGCCTGATGCGGCTGGCCGAATTCGACGACGATGAACCCGATCAGCCGCCGGTCACGCGCGACGTCGTGCTGATCTATCTGGTGTCGAAGGAGCGCGAAACGTGGGTTGCCAATGACATCGATCTGGAAACCGGCTGCCTGACGCGGGGTGAGCTCGACCTGACGCGCGGCAGCCACACCTTCCTGGTCGATCCGATGAAGTTGCACTGATCAGCCGGCATCATCCTCGCGCGACGCACGGGTGTCCTGGCCGGCCGGCAATTCGGTCGGCACCGGCTTGAGCGCATACGGTTCCACCAGCTTCCAGATGTGCGCCGGCACCATGCTCTTGAGCCGCTGAGGCATTTCGCGCCGCAGATGGATGACGGTTTCGACCGCCTTCATTTCAACCCGGGCACGCGCGAATTCCAGTCCCCTGGGCCCGACACGCGGCATCAGCCAGCCGACGACCGGGCGCAGCCAGTGCGGCATGCGGCGCAGCGGCAGACCGCCAGCGGCGCGTTCCACATTGGCGAGAAAACCCTTCACCGGCCCCTGCCGCTTGCCGGCACTGCCCGGTGCGCACGTCACCACCTCGTCGCCCAGCAGCGCAAGCAGTTCTTCGCCGCGCTCGTTGCGCACCAGCAACCACTGCTCGCCCTCACCACCCATGTAACCGACCGTGATGTCGGCCAGCACATTCGTGTAATCGACGCAGGTGCGACAGGTCAGTGGAAAGAAATCGTTCGGCAGCTGCGACAGCGGCAGCATCAGGAAAGGAATGGCGCGCCGGGTGCCATCGCGATAGCGCAGTTCGACGTGATAGTCGGCGCGGAACTCCAGATAGGTGATGTCGTCGGCCGCAACATCGGTTTCGCGCGCCAGCAGTTCGAGGAATTCGTGGAAGCGCTCGGTCGTGGTGTTGTCCGAGCACGGCGTGCCGATCACGTAAAGCTTTTCGAAGCCCAGTTCGGCTTCGAGTGCGCGCAGCGCATAGACCTGGCATGGAATGCCGATCACCGCGAGCCGCCGGTAACCTTGCGCACGCGCCGGTTCGAGCAGCGCGAGCAGCGGCGCATAACCCATGCGCATGCCGCGGCACTGCGCCATGCCTTCGGCCCGGGTGACCAGCACCGGCACCGGGCGCCAGCGATCGTCCGGGTCGGGCGCCATGGTCAGCACAGCGTCGACGGCGCCGGTTTCAAGCAGCCGTTCGGCGATGCGGGTGGTGATGCCGGTCCATTGCGCCTCGGCTCTGGCCGGCTTGAGTGCAGCACGCAGCATGCGGCGATGCGGCCCGAAATGCAGCTCATCCGGTCGCTGCGGGTCGCGTGCGCGGCCGTGCACGCGGGTTTCCAGATCAGGATAGTCCGGCTTGATGAACTGGCAGGCGCGGCCACAGCGCTTGTCGTCGCTGCTGCGCGAAATGCCGCAATCGGTACACAGATCGCGGCTGACGGCCGGGCCGACCATCGGCCGCCACACGCCTCGAGATGAAGGCGACTCAGCCAGCGGGACAGCGATCGGATGGACGGCGTTCGGCTCTGGCGGACTCGGGTGGTTCATGCGCCGAGAGCGTACCAGAGCCCGCGCGCCCGGGGCCTGTTGTCATTGAATCGCGGTCCGTGGTGCGCGCTGCAAACCAGAAGGGCGCACCGGGATTCGAGCGCGGCCCGCCGTCCACTGTCAACAAGCCCTAGAAGCCGATCTTCTTCTGTCGTGTCGCGCGGCCTGCGTCCAGATCGGCTGGCAGCAGGTGGTCGCGCCGTTCCAGCTTGGCGTTGCCGAAGGCGGCCATCAGCACCTTGCGCATGTCGCGCGGCGGCACACGGGCCAGACCGTCGATGACGTCCTCCGGCGCATCCTCGTCGAAGCCCCATTGATGGGCGGCGACGATCTCGCCGTACAGCGTGCGCGCAATCGCACAGGCCTGATCGTGATCCGGGCGCGGCACGGTGTAGACGTTCATGCGGCTCAGGATGGGCTCGGGAATCGAGCGCTCGTCATTCGCCGTGGACACCCACATGATGTGGCTGGCATCCATGTCGACCTCGATGAATTCGTCCTTGAACTGGCGCGCGGTATCCTGCTCCAGCAGGCCGTACAGCGCACCCATCGGATCGTAGCGCGGGTCGCCGCCGGCCTTGTCGACCTCGTCGAGCACCAGCAGCGGATTGGCGTAGTCGCCGGACACCAGCGCCTGCGCGACCTTGCCCGGCCGCGCGTGCGACCACTGCGACGAGGTGCCGCTCAGTATCCAGCCGGCGGTCAGCGACGACATCGACACGAACTCGAAGCCGGTACCCAACACATTCGCGAGTTGCTTCGCGAAATGCGTCTTGCCGATGCCCGGTTCGCCGAGCAGCAGGATGGGCGTGAAATGCATCGGCTCGTTACCGGCGACCGCGAGTGCGAGATAGCGTTTGAGGTCGTCCAGCACAGGTGCGAAATTCGGACAGCGGGCGTACAGCGGATCGAGGCCGTCGAACGACGAAGGTTTGACGACGTAGCGCACGCCACCCAGCTGCTTCATCTTTTCGTAGTACGCCACCAGCGACTCATTGCGCGATGTGGCACCCGATTCCATCGCCCGGTCCACCGCGCCAACGCTGTAGATTTCGCGGCATTCGGCCAATGGAATCTGAAACTCAGCCCCTTGCATGATTCGTCTCCCGATGTTGCTGCACCCACCTGAAGGTCTAACGTCGCGCACTCCGGGAAGTTGAGTCGGGTCCGCAGGCGCACGGTTGATGCGTCATCCGATGCATCAACCGTGCCACTACTGCGGTGTCGGAACGATCAGCCGGGCAAGCGCGGCGAAGCGACTCGGCTGACCGAGTATCAGTTTCGCCAGTTCGTCCAGCCACTCGGTCCCGTTGTCTTCAGGGGGCGGCTGGTAATCGACGATGCCGAAACGTTCGACATTCTGCAAGGTCAGGCGCAGCGTCAGCCGGGTGTAATCGGCGTTCAATTCGACCCGGCCGCGCACTTCGGGCGCGATATCGAACACCTGTGCGCGCAGGCGGTTCTGTTCGTCACGCGAGGCCTGTTCCTCAAAGCGCAGGCCGTGTTCGCGCAACGCCACGCGCAGCGCGCCGGCCGCCTGCGGCTCACGCTCACAGCGCATCAGGGCCTGGCCGCGCAGCAGCCAGGCCAGCGACACCCGGGCCAGTTGATCCGGCGCCTCCGGGCCGCGATTGCGGGTATTGACGTCGGACGCCTGCCAGGCCAGGCCGCGCAACACGCCCAGACCGAGCAGCGGATAGTCGCGCGCGATCTGCGGTTTGATCACGTTGAGTTGTCCGGCGAACTGCGTCAGATAGTCGCGCACCAGCACAAGGCGGGTGGCGAGCGCCTGTTCCGCTTCGGTGCGCACCGCCCGCTCGCCGCGCTGCATCTGCGCATTGTGCGCACGGATACGCTGTGCCTCGCCGGCAAGATCGGCCAGCAGCGACGACACCGCAGAAGCCGGCGCACCCGCCCCTGCGCCATTCGACGCCGCGGGTCGCGCGGCACTCGCAGCGGCCTCCGGCTCATCGTGCAGCGTCGGGAAAGCCGGCTCCGGTGCCGACGCCTCGCGCAGTGGCTTGAGGCGGCTCTGCGCGGTGCCGTTGGACGCCGCACCGATCGATGGCGGCGCGGTGCCTCGGGCCGAAAAGGCATCGATGTCGGCTGCCAGTGCCGCCAGCACGTCGTCGACCGGCAGCGCAGGTTTCTGCGACTGACCGCGACGCAGGCTTTCCGGACCGTCCGCCACCTCGGGAACTTCGATCGCACGCGGCGGCGGTTCGGTCACTTTCAGCACCGTGGCAGCCACCGGTTCGAGCCGGATCCAGCGCAGCGCATCGGCCAGCTCGGCGGCCGTCTGGAAACGGTCGACCGGCGATTTCGCAAGCGCCTTCATCACCAGCAGATCGAGTTCGGGCGGCACGTCCGGGTCGATCGCACTGGGCGTGGGCGTGGGCACGTGGGCGATGTTCTCCAGCACGCTCGACAGGGTGCCGGTGAGTGGCGAGCCGAAAGGTGGCCGGCCGGCCAGCATTTCAAACAGCAGCGCGCCGAGCGAAAACACGTCGGAGCGCGCATCCGGGGCAAGTCCCTGAACCTGCTCGGGCGAAAGATACTGCGGCATCGCCGGCAAGGCATCCGGAGCCGGGGCGGGCAGTGCAAAGTCGGTCACCGACACATGGCCGGCGCTGTCGACCAGCAGGTTGGACGCCTTGAGGCCGCCATGCGTGACACCGCTGGCATGGGCGTGTGCCAGCGCGTCGGCGGTCTGCAGGCCGATGCTGCACACCCATTCAAAGGACAGGCGCGGCAGCGCATCGAGCAGTTGCCGCAGCGAACGCGCATCCACGCGGTCCATGACGACCCAGGGGGTGCCGTCATCGGCACTGACCCCCTGTTCGATGATGCGCACGACGCAGGGATGATGCAGTTGCGACGCATGCAGCAGCCGGTCGCCGAGCGCGCGGATGTAAGCCGGCACGTCATCGGCGAGGTCGGTACGGAAGATTTTCAGCGCGACCAGACGGCCGCTGCCCGCTTCGGTCGCCTCGAATACGGCGCCACGCTCGCCACGGCCGATTTCGCGTCCCAGTGCGTAACGCCCCACCTTGCGCGGCGCGTCAGTCATTTGCAACGCCTCGTGCGTACGGAGGTGGAGGGTGAAGCCGACGGCGGAGAACGTTAAAAAAGGTATCGCAAAGCATGTCTGCGATATTACCGAAGCTGCTGCCGCTGCACACCCTTGCGCAGCAGCCCGGGCGGGCTTTACGACAATTTATTCCTGCGAACGATAGATATCGCGCAGGAACGCGTCGGGATCGGACACGGCAGTATGGGAGCGCGCGACCGATGGGCGGCGGCTGGCAAGCGCGGCCTCGGGCTGCGGCAGCCAGCCGGAGTCGAGCACTTCGTCGCCATAGTCCTGATGGCGGCCAAGCGACTTTCCGGTCATGAAATCAAACAGGTCCATGTCTCTCTTCCTGAACACACCTTCCACTGCCATCGGCCCATGCCCCGGCGACTTGAGGGTTCCGATCGCCGTTGGCACACATGTTTGCGGCTTCAGTCCGCCGTCTCGTTGAACTACGCTGAAGAGGTCTGACCTCCTCCCCACCGGTGCATCTCGCTGCCATGTTCCGTTTCTGCATCCTGCTCGCTTCGCTGTGCGCACTTTTCTGTACGCAACCTGCCGCCTCCGCGGATTCGGCCAGCAGTGCAAACCAGCGTCTCATCGACGCGGCACTCGCGCGCTGGTCGGGCGGTCCGCAGGCGGGCTGGCTGTCGCGCATCCTGCCGCCGACCATGACCGCTGCTGCCTTGCCCGAACCCGATTCACCCGCCGCGACCCTGATGGCGCGCTACTGCGTTCAGTGCCACCACCTGCCGAGCCCCGCGATGCACCACCCCGACAAGTGGCCGAAAATCGTCGACCGGATGGTGGTGCGCATGCGGGGCAGCGGGAACCGCGGCGCGCTGATGAAGGACATGATGGGCGGCGCAGCCGCGCCGGACGAGGAAGAAGTACACATGCTCATCGGCTACCTGAGACGTAATGCACAGAAGCCGATTGATGTGGCGCGCTATCCGGACCTGGACACGAGCGGGCGCAGCTTCCGCGACGCCTGCGACCAGTGTCACGTACTGCCGGAACCGTCGAGCCGACCCGCCCGGGAGTGGCGTCGAGTGGTGCAGCGCATGGAGGACAACATGTCCTGGATGAACCGGATCGTGGGCTCAGCGCCGCAGCGAGGGGAACCTCAGCTGCGGCGGCAGGACATACTGGGTTATCTGGAAAGCAAGGCCGGGCGCTGACGCGGCGCCCGGCAGGCGCTCAGACGACGCCTGCCCCCTGCGACTGGCCGCGTGCGCTGCGGCAGGCCATCGGCAGCCAGTCGAGCACGCACTGGGCCACCTTGCGCCAGTCCGCTTCCAGCATCATGCCGTGGCCCATGCCGGGGAAGACGCGCGCCTCGACATCAAGTGCGCGGGCGGTCATTTCGGTCAACGAGGGCGGAATGATGGGATCGCACTCAGCGCCAAGCACCAGCAGCGGCGCACGGCGCATGCGTGACGGCTGCGGCAGGTCGAACAGTGTCATGTCCCAGATCACACGCGCCGATTCCGGCTGCACGCGACGCGCCATCTGCTGCAGGCGCTCCATCGACACCGGCTGGGCAAACAGGGCTTCGCGCAGCGCCTCGGGCGACGTGCCGCCGCCGGTCAGCAGGGTGTTCAATTCCGACATCAGGTCGGGCTTGCGCAGCGCCAGACCGACCGCCGATGCCCACAGGCCCTGCGGCGGCACCGACGCCATCAGCACGGCACCGGACACCTGTCTCACTTCCATACACTTCTGTACCACCATGCCGCCCATCGAATGACCGATCAGGATGGGGGGTACTTCAGAGCCGTCGATGAGTTCGAGCACGTCTCGCACGTAATCGTCGAGGCTCAGCAGATCGAGAAATTCGCGCCCCGGACTGCCTCCGTGGCCGGACAGCGACAACGCGGTAGCTTCGAAGCCGGCGTCGGCGAAGTAGGGCAGGAAATGTTCGTCCCAGCACCAGGCCGCCGTGTAGGCGCCATGGACGAACAGCAGGGGTGTTGCGTGGGTCGCCGCAGCCGGTCTTCGCGTGATGACTTCCAGCGGACCTTGGCGCTTGATCATGTTTCAGTGCTCCGATGGTTTCGAGACACTTTAACTGCAAGCAGGTATCGGGCCCGGACACGCATGATCGAAAGCATCACACTGAAGATCACAAAGCGTCCGCATGTTTCTGCTCCGCATGAGCCTCGTCGTTGTCTGCCGAAATACCCGGATCGGCAACGGAAACGAGCGCCCAATGCGAGTCGCGGAACCATTTTTCAAGCGCTTCCACCGGAATCGGCTTGCTGATGAGGTAGCCCTGGGCCAGATCGCAGCCGAGTTCGCGCAGCCGTTCCAGCACGGCGTCGGTCTCGACGCCTTCGGCCGTCACCTTCAAACCCATGTTGTGCGCCAGTTCGATTGTCGAACGTACGATGATTTCGTCGTTCGGATTTTCGACCAGGTTCATCACGAAGCTGCGGTCGATCTTCATTTCGCTGACCGGCATCTGCTTGAGGTAGGACAGCGAGGAATAGCCGGTACCGTAATCGTCGATCGACAGCATGCAGCCGGTGTCGCGCAGCGCCTGCAGATTGGCCAGTGCGCGCAGCGGATCGTCCAGCACGGCGCTCTCGGTGATTTCCAGCGTGATCAGGCGCGATTCGCAGCCGTGGCGCTGCAGCATCCCGATGAAACTGGACGGCAGGTCGGGGTTGAGCAGGTCGCGCGCCGAAATGTTCAGCGACACATTCACTTCGATACCGGCACGCAGCCACAGGCCGCACTGGCGGATGGCCGCATTCATGACCCACAGCGTGATCGCCTTGATGTAGCCGGTCTGTTCGGCGAACGGGATGAAATCGAACGGCGGAATGAAGCCGCGTGTCGGATGGATCCAGCGTACCAGCGCTTCGACGTGATGCTGGCGGCCCGGCACCAGCGCCACCTTCGGCTGGTAATACAGCACCAGTTCATCGTGCTCGACAGCCGCCCGGAGTTCGGTCAGCAGCGACAGCCGTTCGACGTTGCGTTCATGGTGGCGCGGGTCATAGATGGCCGCGCCGCTGTTCTGGCGTTTCGCCTGATACATGGCTACGTCGGCATGGCGCAGCAGCGCCTGCACGTCGTCGCCGTGTTCCGGACACGACGAAATGCCCATGCTGGCGCTGACATCGACCATCTGCCCTTCAAGGCTCATCGGCTGGTCAAGGGCTTCGGCAATGCGCATCGCCACGCCGTAGGCCTTCTGCGCATCGGCGCCCGGCAGCAGCACGGCGAATTCGTCGCCGCCGAGGCGCGCCACCTGATCGCGCACATCGCGCAGCGTGTCGCGCAGCCGCTTGCCCACTTCGACCAGCAGCAGGTCGCCCAGGCCGTGGCCGAGCGCGTCATTCACCATCTTGAAACGATCCATGTCGAGCGTCAGCACGGCCAGTGCGCCGTCGCGCCTCTTCGCATCCCGCACACCATCGGTCAGCCGCTCGACGAAGTAGGCGCGGTTCGGCAGGCCGGTCAGCGTATCGCGGTAGGCCAGTTCGGAAATGCGCGCCTCGCGCGTCGATATGGCTTCGGTCATGTGCGAGAAGGCGTCGGCCAGCTGGCCGATCTCGTCACGCCGGTCCATCACCGGCGGCACGCCATACTCGCCCTTGCCGACGCGGCGCGCGAACTGCGCCAGCCGGGCAACCGGCGACGCGATTGATCTCCCGAGCAGTGCGCTGGCCAACAGCGCAACCAGCATGCCCGCGAGCGACAGCTGCAGCCAGTTGTCGTACAGACGCTGCCACGGTTCAAGCGCGCGATCGAGCGACAGCTGCAGCACGACCGTGATGTGCTGCTGCGTACCCGCCTCGATGATCTTGGGCCGGCTTGCATAGTCCTTGCCCTGCAGCGGCAGCATTTCGGGCAGCGCCCCGCGGTGTCTGCGGAAGGCCGCCAGCAGCCCCGGCTGCAGCGTATCGCCGAGCGAACTGGCCGCCAGCCTCCATTCTTCGCCATCGATCCGGCTGAGGAAGCTCAGGTCGAGGCCGGACACCCGCTTGAGATCCTGCACGAAGGGCTGGTCGACAATGAATGCAGTCACGACATAGGCCACCGGCAGCGGCGCGAGTACCGGCACCACCACAACCTGGTACAGCATGCCGTCGATGATGACCAGACCGCTGCCCGATCCGCCGTTGCGTGCGCTTTCGATCAGGCCGTGCAGCTGCGGCGCGACACCCAGCGCCGCGTCCGGGTACACCGCGGTGACGCTTTCGTCGAGGTCGAGCAGCATCATCAGGCTGGCTTCGATGCGCTCGCCATGGTTGTCAAGTGCCGACACGATGGTGTCGCTGTCACGACTGGTCAGCGCCTCGCGAAAGCCGTAATCGGCGGCCAACACGCGGGCGGCCTGGGTCAGCTGGCTGGCGCGCTGTTCGAGCAGGCGGGACAGGACCCGATCAGCCGTCTGCAGTTCGGCACGCACATCGTTGAGCGCGCTGGCGCGACCCAACTGACCGAACATCAGCAGGCCGCCGGCCTGCACCAGCAGCAGGAGCAGTGCGCAGCAGGCGGCGATACGCCACTTGAGGCTGTTCATTCTCATTGCGTCAGGGCTTCAGGTCGATCGTCACCGACTCAGTCATGTCGGCACTTACCCTGATCGGACGGGACGGCAGGTCAGACATGCCGAGGCGACGCGGATGCCAGGTCTGGAGCATGTAGTCACCGGACGGCAGGTCGGTGATCTTCGCGCTACCGTCGTCCCCCGTCACTGCAAACCACGGGGTGTCGACCACCATGATGTAAGCGACCATCTTGTCGTGAATATTGCAGCCGAGCACGACAACACCCGGCTTGTCGAACACCACCGGCCTGGCCGGTGTGCCGGCATACAGCTTCAGTTCGAATACCTTGGACGCCGAAAAGGAATACACATGGTGGCGCACCGTATCGTTGTTCGGAAAGTCAACTGCGGCGCCGGTCTGTACCACGCTGACCAGGGGCACGAAGGTCTTCCTGACCTGTTGGATGCTGGCCGGGCGAGGGGGCGGCAGCGCAGCCTTGCCCACCGGCATCAGGGTCAGCACGACGCTGTCGAGCACGCGCCCCGATGGCTCGATGGTCTGGAAGGTGACGGTGGCCGCCTGCGCGGAACCCGTCAGCAGCACTGCGGCAAGCCCTGACGCGCGCGCCATCCGTGCTGCCATGCAAGCCTGCTTCCGCACCCTACGAACGCGCACGATCCCACCACTCACGAACTGTCGATGTTCCCGCTAACGGCCGCAGGACGTCACTCTTTAGGGATGCACCCGCACATCGGGTATCCGTGTGGGTGACGCCGGACCGTCTGAAACAGACAAACCGGACGCCAGCGCGCGTCGCGATTGCGACACCTTTCTTGAATTTTCTGACGGGCAATTGATGAGTGCGCTAAAGGCTGCAGCGATTCGACCGTAACCCTCCACGGACCCTGTCGACGCGCCATCAAACGTGAGCAACCGGCAGGCGCGGGGCTGTCAGGTCCCTTTCCTTATAATCAAGGACATCTCCATGCAGACTGCCGCCCGCCTTCCCCTGCTGACGCTTGCGTCGACCGCCTGCCTGCTCGCCGCCTGCGCCGGCACACCCGACATCGAAGGCCCGCCGCGCAAGGAAACCGTATTTGCGGTGACCCAGTCGCACCGTCTGATCAGCTTCAACGCCGGCCAGCCGGGAAAACTGCTGTCCGATGTCGCCCTGACCGGGCTGGACAGCGGCGAACAGCTGCTGGGCATCGACTACCGGGTCGCACGGGGTGCCATGTTCGCGCTCGGCAGCACCGGCCGCATCTTCACGGTCGATGTCGCCCAGGGTCAGCTCAAGCCGGTTGGCAGCGCGAAATTCGCCGCACCGCTGACTGGTCAGCGCTTCGGGTTCGACTTCAATCCGGCCGCCGACCGCATCCGCATCGTGTCGGACATTCGGCAGAACCTGCGTGCCCATCCCGATACCGGCGCGCTGGTCGACGCCTCACCCGACACCGCCGGCCTGCAGCCTGACGGCACGCTGACCTACGCCGAAGGCGACATCAACGCCGCCGTGGCGCCGAACATCGTCGCCGCCGGCTACACGTACAACCAGGACGACGAAAAGCTCACGACCAACTTCGCGCTCGACGCCGCCACCGGTGCACTGGTGCGCCAGGGTTCGGTGGAAGGCGTGAAGCCGGTGGTGTCACCGAACACCGGCAAGCTGTTCACCGTCGGCGCGCTCGGCATCGCGGGGCTGGCCGACGCCCACTTCGACATCGCCGACGTCAGCAACGACGCCTACGCCGCGGTCAGCACGGCGCAGGACGCCACGCCTCAGTTCTACCTGATCGACCTGAAAACCGGCGCGGCCACGCGTCTGGGCAAGGTCGGCAAGGGCGAGCCGCTGCGCGGCATCGCCATCGAACCCTGACGGTTGCCTCGCAGACACGGCCGTCACGCGAATCCGCGCCGACATGGCGCGCGACGAAAGAGTGCTGGGGCGTCTTCATGGGCCAGTTCGCGACGCCCCGACTGAACGCGAAGTGCCCGGCCTGCCCGCCGCTGGCCGCAGTAACTGGAAGATCGACCGCGAACCGCGCATCTCCCATGCGGCGGAGAACGTTCTGTCGCACATCGGCCGCGCCAGGACAACACTGAGAACCGGCTTGAAGCGGCCGCGCAGGCACTGCAGAACCCGTCGTTCCGGTTAATGATGTCGGGCTAGAATGTCGCGATGCGCTGTCACGAAGCCGAACAGAAAAGTCTGCCCGAGATCGACGCCCTGGCCGCGAAGGCACAGGCATGACGCGTCCAACCCCTCCCACTTCATCCGCGAAGCTCGACTACGCGGCTGTACACGCCGACATCGTCGCGCTGCTGGAGGCCGCCCGCCGTGCCGCGGCGCGCAGCGTCAATGCACTGATGACGGCCACGTACTGGGAAATCGGCCGGCGCATCGTCGAGTTCGAGCAGGGCGGGCAGAAACGGGCGACACGGGGTCAGCAGTTGTTGCAACGCCTGTCTTCCGATCTCGGACAGCGCTTTGGCCGAGGCTATAGCGTGGATAACCTGGAGCAGATGCGTCTGTTTTATCTGGCCTATCCGCCCCAGCGAATTTCCGAGACGCTGTCTCGGAACACGCCCGAACGACACCCCACCGGAAAATCCGCGACGGTGTCTCGGAATATGACTCTGGAACAACTGGCTCAGGCACTGCCGCTGTCATGGTCGCACTATGTGCATCTGGTGCGCCGCACTCGCTCGACAGAAGAGCGCGCGTTCTACGAAGCCGAAGCACTGCGCGGCGGATGGAGCGTGCGCCAGCTCGATCGCCAGATCGGCAGCCAGTTCTACACGCGGGCGCTGCTGTCGAAGAACAAGCGGGACATGCTGGAAAATGGCGGCCAGCCCCAACCCGGCGACCTCGTCACGGCAGACGACGCCATCAAGGACCCCTACGTTCTCGAATTCCTCGACCTCAAGGACGAGTACTCCGAGTCGGAACTGGAAGACGCGCTGATACACCGCCTTGAAGATTTCCTGCTCGAACTGGGTAGCGACTTCACTTTTGTCGGCCGCCAGCGACGGCTGCGCATCGACGAAAGCTGGTTTCGCGTTGACCTGCTGTTCTTTCATCGTCGCCTGCGCTGTCTGGTCATCATCGACCTGAAACTGACCGCGCTCACCCATGCCGACGTGGGCCAGATGCATATGTATTGCAACTACGCCCGCGAGCACTGGACGCTCCCCGACGAAAACCCGCCGGTCGGCCTGATTCTTTGCGCACGGGCCGGGTCCGCCCTAGCCCGCTACGCACTGGACGGTCTGCCGAACAAGATCATGGCGGCCGAATACCAGACCGTGCTGCCAGACGTCGAACTGCTGCAGGCCGAACTGGAGAAGACGAGGCACGAACTGGAGGCACGGCGGATCGCGCGGCGGGGTAACGCAGAGGACGGCGAATGAAGGCAGTACTGGCTCACTGTCTTCGCCCTCTCGTCGAAACGGACTTTGACTCCCGTTCGCGTGAGGTCGGCACTCGTTCAATTGGTAAGGGGCGTTTCATCAAGCGCGACTTCAACCTTGCTGAAGTGACTTGGCAAATACCTGTTGGGCTGAAGGTCGGATACACCGCCATCCGCCGAGCATCCGCCGCCCTACCCTCCGCGCCGTTGGAACTGTCATTTTCGAGAGGGCATTGAGTGCAGTTCATCCCCAACGGCCCCGATATTCCTGACGCGCTCTTGCAGGCGCATGAGGAAGGCCGCGTCGTGTTTTTCTGCGGCGCGGGAATTTCCTATCCCGCTGGTTTGAAAAATTTCGGGTGGCTGGTAGAGCAAATCTACGCGCTGAATGGCACCGAGAGCTCGGACATCGAACAGGAGGCCTTCGATCTTGGACAGTTCGACGCAACGCTAGACCTGCTGGAGCGGCGTCTACCCGGACAACGCCTTGCTGTTCGCCGTGCCCTAGCGCAGGCACTTCAACCAAAACTGCGCCGCAAGGGCGCCACTGATACACAGGCAGCGCTGCTGCGGCTGGCGCGCAGCCGTGAGGGCGCGCTGCGGCTGGTCACCACCAACTTCGACCGCATATTTCATGCGGCGGCCAAACGCACGAGCCAAGCGTTCCAGACCTATGCCGCGCCGATGTTGCCGATCCCAAAGAACAGCCGCTGGAACGGGCTGGTCTTCCTGCATGGTCTGCTACCCGAAAAAGCAGACGACACGGCCCTGAACCGTCTGGTGGTCACCAGCGGCGATTTCGGCCTGGCCTATCTCACCGAGCGCTGGGCCGCCCGCTTCGTAAGCGAGTTGTTCCGCAACTACGCGGTCTGCTTCGTGGGCTACAGCATCAAGGATCCGGTGCTGCGCTACATGATGGATGCGCTGGCCGCCGACCGGAGGATGGGCGAAGTCACACCAAAAGCCTGGGCGTTGGGCGATTGTGAGCCCGGGCAGGAGCACCGCAAAACCATCGAGTGGGAAGCCAAGGGCGTCGCCCCCATCCTTTACCACGTGCCCGCCGGCATCCATGACCATTCGGCGCTGCATAGGACCTTGCACGCTTGGGCCGACACCTACCGCGACGGCGTACAAGGCAAAGAAGCCATCGTCGTCAAACACGCCCTTGCCCGTCCGCAGGACAGCACGCGACAAGACGATTTCGTGGGCCGGATGTTGTGGGCCTTGTCCGACAAGTCGGGATTGCCAGCCAAACGCTTTGCTGATTTCAACCCCGTGCCGTCGCTGGACTGGTTGCTGGAGGCTTTCGCAGACGAGCGCTTTGGGCACGGCGATCTGACCCGCTTTTGCGTGCCTCCTCACGAAGAAGTGGACGCCAAGCAGCGCTTCAGCCTGATTCGCCGACCGGCGTCCTATGATCGAGCACCACCGATGCTGCTGGTTTCCGGCGGCATCACCAGCAGTCAGTGGGACGACGTGATGCCTCATCTGGCCCGCTGGCTGGTGCGCCACCTGGATGACCCGAGGCTCATCCTATGGATTGCGCAACATGGGGGCCGGTTGCACGAACGTTGGCTGTTGCTGATCGAGCACGAACTGGATCGCTTCGCCTCACTGGAGCGAAACGGCAAGACCGCCGAACTGGTTGAAATCAAGTCGCAGGCGCCGAATGCGATTCCTGGCCCCCTGATGCGCACGTTGTGGCGTCTGCTGCTCAGTGGCCGGGTGAAGTCACCGTGGCGAGAGACTGGCCTTTATCGCTGGAAGAACAAGCTCAAACGAGAGGGGCTGACCATCACGCTGCGCCTGGAGTTGCGCGAGTTGCTCGCGCCACAGGTAGCTTTGAAGAAGCCATTTCGCTCGGGCGATGAACGAGAAGGCGTAGGTGAACCCACGCGCTTGCGGCAACTGGTGGATTGGGAGCTGGTACTGGCCGCCGATCGTGTGCATTCGGCCCTCAGCGATCTTGCCGACGAAAATTGGATATCGGCCTTGCCGCATCTGCTGGAGGATTTTCAGCAACTGCTGCGTGACGCGCTGGACTTGTTGCGAGAGTTGGGTGAGGCCGACGACCGCGGTGACCGCTCCCACAGGAGTCTTCCGTCCATTACTCCGCATTGGCAGAATCGGGGGTTCCGCGACTGGGTAAGCCTGATCGAATTGCTGCGCAATGCGTGGCAGGCGCTTCGCGCCAATGACAGGGCGCGCGCCACGCGGATTGCCCAAACCTGGTTCGAGTTGCCGTATTCCACCTTCAAGCGCCTGGCCCTGTTTGCCGCCAGCCAGGATGACTGCATCACGCCCCAGCAGTGGACAGACTGGTTGCTCTCCGATAGCGCATGGTGGCTCTGGTCGAAGGACACTGGACGGGAGGTGTTCAGACTTTTCGTTCTGCAGGGACGACACTTGCCACGGGGCGCTCAGGAACGTCTGGAGGCGGCAATACTGGCTGGTCCGCCGCGCCAGATGCATCTGTATGATTTCGAGAATGAGCAGTGGCGAGCATGGGAAACTCGCTCCGTCTGGCTGCGTCTGGCCAAAGTGAACGCCTCTGGCCTCGCTCTGGGGGCGCCCGCGGCGGCACGACTTTCGGATATCGCAAGTCACTTCCCGGAATGGCAGTTGGCGGCCAACGAGCGGGACGAGTTCTCTCACTGGATGAGCGGAACCGGCGATCCGGACTATGAAGATAGCAGCGACGTCGACATTGCACCTCGAAAGCGTCGTGAGCTCATTCGATGGCTCACAAAACCGCAGTCTGGAACATGGCCATTCTACGAGGACGCATGGCGTGACGCATGCGAAACGCATCCACTAAATTGCTTGTTTGCCCTCGCGGATTTAGCTGCGCAGGGAAACTGGCTTAGCACTCGCTGGAGCGATGCCCTATACGCGTGGGGCAATCGGAAACAGGTTCAGCGGCTTTGGCGCTGCGCTGCGCCTCTGTTTCATAACATGCCCGACATCGTACTTCAGGAAATTGCCCACGGTGCAACGTCGTGGATTGAGCGTGTTTCAAAGTCTACCTATCGCCACGAGGACATTCTCCTGGACTTGTGCCGCCGTGTACTTGCGCTGCCGCTTGAGGCAGGCTCAGGTTCCCGCATCATCCGGGGCGGTGAGGAAACTTATGACGTCGTTGGCTCTGCCATTAACCACCCCATCGGGCGAGTCACGCAGGCACTGATCTATCTGTGGCTGAAACGGCGTCCGAACGATAACGATCTGCTGCCAGCAGACATTGAACCGTTCTTCACCACACTGTGCGACGCACATGTGGACCGGTTCCGCCACGGGCGAGTGCTGCTCGCGTCACAACTGATCACGCTCTTCCGCGTAGATCGCGCTTGGGCCGAGCACTACCTCTTGCCGCTGTTCAGTTGGAGCAACCCGGTTGAAGCAAAAGCAGTGTGGGAAGGCTTCCTTCGGTCTCCACGCTGGTATCCGCCCTTGCTGATCGCATTAAAGTCGCAGTTGCTGGAAAGCGCGAACCACTATGCAGACCTGGGCGAACACCGCCAACAGTTCGCAGCTTTTCTGACCTATACGGCACTCGGACCGATCGAAGGCTACACCATAGAGGACTTCCGATCCGCAATCAGAACGTTGCCTAAAGAAGGACTGGAGGAATCTGCACAAGCACTGGCTCAGGCACTTGAAGGCGCCGGCAATCAGCGCGAGGACTATTGGAAGAATCATGTTCAAAGCGTCTGGCAACACGCATGGCCCAAGTTCAGTAGCCTTGCCACGCCGCGAATCGCAGCGTCGCTGGCCAGGTTGGCGATCGCTGCCCGATCTGCGTTCCCTGCCGCTCTGGCTGCAGTGGGGGACTGGCTGCAACCTGTTGAAGACCCGGACTACCTCTTACACCTGTTACACGAAGCAAAGCTGTGTCCAGAGTTCCCGCAGGATGCGCTGCGATTGCTGTATGCCGTCATTACTGACAAACACTGGTTACCTCCGGAGTTTGCCCTATGCCTGGACGAAATCGTGCGTGCGGCTCCAGAGCTTGAACAAGACATGCGCTATCAGCGGTTGCGCGAATACGCACGGCGACGCGGTATCTGAGAGGCAGAAAACTGGGCGAACGCGAGCGCCGGGTGGATGCGGTTCAAGGCCTCAAGGAACGCCGGTTGAATAAAACGACGCGGCCCCCGCTTCGCTAAGGAGGCACGCTGCGGGGGTGGCCAAGGTGCGGTCAGGCCGCCGCGCCCGGAACGGACGCGGCGGTTTGCCGGTTCAGAAGCCGTTGTGACCCGGGATCCAGCTGGTCCCCGCCAGCGGGATGCGCGCCATGGCGGCGGCTTCCAGCGTCAGCGCGACCAGATCCTCGCGTTCCAGGTGATGCACGTTCTGCTTGCCGCAGGCACGCGCAATCGTGGTCAGCTCCATGTTCATCGTCTGCAGGTAGTTCTTGACGCGGCGCGCGCCGACGTCCGGCTGCAGCCGCTGCTCCAGGATGGCGTCCTGCGTGGTCACGCCGACCGGGCACCTGCCGGTATGGCAGTGGTGGCAGAAGCCCGGTGCCGTGCCCAGCGCGTCGTAGCCTTCGATGGCCGACACGTGTTCGCCGTTCTGGATATAGCTCTCGGAATTGCAGCCGAGCGCGAACAGGATGCCCTGGCCGATGGCCACGGCGTCGGCACCCATGGCCAGCGCCTTGGCGACGTCGGGGCCGCTGCGGATGCCGCCGGACACGATGAGCTGCACCTTGCCCTTCATGTTCAGATCTTCCAGCGCATCGACCGCCTGGCGCACCGCGGCCAGCGTCGGAATGCCGACGTGCTCGATGTAGCAGGTCTGCGTCGCGGCGGTGCCGCCCTGCATGCCGTCCACCACCACGACATCGGCGCCTGAATGCACGGCCAGCTTGACGTCGTTGAAGGTGCGGGTCGCGCCGACCTTCACGTAGATCGGTTTTTCCCAGTCGGTCAGTTCGCGCAGTTCCTGAATCTTGATCGCCAGATCGTCCGGGCCGGTCCAGTCGGGATGGCGACAGGCCGAGCGCTGGTCGACGCCCTGCGGCAGCGTGCGCATCTTCGCCACGCGCGGATTGACCTTCTGGCCGAGCAGCATGCCGCCGCCGCCCGGCTTGGCGCCCTGGCCGATCACCACTTCGATCGCGTCGGCGCGGCGCACGTCGTCCGGATTGAAGCCGTAGCGCGACGGCAGGCACTGATACACCAGCGTCTTGGACGAGCCGCGCTCTTCCTGCGTCATGCCGCCGTCACCGGTGGTGGTCGAGGTACCCATTTCGGTCGCGGCGCGGCCGAGCGACTCCTTCACGTTGGCCGACAGCGCGCCGAAGCTCATGCCGGCGATGGTGATCGGGATGTCGAGTTCGATCGGCTTCTTCGCGAAGCGCGTGCCGAGCACCGTCTTGGTGACGCACTTTTCGCGATAGCCTTCGAGCGGGTAGCGCGACAGCGAACCGGCCAGAAAGACCAGATCGTCGAAGTGCGGCAGCTTGCGCTTGGCGCCCAGACCGCGGATTTCGTACAGGCCGTGTGCGGCCGCATTCTGGATGTAGTCGATGACGCTGCGGTCGAAACTGGCCGACTGTTCGAGCGACGGGCGTTTGAACGTAACGGGCTTGGTGTCCATGCTGATTCCTTTGGTGCTGAGTCCTTCGGGTTTCCGGTACGTCCGGCTCAATATTCCTGGTCGGCGTCGGCGTTCCAGTGGTACAGGGAACGCGCCGAGGCGATGCGCTTGAAGGACTTCGGATCGTGATCGAGACCGGCTTTCGACAGCAGTTCGGCCAGCGCCGAGTAGTCGGCGTCGGTCATGTCCTCGAACTGCGCATCGGCGCCCAGCGATTTCGCCGTGCCGCGGATGTAGATGACGGCTTCGTACAGCGAATCGCCGAGCGCGTCGCCGGCATTGCCGCAGATGACCATGCGGCCGGCCTGCGCCATGAAGCCGGAAAAGCTGCCGACGCTGCCGCCGACGACGATGTCGCCGCCCTTGAGCGAAATGCCGCAGCGCAGGCCCGCGTCGCCGTCGATCACCAGCAGGCCGCCGTGTGCGGTGGCGCCGGCGCCATTCGACGCGAAGCCCTTCACATGCACGGTGCCGCTCATCATGTTCTCGGCGACACCGGTGCCGGCGCTGCCGTGGATCACCACGGTGGCGTGCTTGTTCATGCCGGCCGCGTAGTAGCCGGCATGGCCGTGCACCTCGACCGTGACCGGGTGATTCAGGCCGACCGCGATGTTGTGCGCGCCATCCGGGTTCAGCACCGACACGTGGCGACGGTCACCGTCGGCCAGGTCGCGGTGCAGGAAGCGGTTCATGTCGCTCAGCGACGAGGCCGCAAGATCGAAGCTCAGGCGTTCCATACGTACATCTCCTCGGGCGCGGGTTCGAACACGTGGGCGTGCTTGACGCCGGGCAGGTGGGCGAGCGAACGGAATTCCGACGCGATCGCCACGTAGTCGTCGGTTTCGGCGACCACCGCGGGCTTGCAGGCGAACGGGTCGCGGATCAGCGCAAGCTTGTCCGGTGTGCCCATCAGGAAGGTGTAGAAACCGTCCATCTCGTCGAAGCCGCGCTGCAGCGCCGCCTCCAGCTCGTCGCCTTCGCGCAGCCGCCATTCGAGAAAGCGGCAGGCCGCCTCGGTGTCGTTGTCGGTGTCGAAATGGATGCCGTGCGGTTGCAGCTTGCGGCGAATGTCATTCGGGTTCGACAGCGAACCGTTGTGCACCAGGCAGAAATCTTCGCCGGCCGTGAACGGGTGGGCGCGGTCCGGCGTCACCGCCGATTCGGTCGCCATCCGGGTGTGGCCGACCAGGTGCGAGCCCTTCATCGACTTGAAGTCGTAGCGCTCGGCCACTTCGGCCGGCGTGCCGACGTCCTTGTACAGGTCGATGGTGCGACCGGTGCTCAGGATGTGCAGCTTCGGATGGTGTTCGCGCAACCAGCGCTTGATCATGTCCGGCGCCACCGCGAACGACAGCACGGCGTGATTGTTCTTCACGTCGATGATCGCCTCGACGTCGAGGTGATCCTTCAGCGCGTGCGTCAGACCATGCCAGTTGAAATCCGCGCCTTCATCGGTCAGTCCCGAATACAGGCTCAGCTTGCGCGAGCCCTCGGCCAGCGGATCGGCGAACACCGCCAGACCGGCCGAATCCGGCCCGCGTTCGGTCATGCCGATCAGCATGGGCACCATCAACTCGCCCAGTCTTTCCTTCAGTGCCGGTGTCTTCACCAGCAAACCCACGATTCCACACATATCGGTTCTCCGGGGATGATCAGAAAAATTCGAGGTAGCTCTGCACTTCCCAATCGGAAACGTGGCGCATGTACTCGACCCACTCCATGTGCTTGAGACGCAGGAACTCGTCGACGACAGGGCCCAGTGCGGCCCGGATCACGTCGTCCTTTTCGAGCGCCAGCAGCGCTTCATGCAGGTTCTGCGGCAGTACGCCGATGCCGGCCGCATCGAGCTGGGCCTGGCTGTAGTCGTACAGGTTGTCGTTGTTCGGCGCGCCCGGATCGAGCGCGTTGATCACGCCGTCCATGCCGGCGGCGATCACGGCGGCGGTGGCCAGATAGGCGTTGCAGGAGGCGTCGGGCAGACGCAGTTCAAGTCGGCCGCCGGGGCTGCGGATCATGCCGCTGCGGTTGTTGCCGCCGTAGCAGATGTAGGCCGGTGCCCAGGTGGCGCCGGTCAGCGAGCGGCCGACCACCAGGCGCTTGTACGAATTGACCGTCGGGCAGCACAGCGCGGCCAGCGCCGGTGCGTGCTTGAGCAGGCCGGCCGCCCAGTGGTAGGCCAGCTTCGACAGCGCCAGACCGTGCTTGTCGGACTTGTCCTCGAACAGGTTCTTCTTGCCGCCGGGCGCCGTTTCGCCGATCGACATGTGCATGTGCAGGCCGTTGCCCGGACGGTTCGAGAACGGCTTGGGCATGAAGGAACAGATCAGGCCCAGGTCGGCGGCGATTTCGGCGGCACCCATCTTGAAGAAGGTGTAGTGGTCGCACGAGGTCAGCGCGTCGGTGAAGGTGTAGTTGATTTCGAACTGGCCGTTCGCGTCTTCGTGGTCGATCTGGTAGACGTCGATGCCGACCGCGCGCAGCGATTCGGACAGCCGTTCGAGAAAGACGCGGGCACGCGACAGACCCTTGTAGTCGTAACAGGGCTTGGCCAGCGTGTCGCCGGCGTCGGCCGGCAGGATCTTGCCCTCGACCTTGCGCAGCAGCGAGAACTCCGGCTCCATGCCGGTGTAGAACGTCCAGCCGCGCGACTTGAACTGTTCGAGCTGCTTCTTCAGCACCACGCGGGCGTCGAATTCGTGCGGCGTGCCGTGCGTATGGCCGTCGCAGGCGATGCGCGCATAGCCCGGCTGCCACGGCACCAGCGACAGCGTCGACGCATCGCCGACCGCCATGTAGTCGGCATCGACATTGGGCGTCATGCCCATGCCCCAGATGGCGAACCCGGCGAAGCCGGCGCCATCGGTCACCACGGTGTCGTAATGTTCGACCGGGACCGATTTGGTCTTGGCCGAACCGTGGATGTCGACGAACTGTGCCAGCAGATACCTGACCTTGTTGTCTTTCAGAAACTGCTTTGCTTCGCTCGGTGTCATGTCATTTCTCCCTGTCGCCCGCTGTTGTTCAGTCCCGTTAAGCCTCGACGCCTACCGCGCCACCGCCCAGATCGCCTGCCACCTCGACCAGCGTGAGCCACAGATAGCCTCCCCACGTGCCGTCGCACCACAGACGGACGAGCGGGCCATCGGCGCTGTCGAGCGTCAGCGCGGTCACCCCCACGCCGACCATGGACGTCATCACCAGCGCCGGTGCCGTCAGCGTGGAAAAATCGAAGGCGCAGGTCTGGCGCAGCAATTCGGGGATCTGCGTGCCGGTGAGTACCAGTGCGGCGTCGAAGCGCGGCACCGGATACACGCGCTCGCCCGGCGGCTGCGCCATCAGTGCGGCGGTACGCGTGCCGCCCGGCGCATCTTCGATCAGGTATTCGGTCAGCCCGAGGCGCGCCACCAGCGTGCCGTCGGCGAGTTGCAGGAAACTGTTCGGCTGCGCCGGCGTGTCGATGCCTTGCGCATTGAGCCAGGCGGTTGCGCCCGCCCCCTTGACGCCGGCCCGCTGCAGGAAGCTCCGGTCGCCGATGCCGGCGCTGGCCCGCCTGGCGGCTTCGTCGGCGCCGAAGCGCGCGACAACCTGCATCCGTTCGCGGGTGGTCCAGTCACGGGCGAGTGGCGCCTGCACGTCGAACAACGGGCTGATGCGCAGTACTGCGTTCATGTCGCCTCCTTCTGGCGGGCATCTGTCGGGTCGAAGAACGGTGTCGTACAGACTTCGGCCGGCACCATCGTTCCATCGGTGACGCGAATGGACAGCGCCGTGCCGGGTGCGGTCATTTCGGGCGGCACGAAGGCGAGCCCGATGTGGCGACCGACGTTCGGGCTCCACGAAATACTGGTCACGCGGCCGATGATGTCGCCGTCACCGATGATCAGATGGCATTCCTGCGGCACCTGACCGAGGTGGTTGGCCGGCAGCATGAAGCCGACCAGCCGGCGTTTCAGCGGCAGCTTCCTGATGATCTTCAGTGAGCGCTGGCCGGTGAAGAAGGGCTTGTCGAGCTTGACCGCCCAGTCCATGCCCACCTCGAACGGATGGGTCAGGCCGTCGGTGTCCTGGCTGACGATGAGGTGACCCTTTTCCAGCCGCAGCAGCCGCTGCGCCTCGACGCCGAAGGCACCGATGCCGGACGCCTCGCCCGCCTTCATCAGCAGATCCCACAGCACCGGACCGTACTCGGCCGGCGCATGGATTTCGTAGCCCCACTCGCCGACGAAGCCGACCCGCATCATGCGCACCGGCACGCCGGCCACCAGGCCGGATCGCACCGCGAGGTAGGGGAAGGCGGCCGATGACAGATCCATGTCGGTCAGCGTCGCCAGCACGGCGCGCGACGCCGGTCCGGCGAGATTCATCGCCGAATACGCGCCGGTCAGATTCACCAGCCCGCAGTCGAGCCGCCATTCGGTGTTCAGGCGCGACAGTTCGCGATACACCGTCGCGGAACCGGACGAGGTCGTCGTGAAGTAGAAGACGTCGTCCGCCACGCGCGCCACGACACCCTCGTCGGCCAGCACGCCGGAGTCGTCGCACATCACCGCATAGCGCGTGCTGCCGACCTTCATGTTGTCATAGCGGCCGGCATAGACGCGGTTCAGGAACTCGGCCGCCTGCGGACCGCGCACTTCCAGCTTGCCCAGCGTGCCGACGTCGATCAGACCGACCGCCGAACGCACCCGCGCCACTTCGGCGCGCACGCAGTCGGTGGCCGTGCGTCCTTCAACCGCGTAGTACGCCGGCCGCTCCCAGGCACCTGCCGGCATGAACACCGCACCGAGCCTGGCGTGGCGGCCGTGCAGCGGTGACTGGCGCTGCGGGCTGAAGCCGCGGCCAGCCAGATGCGACAGCGGCACCGGGTGGAAGAACGGCCGGGCGGTGGTTGTGCCGACCTGCTGCGGCGACTTGCCGGTCAGGCGCGCCAGGATGCGCAGCGCCGTCATGTTCGAATGCTTGCCCTGACTCGGGCCCATGCCGACGGTCGAGTAGCGCTTCATCAACTCGATGTTGTCGTAGCCCTCCTGCACCGCGTTCTCAAAGTCCTTCACCTGCAGGTCTTCGTCGAAATCGACGAAGTTCTTGCCATCCGAGTGGGCAACGATGGGCCAGGCGTGCGACGGCGATTCGGTTTCCGGCTGGATCACCGCGTCGATCGCGCTCGGAAAACCGGTGTGCGCCGCGGCGGCGGCACCGGCACGCCGGCCGTCGGCAATGCGTGACTCGATGCGGTAGGCACCATTCACCCGGCCACAGGCGAACACGCCCTGCGGCAGCACATCCGGCACGAATTGCTGCAGGCCGTCGTCGAACCGCATCTTCGTTCCGGCCTGGTAAAGCAGGTTGGCGGCCGGCGACCAGCCGGTGCTCATCGCCAGCCCGTCGCAATCGATGCGCCGCTGCGAACCGGCGACCACCTTGCCCGCCGCATCGACGCGGCATACCGTGACGCCGGCCAGCGTGCCGCGGCCGTCGGCATGTGCCTCGTACACGGCGTGGCCGGTGAGCAGTTCGACCCCGCGACTGCGCAGTGCATCGAGCTGCGGCGACGCAGGCACATCGGCGCGCAGGTCGAGTACGGCGGCGATTTCACCGCCGGCCGCCAGCACGTCGAGCGCGACGCGATAGCCGTCGGCGTTCGCCGCCAGCACCACGCTGCGTTGTGCCGGCAGCACGGCATAGCGATAGATCAGGCGCTGCATGGCCGAACCGTTCATGACGCCCGGCAGGTCGTTGTTGCGGAACACGGCCGGTTGTTCGAACGCACCGCTGGCGACCACGACTGCCGCGGCGCGCATCTTCGTCATGCGTTCGGCGTCGATCAGCGGCACCCAGTTGTCGGCGTACCAGGCGCCGGCACAGGTGCCTTCGAGCAGACGGATGCGGCTGTGCGCCTGCACGCGCTGCAGCAGTTCCCGTGTGTGCTCGCGGCGCGCAATGTCGCCACCGAGCTGGAACAGCCCGCTGCCGCCGGCGTGTGCGTTCTCGTCGACGATGACCACCTTCGCGCCGGCGTCGGCCGCTGCCAGTGCGGCGGACAGGCCGGACGGACCGGCGCCGATCACCAGCACGTCGCAGAAGTCATAGCGCTTGGGCGTGCGCACGTGCGGCGTGTCGAAATCGAGCACGCCCAGGCCGGTGATGCGGCGGAACATGCGTTCCCACGCGGGGAACAGCCGCTTGGAATGGAAGGCCTTGTAGTAGAAGCCGACCGGCAGGAAGCGCGCGAACAGGCCGAGCACGCGGGCGCGGTCGTTGGCGACGCCGCCGAAGGTATTGACGGCGGTCAGATCCATGCCGTCGCGCAGCGCGACGACATCGCCGCGGGTGTTCAGGCGCGGGCCGTCCTGCAGCATGACGTTCACGTCATGGTTGGCGGCCGACAGGATGCCGCGCACCCGGTGGTACTTGAAGCTGCGGCCGAGTGCGCGCTGGCCGGCGGCCCACAGCGCGCTGGAAATGCTGTCGCCGGCAAGACCTTCGAAAGCGGATCCCTCGAAACGGAAGCGGACGACCGTACTGCGGTCAATCCACTCGTCGGGCATGGCGGGCAGGCGCTTCACCGGTCATCTCCATATAGATAGGTACGCAGCACAAAATCCTTCTCGGTATCGCGCTCGGCGATGAACCAGGTGTTCGACGGCGTGTGGCACCACCACTCCTTCTTCACGCCGGGTGCGCCGTTGCGGTTGAACACGTAGGCGGCCCACTCGTCGTCGCTGCAGGCGTCGGGATCGGGCATCGGACGGATTTCGCCCCAGTAGACGAATTCCGATACCGGCCGCGTGCCATTGACCGGACAGGTCATCAGTTTCATTTCATCGCTCCTGCAGTCCGGCGAAGGGGTACGGACAGAACGTCATTGATCCACTCAGTGACCCACACTTGCCGCTCCCTTCTCGCCGGTCAGCGCGTAGTTGCGGAAGCGGTCCAGCGAAAAGCCGGTGATCAGTTCGTGCGGCTTGTCGTTCGCCACCGTCCAGGCCATCGTCTTGCCGCACACCGGTGTCGCCTTGAAGCCCCAGGTACCCCAGCCGGAATCGAGATAGAAGCCCTCGACCGGCGTCATGCCCATGATGGGTGCGAAGTCGGGCGTCATGTCGGCCATGCCGGCCCACTGGCGCACCACCTTCACGTGCGACAGGAAGGGGAACATGTCGAGCAGGTGCGCCGACAGGCCTTCCGGGAAGTCGAGCGTCGAGCGGGTCGATTGCACTTCGTACGGATCGAGCGAGGCGCCCATCACCAGTTCGCCGCGCGAACTCTGGCTGACGTAGATGTGCAGGCTGCCCGACACCAGGATGGAATCGAGCCAGGGCTTCATCGGCTCGCTCACCATGGCCTGCAGCGGGTGGATGTAGATGGGCGTCTTGATGCCGACCATGTCGGTGATGCGCGGCGTGAAGCCGGCCACCGCACAGATCACCTTGTTCGTCGCGATGAAGCCGCGCGTGGTGTGTACGCCGACCACCTTGCCGCCCTTGACCTCGATGCCGGTGACTGCTGTCTGCTGGTGGATTTCAGCGCCGCGCATGTCGGCGCCGCGACCGTAGCCCCAGGCCACCGCGTCGTGGCGGGCCACCGCGCCGGGCGCGTGGTACAGCGCGCCCTGGATCGGCGCATGGCCGCCACAGGACAGGTCCATCTGCGGCGTGGCGCGCTTCACGTCTTCCGGCCCGACCACTTCGGACGCGATGCCGTAGTGCTTGTTCACCTCGGCGCGCCAGCGCATCGTGCGCATCGCCGAGTCCGTATGTGCCAGCGTGAAGTGGCCGCGGGTGGAGAAGAACAGGTTGAGGTCGAACTCGGTCGACAGGTCCTGCCACAGCTGCACGGACTTGTCGTAGAACTTGACGCCTTCGGGCGTCAGGTAGTTCGAACGGATGATGGTGGTGTTGCGGCCGGTGTTGCCGCCGCCGATGTAACCTTTTTCGAGCACCGCGACATTGGTGATGCCGTGGTCGCGCGCCAGGTAGTAGGCGCTGGCCAGCCCGTGGCCGCCGCCGCCGATGATCACCACGTCGTAAGAAGGTTTCAGCGTGTCGTGGGTCGTGAACATCCGCGGTTCCGGATGTGACTTGGACAGACCGAACCGCAATAGGCGCCAGGGCATGAAATTTTCCGAAGTTGGGTTTCCGCAGTTCCAGGCTGCGGGGCGACCGCCGGTGGGCGACTCGCTTCACGACAATGTTCGTGTGAAGCAACTTTAGTTCAAATCATGAACCTTTTGAAGCAGGAGTCAACAAAAATTCGCACGATGAAACCCGGCACGTAAAATCGCGCACAGCCAGAACAGGGAGGCCACAACAATGAGCACGCAAGACAGTGCGATGGAAGGCGAACTCGAGCGCTACCTCGGCACCACGATCCGCGAGTTGCGTCGGGCGCACGGACTGACGATCGCCGACATTTCGGACCGCGCCGACATCAGCCGCGGCATGTTGTCGCGCATCGAGAACGGCCAGACCGCCACCAGCCTGGACGCGCTGTCGCGCATTGCACGCGCGCTCGGCGTGTCGCTGTCGGCGCTGTTCAAGGACTACGAAACCGAGGGCGGCGGCGCGCAGCTCGTGAAAGCCGGCGAAAGCATGGAAGTGGCGCGGCGCGGCACGAAGAGCGGCCACACCTATCACTTGCTGTCCTACCACCAGGGCCCGACCAAGCTGTTCGAGCCCTTCCTGATCACCATCGAACAGACCTCGGCCACCTTCCCGGTGTTCGAGCATCCGGGCACCGAATTCATCTACATGCTGGAAGGCCGCATCGACTACCGCCACGGCAAGACCATCCACTCGCTGGAGCCGGGCGACGCGCTCACCTTCGACGGCAACGTGCCGCACGGCCCGGAAAAGCTGACCGAAGTGCCGATCCGCTTCCTGTCGATCATCATCTATCCGGAGCAGGCACACGAGTGACGGCGGTCGGCGAACTGCCTGCCGTGTACTCGACAGACGGAACTCGCGGGCTTTAAATCCCTCTGTTCGGCAGCACCTGCAGAGGCTGCACCCCATCCCGGCCGGAGAATCCCGTGAAAACCTACGCCAAGACCCCCGAAGCCCTCGCCCGCCTGACGCCCGAGCAGTACCGCGTCACGCAGCAGAACGGCACCGAATACCCCGGTACCGGCGAGTACCTGAAAAATCACGCGCCCGGCATCTATGTCGACATCGTGTCGGGTGAGCCGCTGTTCGCATCGACCGACAAGTTCGAGTCCGGCTGCGGCTGGCCCAGCTTCACCAAACCGATCGAGCCGGCGCACGTGACCGAACTGCGCGACGCCTCGCTCGGCATGGTGCGCACCGAAGTGCGCTCGGCGAACGGCGACAGCCACCTCGGCCACGTGTTCAACGACGGCCCGCGCGAGCGCGGCGGCCTGCGCTACTGCATCAATTCGGCGTCGCTGCGCTTCGTCCACTTGAAGGACATGGCGGCGGAAGGCTACGGCGACTGGATCGACCAGGTGGAGGGCGCGCGATGAGCAGCGAACGCGCGGTGCTGGCCGGCGGCTGCTTCTGGGGCATGCAGGACCTGATACGCAAGCTGCCCGGCGTGCTGAAGACGCGCGTCGGCTACACCGGTGGCGATGTGCCGAATGCGACCTACCGCAGTCACGGCACGCACGCCGAAGGCATCGAGATCGTGTTCGATCCGGCGCAGATCAGCTACCGGCAGCTGCTCGAATTCTTCTTCCAGATCCACGACCCGACGACGAAGAACCGTCAGGGCAACGACCGCGGCCTCGCCTACCGGTCGGCCATCTACTGGGTGTCGGATACGCAGCGCGACGAGGCGCTGCGCACCATCGCCGACGTGAATGCGTCAGGCCTGTGGCCGGGGACGGTGGTGACCGAAGTGGAACCGGTGGGCGACTTCTGGGAAGCCGAGCCGGAACATCAAGACTACCTGGAACGCATTCCGAACGGTTACACCTGCCACTTTCCGCGCGCCGGCTGGGTGCTGCCGCGCAGCGATCGATGAGCGTCGGCGATACGTTCTAGAAGCAGGCGCTTTCCGCCAACCCGAGCCGGCAGCTCCACTGGAACTGTTCGGTCCGGTGCTTGGCCGAGCGCTGGAACATGACCGTCGGTTCCGCCAGCACCGCATCGGGCAACGGGAAACTCATCGCGACGCCGCTCGCGTTGGTAAAGAAGCGCAGGAAGCAGGATGCGGTGTCATCGTCGCACACCGTGTCGATGACGCGGTCGTACCAGGCGCGGTCGCGTGCCGAGGCCTCGGGCACGACGATGAACTGCAGCAGGCCGAGCCTACCGGCGAGGTGCCAGTCTGCGGCCGGCGTTTCTTCGGCAACGGCCGGCAGCGTGATGATGGCCGCCAGCAGGCAGCACATCCTGTTCAGCCTCATCGCTGCCGCCTTCACGGTTCCGATGCTGCGTCGACACGCGGCGCGCGCAGGCTGCCTTCGACCATGCGGTATTCGTACAGCCGGCATTCCAGCGCACCGTTGTACAGCGGCGTGCGGCGGCTCGCCTTCAGCTTGATCAGCTTCGGAAAGTCGGTGTCGGCGGTGATGAACAGGCAGCGCCAGCCGCTGTAACGCTGCTTCAGCAGGTCGCCCAGTTTCGGATAGAAGGTGGCCAGCGCCTGCTTTTCGCCGATGCGCTCGCCATACGGCGGATTGGTCACCAGCACGCCGTGGTCGGCCGGCGGCTCGCGATCCATCAGGTCCGCCCCTTCGACCCGCACCACCCAGGGCAGTTTCGCCGCCTGCAGGTTCTCCTTGCAGCGCGCGACTTCGCGGCCGGCGATGTCGGAGCCGAAGATCGGCAGTTCGCGTGGTGGCTGGGCGCGCGCCGCGGCCGCGTCACGCACGGCGTGCCACTCTGCGGCACGATAGGTGGTGAGCTTTTCGAAGCCGAAGCCGCGGCCGAGGCCGGGCGCGATGTCGAGCGCCATCTGCGCCGCCTCGATCAGGAAGGTGCCGCTGCCGCACATCGGATCGAAAAAGGGTTCCACCTTGTCCCAGCCGGACAGCAGGATGATGCCGGCGGCGAGGTTTTCCTTCAGCGGTGCCTCGACGTGCGCCACCTTGAAGCCGCGCTTGTACAGCGGCTCGCCCGAGGTATCGAGATAGATCGTGGCATCGCGGTCGGTCAGGAACACATGCACGCGCACGTCCGGCGCCACGGTGTCGATGCTCGGCCGCGAGCGCGTCTGTTCGCGCATGCGGTCGCAGATCGCATCCTTCACGCGCAAGGTGACGAAATCGACCGATTTCAGCGGCGAGCGCACGGCCGTGGTGTAGACGCGCAGCGTGCAGCGCGGCGAGAACCAGTGCTCCCAGGCCAGGCCCAGCGCCAGCTTGAAGATATCGTCTTCCTTGCGGTACGGCCCGTGGCCGACGCGCCACAGCACGCGGGTGGCGATGCGGCTTTCCAGATTGACGCGATACACCAGCGCCCACGGCCCCGAGAAGGCGACGCCGCCGGGCACCGCCTTCACGGCGTCGGCACCGAGCGCGACCAGTTCGTCTGCCAGCACGGCTTCGAGGCCGCGCGGACAGGGCGAGAAGTAGTGCTGGTCGCCCTGCAGTTCGGCCGGCATGTCGCCTTCCGGGCGCGGCACGCGGCGAATGGAGCGAACGGCAGGTGCAGCGGTGGAGCGCTCGGCAGGTGCAGCCGGGCGCGGCGCAGATGTCTTTCGCGGGATTCTCTTCGGAGGGAAATTCGTCATGGGATCAGAAGGGTTTCAGCACGACCAGCAGCACGACGGCAAACAGCACCAGCACCGGCGCCTCGTTGAACCAGCGGTACCAGACGTGGCTGTGCGTGTTGCGGTTGGCTTCGAAGGCGCGCAACAGGCGCGCGCAGTAATGGTGATAGCCGATCAGGAAGATGACCAGCAGCAGCTTGGCATGCATCCAGCCGCCACCGATGCCTTCGCCCAGCCACAGCCACAGGCCGAAACCGACCGCCAGCCCGGCCAGCGGACCCATGAAGCGCAGCAGCTTGCGCGACATCAGCAGCAGGCGGTCGCGCACCGCAGTTTCATCCGCACCGAGCATGGCCAGATTGACGAACAGGCGCGGCAGGTAGAACAGGCCGGCGAACCAGCTGGTGACGAAAACGATGTGCAGGGCCTTGGCCCACAGATAGGTACTGGTCATTGCGTTGCTCAGCGTTGGAAAGTCTGCAGGGCGTGTGCGAGCACGGCGTCGACGTCGGGGCGGTGCAGTGTCACCCGCAACTCGCGCTTCATGCGGCTGTTGTCGAGCACGCGCGATTCATTCATGAAGGACAGCATCATCGGGCTCAGCCGCGCACGCGCTTCCTCGCGCGTGACGCGCGGTGGCCGCGGCAGCGCAAAGGCGTCGGCCACGCGGTCGAAATAGTCGCCCATGGCGAGCCGGGTGTCGTCGCTCGCGTTGTAGGTGCGGCCGCCGCGCGCGCGCATCAGCGCGCCCCACGCGAGTCGGCCCAGATCCGCGGCGTCGATGTGATTGGTGTACACATCCTCATCGGGGTGCAGCACCGGGTCGGCCCGCTTCAGGCGGTCCAGCGGCAGGCGGTCGGGGCTGTAGATGCCGGGCGCCCGCAGGATGCTCACCGCGACACCGCGCCGCGCCAGACGGCGCACCGCCGATTCGGCGTCCACCCGCCGCGCGGCACGCGCGCTGCCGGCGTTCAACGGCCGCGTTTCCGGCACGCGCTCGCCGGCGCAGTCGCCATAGACGCCGCTGGTGCTGATGTAGCACAGCCGGTCGGTCCGCCCGGCGCGCGCCAGCGCGGCCACCAGGCGGCGGGTGCGCGGATCGCGGCCGTCACCCGTGGCCGGCGGCGGCGCGAAGTGCCACACCCAGGTGGCCAGTGCCGCCACCCGGCGCAGGCTGGCCGGATCATCGAGGTCTGCGCGCACGCAACGCACGCCCAGGCGGCGCAATTCGACAGCCGATTCGACGTTGCGCACCATGGCCCATACCCTCACCCGTGGTGCCAGCCAGGGCAGCGCGCGACGAGCAACGTCGCCACAGCCTACAATCAGCACCCTTGACCGTTTGCCGCACCACCCCGCCGGGGCCGTGCGCTGCGATCGCTTTACCTTGTTCATTCACGGATTGTCTCACGCTGCCATGTCCTATCAGGTCACCCTCAAACCGAGCCAGCACACCTTCACCACCGACGCCGAAACCCGCCTGCTCGACGCTGCGCTGGCCGCCGGCTTCAATCTGCCCTATGGCTGCCGCAACGGCGCCTGCGGTTCCTGCAAGGGGAAAATCCTGTCCGGCACGGTCGATTACGGCACGCATCAGGCGGCCAAGCTGACCGACGCTGAAAAGGCGCAGGGCTATGCGCTGTTCTGCTGCGCCACCGCGCGCTCCGACCTCGAACTGGAATGCCGAGAAGTCGGCGGCATGAAGGACATCGCGGTGCGCATCATGCCGACCCGGGTGCAGAAGCTGGAACGGCTGGCACCGGACGTGATGGCGGTCAGCCTGAAGCTGCCGGCCAACGAAAGGCTGCAGTACCTCGCCGGCCAGTACATCGACTTCCTGCTGCGCGACGGCAAGCGGCGCAGCTTTTCGATCGCCAATGCGCCGCACGACGACGAATTCCTGACGCTGCACATCCGCGAGGTGCCGGGCGGCCACTTCACCGGCCATGTGTTCGGCGCGATGAAGGAGCGCGACATCCTGCGTTTCGAGGGGCCGCTGGGCAGCTTCTTCCTGCGCGAGGACGTCGACCGGCCGGTGATCATGGTGGCCGGCGGCACCGGTTTTGCGCCGATCAAGGCCCTCATCGAACATGCCATCGAAACCGGCTACGACAAGCCGATCACGCTGTACTGGGGCGCGCGCACGAAGCAGGACCTGTACATGCACGATCTGGCGGCGAGCTGGGTCGGCCAGCTGCCCGGTTTCCGCTACATACCGGTGCTGTCGGAGCCGGCGGCCGGTGACGACTGGAGCGGGCGCACCGGTTTCGTGCATCAGGCGGTCGTCGACGATATGCCCGATCTGTCTGCGCATCAGGTGTATGCCTGCGGCGGGCCGGCGATGATAGATGCCGCGAAGGCGGACTTCACCCGACGCTGCAATCTGCCGATAGAGCACTTTCACGCAGACTCATTTACCTATTCACCGCAATGAGCCAGGACGTCTTCTTCACCCGCGAACCGGTCATCAACAAGCAGCGCGCGATCACGGCCACCCGGCTGCGCGTGCATGCGCCCACCTGCGGCGACGCCGTGGCGGCGCTGGACGCGATCGGCGAAGACTGGCCACCGGCGCGCCCGGTATTCGTCAGTCTCGCCGGCTGCGCACCCGATGCCAGCCTGGCCGACTGGATCGCGCCGGAAGGCGCCATGATGGAAGTCGGCGCGGTACAGCTCGCCGATCCGGCCTGCGCGGAGGCGGTGCTGCAGCTTGCGCAGGCCGGCGTGCCGCTGGTGCTGGGCGACTACAAGGTGGGCACCGAACTGCCGACCGGCCTCGGCTTCCGCTTCGTCATGGCCGACGCGCGGGTGCAGCCTGTGACCATCCGCGTGCCCGGCATCCTGCTCGCTACCGGTATCGCCGATCCGGCGGGGTTCGACGCCGCAGTCAAGGCCGGCTATGGCGGCGCGACCGGCTGGTTCTTCAAGGCCAACCAGACCACGGCGAAAAAGCTGGCGCCGGCGCACGCACAGATCGTGCGCGTGCTCAATCTGGTGCGTCGCAACGCCGACCCCAAACAGATCGAGGACGCGCTGAAGCAGGATGTGGCGCTGTCGTTCAAGCTGCTGCGCTACATCAATTCGGCCGGTTTCGGCCTGATGTGCCAGGTGCAGTCCTTCCGCCACGCGGTGGTCATCCTCGGCTATGAAAAGCTGAACAAGTGGCTGTCGCTGCTGCTGGTCACCGCCGGCAAGGACCCGTCGGCACCGGCGCTGATGCAGGCGGCGATTGCGCGCGGCCGACTGATGGAAGTGCTCGGCGCAGAGTTTTTCCCGCGCGAGGAGCACGACAACCTGTTCATCACCGGCGCCTTCTCGCTGCTCGACAAGCTGCTCGGCGCGCCAATGGACAAGGTGCTGGAAGAAATGACGCTGCCCGACCCGATCACCGACGCGCTGCTCGGCAACGACGGTGCCTACACCCCTTTCCTGAAACTGGCCCGCGCCTGCGAGGATGTATCGGCTGTTGCGCTGCGCGAACTGACGCACTCGCTCGGGCTGGACGCCAACCAGGTCAATCGGGCGCAGATGTCGGCGCTGAAGTTCGCCGACACGCTGGAGTTCTGACCGGCGCTGCGGGCTGCGGGAGCGGCACCTGTGGGAGCGGCGATCCACTGCCGGCCCTGCATGGCCGGCCGGCTCTGCGGGCGGCGAGCAGTGCTCGCTGAAACCCCCGCTCCGCCCTCGCCGCGATCGATGCTGCGATGATCGTTGATCAGCGTGCGTATCGCGGCGAGGCCGCCGCTCCCACAGAACCCGCGCTGCTCCCACAAGACCTGCCGCCGCCCCACAGGCCCGCTCGGCACCGCAAAAGAAAAAGCCCCCCGGCCTTGCGGCACGGAGGGCTTTTCACATTTCCGACGCGAAAGTTCAGCCGTGACGGCGGCGGGCGGACAGTGCGATCAGGCCCAGACCCGCCAGCAGCATCGCGTAGGTCTGCGGCTCCGGCACCGCGGTCACCATGCCGGCGCCCAGTTCGACCGGCAGCGTCACGCCTTCGGCATCGCCGATCGCATTCACGAACACTTCCAGCGAACTGCTGCCCAGGCTGATCGCCTTGAACGACAGCGTTGCCAGCGTGAACGTGTCCGGCTGCAGCGCGATCAGGTCTTCGACCGTGTCGAACGAGGTCTGGAAGATGTTGATCAGGCCCGGCTGGGACGACACCGAAAACAGCGAACCCAGGCTGAACACATCCAGCCCTTCACCGAATACGACGCCGTACGACGTCATCACGAACGGGTCGTAGATGAAGTCGAAGTCGAAGCTGCCGACCGTGGCATCCGCCAGACCGGACACGATCAGATCGACGGTGAAGAAGTCGCCGACAGCGACTTCCGACGAAGACGGCACGGCGGTGACCACCTGGGCCTGTGCGGCTCCGGTGGCCAGCAGTGCCGAAGCAAGCAATGCATTGACGAATTTCATGATGTGCAGGTCCTGTGTGGAGGTGTGATCAAGGTGCGCAGCGCGGCTTGCTGCACAAGGTGGTGATCAGGCGCGTGTCCAGTGCCGTGATCTTGCCGTCGCCATTGATGTCGGCCTTGTCGTACGGGCCGGTCGCCGTCTGGTTCAGCCGGCGTGCGACGAGCGACACATCGGTCCCGTTCACTTTGCCGTCGCCGTTGATGTCGCCGCGCAGCACCACGTCCGTCGGCAGCGGCGGCGCGCTCGGCGGGACAAAGCGACCCTTGGTGGCCTGTTCGAGTGCGTAGGCCAGCTCAATGAGTCGCGGCTCGCCGAAGCGGCGGCCGGCAAACGACACCCCGGCCGGGATCGGCACGTCGTTCGAAATGACCGAACCGTACGGAATAACGATGCTGGGGTAGCCGGCACGCGCCCAGGTGCCGGCACTGCCGCTGCCCGAATAAAAAATTGCATCGAAATCATCGGCCGTGCCCTCTTCGCCGTCCGGACCGTTCAGCGCGTTGTTGATCGCGGTGCGCGAACGGCTGATGCCATTGGCGAAATTGGTCTGATAGGTCAGCGTGTCGGCGCTCCCCGGGCTGATGTCGAGGTTGTTTGACGCGATGAACGTCGTCTGGCCGTACTTGATGGTGTCGGCCGTCGTCAGTGGCGCCGGCGGCTCGGCATTGAACGCGATGAGGTCAGCCAGCGACTGGATCGGATAGCTGTCGGGCAGTGTGTCGAAGTAGGCGTTCACATCGCGCTTCTGGCCGTAGTTCAGCACACCCGGCGTGCTCTGGAAGGTCACTGCCGGAATCCTGACCACCGTGGCACCCAGTGCCTCCATCTTGGCCATCGCCGCGTTCATGATGTCGGCCCGGTTGTTCGGGAACGGCGGCACCGCAATGCGGGCACCCGCCAGACCGTCCGCCTTCAGGAAAGGCGTGTAATCGTTGAAGCAGTTACCCGGCTCCAGACATTCCAGCGTCGCCGGGTCGGTCGGGTCGTAGCCGGCAATCACACCGAGCACGATGGCCGCATCGGTCACCGTGCGGGTCATCGGGCCGGCGGTATCCTGGTCGGCGGTGATCGGGATGATGCCGTCGCGGCTCACAAGACCGACGGTCGGCTTGATGCCGACGATGCCGTTGGCGTTCGACGGGCTCAGGATGGAGCCCGATGTTTCGGTACCGATCGTCAGCGCGACCAGATTGGCGGCGGCCGCAATGCCGGAGCCGGAACTGGAGCCGCTCGGATTGAGCAGCGGTCGGCCATCCGGATTGGTGGGCGACGGACGCGTGTCGTAAGGGTTGTAGCCGTAGCCACCCAGATTACTGAAGCCTGACACACCGCCGCTGGTCATGAAGTTGGCGAATTCGCTCAGTGTTGCCTTGCCGATGATGATGGCGCCGGCGTCGCGCAGCTTCTTGGTGATGAAGGCGTCGTCCAGCGGAATCGAATCCTTCAGCGCGACAGCCCCACCGGTGGTGGGCTGGTCATCGGTGTCGATGATGTCCTTCAGCAGGATGGGCACACCGTACAGTGGTCCGATCGGCGTGCCCGGCACGAAGCGCGCTTCGTCCATCGCCTTTGCGGTGGCGGCGGCCTGCGGATTCACATAGATGTAGGAATTGAGTTTCGGACCTGCATCGTCGTACGCAGCGACGCGCGCCAGATACATGTTGATCAGTTGTTCTGCGGACAGGAGCCTCGACTGGAAGGCTTCCTGGATTTGCGGCACCGTTGCCTCGATCAGACTGAACTGCTTCGGCGCGGTTTGCGCCAGGGCGTTGAATGCGGCCACATTGCCGACCAGCGCCATCGCAGTTGCCAATATCTTTCTCTTCATCGCGGACGTCTCCAGAATGGATGGTTGAAGATGAACGACTCCGGTTGTCGCCCCGGATGCGGGGGCGAGTGCCGTAGGCACGAACCAGTCCACGACGAAAATTCACTTATTTCAATAATTTATGAGTTCTTTTTGACTACATCCAGCTGATAAGGATGGGGTTTTCTATGCAGGGCAGCCCCTGCACCGAAAGGATGCGCACGCGGAATAAATCACAGGTGGTGCGCACGTCCTGCCGGTGACCCAAGCGGGTGCGCATGTCATTGGCGCAGGGGACGACGCAGTAGGCTGCGAGCCGTGAAGGTTTTGCGGGAGCCGCGGCCGTCAGGGCTGCAGCGAGCGGTAGCGCAACCAGGCCAGCCAGCCGACGAAGATGAAGCCGGCCATGCCGACCGCGAGATGCAGCGGCTCACCCCACAACAGCGGCACGACCAGACCCGCCGCCAGTGCATTGGTCAGTGACTGGGCAAAACCCTGACAGCTCGACACCATGCCGCGCGACTTCGGGAAAAGGTCGAGCGCCAGCAGCGACAGGGTGGGCATCGCGATCGCCTGACCGATGTTGTACAGCGCAATGGGCAGCACCGCCCAGGGCAGACTGGCCGTGGTCGACAGATTGAGCGCGACGTTGGCGAAGGCGGCCGCGATCATGATGGTATAGGCCAGCTTGAGCTGCACCATGGGCGCCATGCGTCCGGCGAGGCGACGGGAGATCCACGAGCCAGTCATCATGCCGGCCACGGTCGGGCCGAACAGCCATGCAAAGCCCTGCGGCGATACGCCGAGGTGGTCCATCAGGAAGGCCGGCGCCGACAACACGTACAGGAAGAAGCCGGCGAAATTCATCGATACCGCAAGCACCAGCGCGATCAGCGCCGGGTGGGCGAACATGTGCGCGTAGTCGCGACCGAGCTTGACCGGATGCAGGCTGCGCCGGTGCGCCGGGTCGAGTGTTTCCGGTAGCCAGATGAAACAGGCGACCCACAGCACCCCAGCGTAGGCGGCGAGGAACCAGAAGGTGGCGCGCCAGCCGAACAGGCCGAACACCCAGCCGCCGATGATGGGCGCCGCAGCCGGCGCCAGCGCGAACAGCAGCTGGATGGTGCTCATCAGCCGCTGCGCCTGCGCGCCATCGAACAGGTCGCGCACGATGGCGCGGCCGATCACCATGCCGGCGCCGGCGCACATGCCGGCCAGCGCGCGCGCCAGCCACAGCTGTTCGATGCTGGTCGCCATGGCACAGCCGACCGAGGTGGCGAAGAACATCGCCATCATCCACAGCACCACGCGGCGCCGGCCCAGCGCATCGGCCAGTGCGCCGTGCCACAGGGTCATCAGCGCGAAGAAGCCGAGATAGACGGTGAGCGTCTGCTGGACCTGGACCGGCGTCGCGCCCAGATCGGCGGCAATCGCCGGGAAGGCCGGCAGATAGGTGTCGATCGCGAACGGACCGATGGCGGACAGGCCGGCCAGCAAGAAGGCCAGCCCGCGCGGCGAACGCGTCACTGCGCCGGCGCAGCCGGGGCGGCTGCCGGGGCAGGCGCAGGCGTGACGATAGGCGCCTGCTGCATCAGTCGGCGTTCCACCTCGGTCACTTCAACCACGCGCACCGAACTGACGTAATACTGGGTTTCGCCAAAGCAGCTGGTCGGCACGCCGATGTGCTGTTCGTAGTGCAGCGACACGCGCTGGCCCATGCTTTCGTTCAGCTGCTTCGCAACTTCGGCGTCGCGCACGCTGAATTCGAACTTTTCGGTCAGCGTGCCGGGCATGGTCACCATGGCCAGTTCACCTTCCCAGGTCTTGCAGAACCAGCCCTTGTTGGAAAACTTCTGCACATAGCCGGCGCGCTCGCCGGTGGAGTAGCTCCAGCTGAGCACGACCCAGGTGTAGCCGCCGAGCAGCGCGATGATCAGGGCGAGAACGGAAAAGATGCGCATGATGGGATGATGAGTCTCAGAGACCGAGCCGCTGCCAGATGGTCGAGGTGAGCCCGGCCTGGTTCAGCGTGTAGAAATGCAGCCCCGGTGCGCCGCCGGCCAGCAGGCGTTCGCACAGCGTGGTGATGACGTCCAGCCCGTAGGCCCGGACCGATGCCGAGTCGTCGCCGAAACCTTCGAACTTGCGCCGCATCCAGCGCGGGATTTCCGCGCCGCAGGCTTCGGAAAAGCGCGAAATCTTCGAAAAATTGGCGATCGGCATGATGCCCGGGTAGATCGGCGCATCGACACCCATCGCGCGCGCGTCGTCCACAAAGGCGAAGTAGGCGTCGGTGTTGTAGAAGTACTGCGTAATGGCCGAATCGGCGCCCGCCTTCATCTTGCCGACGAAAGCCTGCAGGTCCTTCTCGGCGCTGCGCGCCTGCGGATGCACCTCCGGGTAGGCCGCCACCTCGATGTGGAACCAGTCTCCGGTTTCCGCGCGCACGAATTCGACCAGTTCGTTGGCGTAGCGCAGATCGCCTGGATCGACCACGCCGGACGGCAGATCGCCGCGCAACGCCACCATGTGGTGGATGCCTTCGGCCTGATAGCGCTGCAGCAGCTGGCGGATGTTGTCGCGCGTCGAACCGATGCACGACAGATGGGGTGCCGCATTCAGGCCTTCGGCCTGCATTTCGAGCACGGTTTCCAGCGTGCGGTCGCGCGTGGTGCCGCCAGCGCCGTAGGTGACCGAAAAGAAGGCCGGGTTGAGCTGGCGCAGCTGGCGACGCGTGGCGCGCAGCTTTTCCGCGCCCTCGTCGGTCGCGGGCGGAAAGAATTCAACGCTGCACACGCGCGGGGTCGAGTCATTCATCGTGGTCTGTTCCGGGCGGCTTCATGGCGAACATGAAAAACTCGCGGTTGCCGTCGCCGCCGGTGATCGGGCTGTCGAAATAATCCAGTGCGTTGAGACCGTTCGCCTCGGCGAACGTGCGCAGACGCACCTCCAGGGCCGCGTATTGTGCCGCATCGCGCACGATGCCGCCCTTTCCGAGCGCCTCCGGCCCGAGTTCGAACTGCGGCTTGACCAGCGCAAGCACCTGTCCGGCCGGTTTGAGCAGGGCCGGCCACTGCGGCAACAGCAGGGTCAGCGAAATGAAGCTGGCGTCGCACACCACCAGATCGAAGCCACCGTCGGGCAGGTGACGACCGAGCGCGGCAGCGTCAAGCGTGCGGGCGTTGACATGCTCGATGCAGGTCATGCGCGCATTGCCGCGCAGCCGCGCGTCGAGCTGACCGTGGCCGACATCGACGCCGACCACGCGTGCTGCACCCGCCTGCAGCAGGCAGTCGGTGAAGCCGCCGGTGGATTGACCGACATCCAGACAGACCGCATCGGCCACCGCCAGCCGGGTGTGCGCCAGCGCGCCGGCCAGCTTCAGGCCGCCGCGCGACACAAAGCGATCGTCTTCGCTGGCTTCGACCACCAGTTCGATGTGCGCCGGAACGTCCTGCGACGGCCGGGTGACGATCACGCGGCCGGCCGCCGACAGCAACGCGACACGGCCGGCCGCGATCATCCCCTGTGCGGCGGTCCGCGAGCGCGCGAGGCCGCGCGCCACCAGCGTCTGGTCCGCCCGCATCAGTCGAAGCGCGCTGCTGCGGCTGCGCTCACTCGCCGTCCTGCGGCGTCGCAGCAGCCGCCGGCTTGCGTGCCCGGCTGCGGCGCGGCGCCCGCGGCTTTGCAGCCTTGGTGTCGCTGGCGGCCGGCGCGTCAGGCGCCGGGTCGGCGGCCACCGGCGCCGGTGCGACCACCACATTGTCCGCGGCCCCCGAATCGGCGGGCGCCTTGCGCGGCTGACGGCTGCGCCGCGCTCGCGCTGCGGCCTTCGGGGTGTCGTCCGCGGCGGGTTCGACCACACGCTCGATCGGCTTTTCGATCAGCTGTACCTGGGCCTGGCCGTTGTCGCCCTTGCGCAGGCGGAACAGATCCGGATGGCTCTCCAGCAGGCCGGACAGGCTGGCGTGCCCGTAGTCCTTGTTGCTGAAGCCCGGTTCGTACTGGCGCACGATCTGGCCGACCCGCCCGATACCCGCCCAGCCAGTGTCTTCGTCGGTGGCGGAACGGATGCCCTGCGACAGCAGGTCGAGCACCTGCGCATCCGGTTGCGTGCTGCGTGCCTTGCGCGGTGCCTCGGCGCGTGCCGGCGCTGCGCCGGCCGGGCTCGCCGACGCGGTCCGTTCGGCCGGGCGTCGCTTCGCTGACGATGACGCGGCGGAAGGTGCGGCGCGCATGTCGTCGGTGAACACGAATTCTTCGCAGGCGCGCTGGAAGGCGACCGGCGTGGTGCGCCGGCCGACCCCCATGACGAACAGGCCGCTTTCCTGGATGCGGCGCGCCAGCGACGTGAAATCGGAGTCGCTCGACACGATGCAGAAGCCATCGACAAGGCCGGAGTGCAGCAGGTCCATCGCGTCGATGATCATCGCGCTGTCGGTCGCGTTCTTGCCGCCGACGATGCGGAACTGCTGGATCGGCCGGATCGAGTGGTCGAGCAGGTGCGCTTTCCAGCTCGTCATGTTGGGCGAGGTCCAGTCGCCGTAGATGCGGCGCACCGTGACGCGGCCGCGCGACGCGGCAGCCAGCAGCACCGGCTGGATCAGCGACGGCTGCGCGTTGTCGGCGTCGATCACCAGCGCCAGACGGCGCTGCGAGGTAGAGGTATCGTTCATGCGGAGCAGTTGAAGGAACAAACCGTCATGCTACCCCTGTCGGCGCGGCCGCGCGGTCCCTGTGGGAGTTGTCCCTGTGGGAGCGGCGGCCTCGCCGCGATACGCACTCGGCACAGCGATGGTCGCGGCACAATCGCGGCGAGGGCGGAGCGGGGGGGGGGAGCACTGCTCGCCGCCTGCAGGGCCGGCAGTGGATCGCCTCTCCCACAGGGGGCGTCGCTCGCTTGCCGGTCGCGCCCTTCGGAGGCGCCGGCTCAGCCTTCGATCGTCAGATAGACCAGCGTCTGGTTCAGCAACTGATAGGCCACTTCGCCGTAGGTCATCGGGCCGAGCAGCGAGGGCACGCGCTTGCCTTCGAGTTCGCTGTACAGGTAGTTCAGCACGCAGTTGCAGCTGAAGCCGACCGGGCCCGACTGGCTACCGTCACGCGCGCGCAGCGCCTGCTGGAAGGCGCTGACGTAGTCGGGCACCGGCGCGGCAAAGCGGTATTCGACGTCATCGAACACCGGCGCATAGAAGTCAACCACACCCTTGCCCAGATCGACCGCCTTGATGCTGACGTTGATCATCGCGCCGCTGTAGTCGGCGACCAGCGGCAGGCGGGTGTCGATCGCATTCGATGTGACATAGCGCGCGAAATTGGCCGGCTCGCCATTGATGCGGCATTCGCCCACCGAAAATCCCTTGGCCGGGAAACGGATGCTGTCACCCTCTCCCGGCGTGAACAGATTGATGATGTCGATGTGCGCGTACTTGTCGGCCGGCAGAGGAACATGCATCACCAGTGCGCGATCCGGTTCGAATTCCAGTGTTTCGCCATTGACCGCGAGCGGACTTGCGCGGCCGAGATCGTCGAGATGGATGCCCGATATCCAGCCGATCAACGGCTTGAGATACATGTCCTCGTAGCCCGGCGCGTTGCGAGCGAACAGGGAGTGCACGGCCGAAAACGCGGGAATGACGATGATCGAAAAGCCGTTTTCCGGCGCGTCGGCGCAGACTCGTTCCAGTGTGATCTGGTCGTAGAATCGCATCAGCGGTACACCGCCGCTGACCGGTACCTGCGCGACATAGAGCTGGTCGCGCGTAGTGACGCCGCCGTCCTGCCCCATGAAATAAGGGATGGTGCCGCCGATCCAGTGGCCGCGCGGCAACTCGCGCAGCAGCAGTTCGTCTCCGGCGATGCTGTAGTAGCCGCCGCCGCGGATCAGGGCCGTCGCTTCCGACAGCCCCATCATGCGCCCGCTCAGTTCCTGCTTGGTCTGACTGTTCATGAAGGCGGTGCGAACGTCAGCTGGCGCGCAGCTGGGACAGTTCATGCCCGAGCATTCGTGCGTTCTTGACGAAATATCGATGCAGCTCGCGCAGCTTGAGCATGCGTACTTCTTCGTCGGTGATCACTTCAAGCTGACTGCGCAGGCGCGTCATCAGAAGCTTCAGGCTGAGCGCACGGATATCGAGATCAACCTGGCCCTCGATCAGCTTGAGCCAGACCGGATCGGTCAGGTCGGGAATGTCGTCTGCCGGTGCGGCAGACGCGACGGACCCGGCGGGCGCCAGATCGACCTGCGGCGAAGCCGGCACCGCGATGGCGGTCTTGCCCTGATCAAGCGAGTATTTGAACTTCCACAGTTCCTGCAGCGGAATGCCGGTGATCATGCAGATGCCGTTCAGCGGCACACCTTCGTTGAACAGCGCAAACACATGCTTGGAAAGCGCCTGGGAAAACGGCATGTCAACGGCCCCCGCCCAGGGCAGCGCGCTCAGATCGGCGCCGATCGGCGCCTGCACATGCACATGGCAGCGCCAGCCCGCGAGGTCGACGTGGCGCCAGACGCGCTCGGGCCCTTCGGCCGGCTGACGCCGCACGCGGGCGAACCAGCCACGCGGCGGCTCTACGCCGACCCAGGCGTCCAGCTTGCGGGCGTCCGGATCGAAGCGAAAATCGCGTACCGTCCACGGCTCGTTCAACTGCAACAAGCGGCCCAGAAGTACTTTGTCCAACGCCATCGGTTTCTCCTCCTCCGACCGAATTCTGTCCCGGTTACATGACCGGAATCTTTTCTGTATTGAGACGGGCCCGGAATTGCGAGACGGATGGTAGCAAAGGGATGCCGCGACACGGTTTGCGCTGCAACATCGCAACCGGTGCCCGGCATGCCTGACCAGAGCGTGGATTTTCCGGCCGGGCCGACCGGAGGGTGAAACACAAGCGTCGCGAGGCGCTTGAGATACTGAATATGTGGTGCGCGGAAAGAGACTCGAACTCTTACGCCTTGCGGCACTGCCCCCTCAAGACAGCGCGTCTACCAATTTCGCCACCCGCGCACTTCGGATAGGGGCCGGAATATACAACAAAACAGCCACGACAAGGAGTCAGCAGTGTGACGGATGTACAGCGAGCGCGACAGGTGATGTTCGAAATGGTGAAACCGCATCGGGGCCGGCTGATGCTGGCCACCATCGGTCTGGTACTGGCGGCGAGCGCCGCGCTGGCGCTTGGCCAGGGTCTGCGCAGCGTGATCGACCAGGGCTTTGCGGCCGGTGACGCGCAGTGGCTGGACCGCGCGCTCGGCGGTTCGCTGCTGCTGGTCGTGCTGCTCGCGGGCGCGACCTGGCTGCGCTTCTACAATGTTTCGTGGCTGGGCGAACGGGTGTCCGCGGACCTGCGCACCCGGGTCTATGCGCATCTGCTGACGCTGCCACCGTCCTTCTTCGAAGCCGGGCGCACCGGCGAAGTCATTTCGCGACTGACCAACGACACGGCGCAGATCGAGAATGTGGTCGGATCGACGCTGTCGATCGCGCTGCGCAACATCCTGCTGCTGACCGGCGGCCTCGTGATGCTGGCGCTGACCAGCGGCCGGCTCACCCTGCTGGTGCTGGCCGGCGTGCCACTGGTGGTCGCACCCATCGTGCTGTTCGGTCGCCGGGTACGTGCGCTGTCGCGCGAGCGCCAGGCCCGGGTGGCCGACCTGGGCACCCATGTCGACGAGAGCGTGCACGCCATCCGCATTGTGCAGGCCTGCGGCCACGAAGACGCGGACCGAGATCACTTCACCGCGCTGGTCGAACGCAGTTTCGACACCGGCGTGAAACGCTATCGTCATTCGGCGCTGATGATCGTGCTCGTCATCCTGCTGGTGTTCGGCTCGGTGGCGGTCATCCTGTGGGTCGGCGGACACGATGTGCTGGAAGGCCGGCTGAGCGCCGGCGAACTGTCGGCTTTCGTGTTCTACGCGGCCATGGTGGCCAGTTCGGTCGGGGCGCTGTCGGAAGTGTGGGGCGAACTGCAGCGGGCCGCCGGTGCCACTGAACGTCTGATCGAACTGCTCGATACGCAGCCCGACATCATGGCGCCGGCGTCGCCGCGCGCGCTGCCCGCGCCGGCGCGCGGCGACATCGCATTCCGCGACGTGCGCTTCTGCTACCCAAGCCGGCCCGACACGCCGGCGCTCGACGGCTTCAGCCTCGACGTGCGTGCCGGCGAAACCGTCGCGCTGGTCGGGCCGTCAGGGGCCGGCAAGTCCACATTGTTTCAGCTCCTGCTGCGCTTCTATGACCCGCAGTCGGGCACGGTGTGCATCGACGGCGTGCCGCTCGCCGAAGCGGATCCGGCCGACCTGCGCGCGCGCATCGCACTGGTCCCCCAGGAGGCCGTCATCTTCGCCGCCAGCGTCGCCGACAACGTGCGCTATGCGCGCCCCGATGCCACGGATGCCGAGGTGCGCGCCGCCTGCGAGGCCGCCTTCGCCGACGCCTTCATCCGCGCCATGCCGGGCGGCTACGAGAGCCCGCTCGGCGAGCGCGGCGTGCGTCTGTCCGGTGGCCAGCGCCAGCGCATCGCCATCGCGCGCGCCATCCTGGCCGACCGGCCGATCCTGTTGCTGGACGAAGCCACATCGGCGCTGGATGCCGAAAGCGAGCGCATGGTGCAGGCCGCACTGGCGCCGCTGATGGCCAGCCGCACCACGCTGGTCGTGGCACACCGCCTGGCCACCGTGCAGCGCGCCGACCGCATCGTCGTGCTCGAGCACGGCCACGCGGTCGAGACCGGCACGCACGCCGAACTGCTGGCGCAGGAAGGCCTGTACGCGAAACTGGCGCGGCTGCAGTTCATCGACGACGTCGCATGACGACGTCAGGGGTCGCGACGGGGCCCCGGAAAGGGGCCGTGCGTGCCGCCTCGCCGGGCGTTCCGATTGACGGCAACCTGTACGGGCGAAGATACTTCGGTCCTTGGCGACCCGTCAGCCATGATTTCCGGTCGCTTGCCCCGTCTTTTCCGCCCCGCCACCCCTTCCCTGGTCTTGCCGCCTGTCGTTGCGGGACGTCCGCTGGAGCTTCACCCGCATGATCACACTCAGGAACGTCACCCTGCGCCGCAGCGCCAAGGTGCTGCTCGACGGCGCCACCGCCACCATCAACCCGGGCGAAAAGGTCGGTCTGGTCGGTCGCAACGGCGCCGGCAAGTCGACGCTGTTCGCGTTGCTCAACGGCACGCTGCATGAAGATTCCGGTGAATTCAACGTACCGGTGCAGTGGCGCATGGCGCAGGTCGCGCAGGACATGCCCGAAACCGACCAGCCGGCGACCGACTTCGTCATTGAGGGCGACACCGCGCTGCTCGCGGCGCAGCAGGAAGTGCATGCCGCCGAGGCGGGCGACGACGGCGAGCGCATGGCCTATGCCTACATGGCGCTGCACGATGCCGGCGCCCACGACGCTCAGGCGCGGGCCCAGTCGCTGATCCTCGGTCTGGGTTTCAAGACGACCGAACTGAACAATCCGGTGAACAGCTTTTCCGGCGGCTGGCGCATGCGCCTGCAGCTGGCGCGCGCGCTGATGTGTCCGTCCGACCTGCTGCTGCTCGACGAACCGACCAACCACCTGGATCTGGACGCGCTGGTCTGGCTGGAAAGCTGGCTGACGCGCTACGAAGGCACGCTGGTCGTCATCAGTCACGACCGCGAGTTTCTCGACGCCATCACCAATGTCACGCTGCACATCGACGCGGCGAAGCTGACCCGTTACGGCGGCAACTACAGCACCTTCGAGGACATGCGGGCACAGCAGATGGAACTGCAGCAGAACGCCTACGCCAAGCAGCAGGACAAGATCGCCCATCTGCAGAAGTTCATCGCCCGCTTCAAGGCCAAGGCGAGCAAGGCCAAGCAGGCGCAGAGCCGCGTCAAGGCGCTCGACCGCATGGAGCGGCTGGCGCCGATGCTGGCCAGCGCCGACTTCACCTTCGAATTCAAGGAACCGGCCAATCTGCCCAACCCGATGCTGGTGATGGAGAACGCCAGCTTCGGCTATCCGCCGCCGGACGACGCGCCGGCGGGCGCGCCTCCGACCACCATCGTGCGCAACGTGAACCGCACCGTGATGGCCGGCCAGCGCATTGGCATCCTCGGCGCCAATGGCCAGGGCAAATCGACCGTGGTGAAGACCATTGCGCGGGCGCTCAAGGCCACCACCGGCATGGTCAGCGAGGGCAAGGGCCTGTCGGTCGGCTATTTCGCGCAGCAGGAACTGGATGTGCTGCGGCCGCAGGACAATCCGCTCGAACACATGACGCGCATGGCGCGTGAAGGCCTGCCGGCCGGACAGAGCGGTCGCGAGCAGGACCTGCGCAACTTCCTCGGCACCTTCAATTTCAGCGGCGACATGGTGAAGCAGGCGGTCGGCACGATGAGCGGCGGCGAAAAGGCGCGCCTCGTGCTATGCATGCTGGTGTGGCAGCGCCCCAACCTGCTGCTGATGGACGAACCGACCAACCACCTCGACCTCGCCACCCGTGAAGCACTGGCGATGGCGCTGAACGAGTTCGAAGGCACGGTGATGCTGGTGAGCCACGACCGATCGCTGCTGCGCTCGGTCTGTGACGAATTCTGGCTGGTGTCGCGCGGCGGCATCGAACCGTTCGAGGGCGACCTCGACGATTACCAGCGTTACCTGCTCAATGAAGCGAAACGCGCACGCGAAGACCTGAAGGAATCACTCAAGACGCCGGCAGCCTCGGCAGCGCCAGCCGCCACAGCCGCACCCGCACCCGTACCCGCTCCGGCGGTGAAGAAAGCGCCGGTGAATCTCAAGGCGCTGAAACTCGAACTGGGCAAGCTGGAACAGGCCATCCTCGACCTGCAGAAGCGAAAGCACGGTATCGAAGCGCGTCTCACCACGTCGCTGCCGCCGCAGGAAATCGGCGAACTGGGCGTGACGCTGCAGAAGATCGACGCCGAACTCGACACGCACGAAGAGCGCTGGCTGGTGGTGTCGGAACAGATCGAATCGGCGTCGTAGCGCCACAAACTCAATCTTTCGTATAGAGGCGCTCGTTGCCCGGCCGCGCCAGCAGGTCCAGCGCCGCCGCCCAATCGCGCGGCACGTCCTTGCGGGCCATGTTCAGCCGCTTCAGCCGGACGGTCACGATCGCCGGCTCGCTTTTCGCGATGGCCTCCTGATGCACGGCCGAGCGGACGAAGCGGGCGCGCGCGGCGTCGCTGGCCCATACGCTCATCGTCCACGCCTCGTTGCCGAATACTTCGCGCCGCGCCGAATAGCCGATCAGGCCGGGCTGTGTCGCCATGCTGTCGATGACGCGGCGCGTCTGGCGGTCGAATTCATCGCGCCGGGCACCATCGACGACGATGTGCGTCAGGACCAGCACGACGGCGTCGTCCGCCTCGTCGGCGACGGCCGTATCGATGCGCGGAAACGGCGTCGACAGCGCGCACGCGCCCGCCAGTGCGGACAGGCCGGCCGCCATCAGCAGGGTGCACAGCGACAGCATGAAAGGGCGGCTTCCCGGTGGCAGGGCAGGTGACATGGCGAAACCTCGCATCAGGGTCAGGGTCGGGGTGACGTGATCGACGCCTTGGGTTGACGCCGTCTACTTCAACCTTCATTATCGGCACCGTACGTTGACAGTGTCAACTGCTGATCATCGGCAGCCATCGAATGCATCCGGCGAAGCCGCGCGCCCGATCCGCTGCCATGCCGTCATGATTCCGCTGCCGGAGGTACCTGATGTCTGTCCAGAGCATTCCATTCGCCCGCCTTGCATGGCTGCTGGCCCTGTCCGCGTTGCCGCTGAACGGAGCGGCCGCCGAAATCGTGGTGCGCGTGAGCGGCGTGACCGCAGCGAACGGCGAGATCGGCTGCGCGCTGTTCGAACGGGACACCGGTTTTCCGATGGACAACACGTCGGCACGCGCGCGCTGGCAAACCGCAGCCGCTGAAGGCGTCACCTGCCGCTTCGCCGACGTTGTGCCCGGGCGCTACGCGGTGTCGGTTGTGCACGACCTGAACGGCAACCGGCGTGTCGACACCAATCTCATCGGCCTGCCGACCGAAGCGTGGGGGGTATCGAAGGGCGTGCGTCCGACGCTGCGCGCACCCCGCTTCGACGAAGCAGCCTTCGTCGTGAAAAACAACGATGGCGACACGGTGCTCGATGTCGCCGTGGGACGATAGTCCGGCTCTTCACGCGGCTCGCCGGGGGCATGCGCGGGTGGTCCGTCGTGTTAACGTTGTCGCCGGATCATTTTGCCTCCCGGACCGGATGCCCCAGACGAAGGACGCCGCACACGCGCCGATCGCCCTGCGCGATGCCTGCATCGTGGCGGCACGCGAAGCCATTGCCGAGCACGGCATCGAACAGCTGAGCCTGCGCGATGTCGCGCGCCGGCTTGGTGTGTCGCATCAGGCCCCGTACAAGCACTACCCGAGCCGCGACCACCTGCTGGCCGAGGTCATGCGGCGCTGCTTCGAAGGCTTCGCCGCCCACCTCGACGCGCGCGGGCAGTTCGACGATCCCGGGGACGATCTCGGCGCGCTGGGTCGGCAATACCTCGATTACGCGCACCGCCATCCGCTGGAATACCGGCTGATGTTCAGCACGCCGTGGCCGGCGTCCGCCGCGCATCCCGACCTCGTGCGCGACGCCGCGCACGCCTTTGACATCCTGCGCCAGGTGCTGCGACGCTTGCATGGCGACGCGCCGCAACAGCAGGCGCTGGTCGATCTCGATGCGCTGTACATCTGGTCGTCGATGCATGGTTTGGCCGGCGTCATGACCGGCAATTGCATCGGCCAGCTCGACCTCGCCCCCGGCGTGCTTGAGCAGGCCACGCGGCATGTCATGTCACGGATCGGCAGCGGGCTGGCTGCACCCTGACGACAGCAAGGTCAGCGCAGAAGTCGGCGCTGACCCGCGCAATCCTTCCTGTAGTCCTCAAGCATCCGGTTATGCGCCTCGACGCGCTGGTCATAATCCGCATGGCGCGTATTGACCGCATCGACGCGCGCGCGCAGCGACCCAACAGCTGCGTTGTACGCCGCGACCGCTTGCCGAAGCACCTCCAGCCCACGGTTATGCGCATCAATCGCGTCGTTATGGCGCCTGACATCGGCGTTGAAGGCGTCAACTGACTGCTTGCGCGCGGCGGCCTGCCTGGCGTCCGCGGGCGGCGTCTTGATTGCCGCTTCAAGGGCCGCGTGGCGCATGTTGATCGCCGCGCCCTTGCGAGTAACCTCTGCGCCCTCTTGCACGGACGTCGCTTCAAGCGTGTCCAGCGCCTCGCGTTGCCGGGCCAGTGCGTCGATATCGGGTTTCAGTGTGGCCGCTTGATCGGTCTGCTGTCCGGCGTAGGCGGCCAGCACCTTGCGCTCGGCTTCGATGATGCGGCGCTGGCCGACACATTCGTTGAGCATGGCCGGATCGAGCGTATCAGGCGGCTCGGGCAATTCGTCAGGCGTGGCGCTGTAACGCAGCACGCTGCGGATTTCCGGAAGCCGGATCGGTTCGGCCAGGACGTCTGCCGGGGCAGGCCCTTGAGCGCAGGCGGTCAGGCAGAACAGCAGTCCCGGCAGCACCAGGAGGCAAGACAATCGGCGCAGATGGCGCATGACGCCGCAGACTTTACCAAAAACATGACAGAACGATGAAGCCTGCCACGCCTGTTTGCGGGTCTGCCTGGATCAAGCGGGATCCAGCGCACCGCCGTCGATGTGTTCCAGCAACAGGCCGAGCGCCGCGACGTTCTTCGGGTCTTCCGCGTCGTCAAGCGCATCGAGCAGTACTTCCCGGATATCGGTGCTTTCGACGAATTCCATGTCCCAATCCGGAAACAGCCGCTCGCGCACCTCTTCGTTGGCACTCAGCTCGACCACCGTATCGTGCCGCGGATCTGACCTCAGCGTCGCCATCAGCGCGGTCACACTGTCGCGCGGGCCTTCCAGCCACTGGAAGAACACCCCGCTGCCAAACACCAGCAGACCGGTGATGCCGGCCGCGGGGTTGTGCCGCCGCGCTGACGCGATGATGCGCTCGACATCGGCTATATCGACACCTTCCACCGCGCGACTGCAATAGACCACGTTGTAGAGCCGCGGAAGCAGCGGATCCAGCGTCGGCTCATCGCCACGCGAAGATTGGAAAGCGTTCATGAGGCAGGTCTTTCCGTGAATGGCCCGGCAGGCGCGAATCGCACTGCACAAAACGAAGGATAAGCTTCCCTTGGGATCAGATGCAAAAAACGAAGTTCCGACAGTCACGGGACGGGGAACTGACCCCGGGCAACGCCCTCGGGATTTGCCCGTAATCTCTGGCAAGCGCCTGCATGCTGACCAAAAAGGGGTTGCAGCGCGTCATCGGCGTCGCGCGCTGGCCCGCGAGATCACACCGCCTTCAGGGCTTCGAGCGACCGGGCCGCCACGCCCATGTCGCGCCAGTTCTCCGGGTGGCAGGTAAACAGCAGGATCTGATGCCGGGTAGCGGCATCGAACAGCACGCGCTTCATGCGCGCCAGCCGTTCATCGTCACTGTGCACCAGCGCATCGTCGAGGATGATCAGCGTCGGGCGGCCGGCTTCGCGCAGCAGGTCGGCATAGGCAAGCCGGCTGATGACGCCCATCTGTTCGCGCGCGCCGAAGCTGAATTCCTCGAAGCGTCCACCTTCCGCACCGGCGGCGCCGGTGCGCTTCAGCGCACCCGGAACCAGCTGGTCGTCGATGTCCAGATTGGCGTGCGGAAACAGCAGTTGCAGATAGCGATCGAGGTGCTTCTGCAACGGCGCCTGCAGACGGCGGGTCAGCGCGCTGCGATGACTTTTCAGCGATGTCAGCAGGTGGTCGAGCGCGGCGGCGCGGTGGCGCAGCTCGGTAGCGCGGCGCACGGCCCGTGCATGGTCGCGCGCGCGCTCGGCACGCCGCTCGTCCAGACCCTGTGCGCCAGCGGCCTGCAGTTCCACTTCGAGCCGGGTCAGTTCGTCGCGGCGCAGGCTGGCTGTGCGCTCCAGCTGCTCGGCGCTGCCACCGAAGCGTCTGATGTCCTGCTCGAGGATGTCCGGACGCACGTCACGGCACTGCGCGGTCAGCGCATCGATGTCGGCAGCCGCAGCAGCCCGGCCGGCGAGCGCTTCGTTCAGCGCACGCTGCGCGGCGGCCAGCCGTGCGGCACGCTCGGGCGCATCGAGCATGGCCTGCGCGTTGCGCAACTCGCGCCGCGCGGCGTCGACCGCGCTCTGCGCGTTGGCGGCAGCGATGTCGGCTGCGGCCAGCTGTTTCGCCGCATCCGCCGCCGAGGCGCGCGCGGCCTCCTCCTGCGACTCCGCTTCGTTGATCGACGGCAGGGCTGCGTCGTCATCGGGCTCCCCGATCAGCCGCGACAGCGACTGCTCGGCTTCGGCCAGACGGCCTTCGAGCATCGCCAGTTCGCCGCGCAACGCATCCAGGCCCTGCGGCGCGCGCGCCTTGAGCGCGGCCTCGGCGGTCTGCGCATCGGCCTGATGCTGCATATATATATGCAGGCGTGCTTCAGCCGCATCGAGCGACCCGACGCCGAGGCGGGCCAGCAACGCCGCATGACGGTCGCGCAACGCGGCTTCCTGACGGCCCAGATCGGCCAGATCGGCGCCGCCCGGGGTGATGTCGAGCCGGCCGAGGCCAGGCAGCGTCACCGCGGTCGCGTCGGTCAGCAGGCGCTCGCCCTGACCGGTCAGGCTTTCTTCACCGATCCGGATGACCCGGCCATCGTCGAGCGTGAAACGCACGCGGGTAGCGGCTGCCTCCTGCCGCAGGCGCAGCGTGCGGATGTCCTGCTGCTGGGCGCGCAGGGTGGCCAGATCGGCGCTGCGCAGCTCGGTGGCCGCCATCTGCTGGCGCGCGCTGCGCAGGCGCCCGGCTTCGGTATCGGCCTGCGCCAGCGTGGCGCGGGCGGCGTCGCGCCGGCGCGTCAATTCGTCGAGCTGGCGCGCCAGCGTGGCCCGGGTGTCGCGCTGGCGAGTGCGGTTCAGTGCCTGTCGCGCGGCGTCGTGGCGCGCCGCCGCGTCGCTGCTGCGGCGCTGCCACTGCTGCGCCGTGGCCTGTGCCGCGACCAGCCTGTCTTCTGCGGCGGTCAGTGCCGCACGGCGCTGTTCGACCTCGTTCTGCTCGGCGCCATGGCGTTCGAGCTGGCTGTGCAGCAGCGCCAGCGTGTCGTCGATGCGCCGTGCACGCTGCTGTGCGTCGCCCAGTCGCGCGCCCAGCGCCCGGGCCTCATCGAACTTGCGGCGCGCCGCCTGTTCCTGCGCGCGCAGCGCGAGCCAGGGCTTTTGTGCGTCGTCGGCCTCGTGTTCGCGGCGCAGCGCGGCGAGCCGGTCGACCTTGTTGCGGTAGGCTGCGATGTCGGCGTCCAGTGCGGCAATCTCTGCGGCAAGGCCGGCTTCGGTTTCGATGGCGTCCTTGTAGGGGCCGCGCGGCGTGGCGTTCGCCGGCGTCAGCAGTTCGTTGCGCAGCGCCTCGACCTCGTCGGTCACCGCGTCGCCGCCGCTGCTGGCCACCTCGCCCAGCGAAGTGTTCAGCGCGGTGCGCAGGTGATCGGTGGCATGCGCAACCGGGTCGCGGATGTCGTGCGCCGTGCCCTGCTGTATCCACAACAGGCCTGGAATGCCCCAGTGCTCGGCCGCACTGGCGCCGCGACCGGCATGGCGGAAGCCGAGCAGGTCGGCCAGCCGGTCTTCGGCGTCAGCGCCATCGAACTGCTGGGCGCCGCTGATCAGCGTGCAGCGCTTGCGGACGAGGAAGCTCTTGCTCAGACGGTAGGCGACGCCGCCGGTCTCGAAGTCGAGTTCGACCGTCGGCGACGCGGAGGCGTCGCCCCACGGACGCAGGTCATCGACGCTGCCCGAACGGTGACGCTCGAAGAAGGCAGCGCGGATGGCTGCGACGACGGTGCTCTTGCCGGCTTCATTCGGACCGGTGAACAGGTTGAGGCCGGGGTCCAGCCCGGCGATCTGCAGCGGCTGGCGGAACTGCCGGAACTGCTCGATGCGGATGCGCGTGAGCTTCACGAAGCAGCCCCGTTGGTGCCGCGCCGGTCACGCAGCAGGCCGGCCAGCAGCACCAGCGCATCGCGCGCCGTCTCGGCCTCGCCGTCGCCGCTGCCCTGAAGGGTGCGCAGTTCGTCGATCACGTCGCCAAGATAGCCGTCGGCCGCCAGCGCGTCGATGTCGTCTTCGGTCGGCGCAATGCGCAGCGCCGACAGGTCCGCCGTCAGGCTGCGCACCCGTCCCTGCGTCTGCGCGAGGGCATCGCGCAGACGGGCGTGTCCGGCCAGATCGGTTTCGCCATCGAGCATGAGCTGCACGACATCCGCACGATCGAAAGCGGCCAGCCGCTCGAGCAGCACATCGATGTCGCTGGCCACCTGCAGCGTCGCGCGCTCGTTGAACCAGCGATACTGTCCGGTCACCACCGGCGTCACGACCGGTTCGGCGCCGGGCGCGGCAATCTCGACGATCAGTGCCCGGCCGGAGTCATTGGCGCGGAAGCGGTCGGTTTCCGGCGTACCGCTGTACCAGGTGCGCGCATCGACCTGCCGGCAGCCGTGCCAGTCGCCGAGTGCGAGGTAGTCGAGCCGCGCCTCGGCGGCGCGCCCGGCGGCGATCGGATTCGACGAATCGATGCCGTCGGCGAGGATGCCCTGCACGCTGCCGTGCGCCAGCCCGATGCGGTGAAAGCCGGCCGGGGTGTCCGTGGCGGCGAAGACGGACGTCAGGTCGCTGTGCGTGATGCGCTGGGTCAGCGGTGCGGCCAGTACGGCCACGCGCAGGGCGTCGAACTGCACGACGCCCGGTGCGAGGCACACCATGACGTTAGGCGGGATCGCGCCCAGTCGCGCGGCGCGCGTCCACACCGATTCGCTCAGCGCGGCGTCATGGTTGCCCGGAATCATTACCCAGGGCCCGGCGTAGCCGCGCAGGCAGTTGAACAGCCGGTGGATCGTCCGCTCGGCCACGCCCTGCGCATCGAATACGTCGCCCGCCACCAGCACCATGTGCACGCCCTGCACGCTGGCCAGCTGCGCCAGCCGCTCCACCGCGGCGAAGCGCGCCTCGGCGAGCAGCGCGGCGTCATCCGGCTCGAACTGGCCGTACAGCTTGCCGATCTGCCAGTCGGCGGTGTGGAGAAGTTTCAGCAAGGTGCGAGGTCTGATGCGATGGTGGGCGGACTATACAGAACGGGTGAGCAGGACGCGGCCGCGTGGTCGTGGTAATTGTTGTGGGAGCGGGGTTGTGGGAGCCGCGGCCTCGCCGCGATCAGTGCAGCGATGGTCGATGATCAACGCGCCGATCGCGGCGAGGGCGGAGCGGGGGTTTCGGCGAGCATTGCTCGCCGCCCGCGAAGCCGGCTGGCCATGCAGGGCCAGCCGTGGAACGGAGCGGGGGTTTCGGCGAGCATTGCTCGCCGCCCGCGAAGCCGGCTGGCCATGCAGGGCCAGCCGTGGACCGGAGCGGGGGTTTCGGCGAGCAGGGCTCGCCGCCCGCGACGCCGGCTGGCCATGCAGGGCCAGCCGTGGAACGGAGCGGGGGTTTCGGCGAGCACTGCTCGCCGCCCGCAGAGCCGGCCGGCCATGCAGGGCCGGCAGTGGATCGCCGCTCCCACAAAACCTGCGCCGCTTCCACACGCCGCCGCTCCCGCAAAGACCGCTCCTGCAGGCGCTCTGCCCACAGCGATTTCAACCCGGCCGGCGGAACACGACGACGTGCTGCCACGGCAGATGGTCGATCGTGCACTCCCATTTCAGCCGGTGCACCGCGGCCTCGCGCCGCACGCGCGCTTCGCTCATCTTGTGCAGCGGCTTGATCGGAATGTCCGGATCCTCTTCCTTGAACTCGACGAACACGATCCGACCGCCCGGCTTCGTGGCGCGCACGATGCTGGCCAGCATTTCGAACGGGAACGACAGCTCGTGATAGACGTCGAGCATGACCGCCATGTCGACCACTGACGGCGGCAACTGTGCGTCATGCTCCCGGCAACGCACGGCCTCGATGTTGTCGAAGCCGTTCTCGCGCGCCAGCCGCCCTATCCTGTTCACCATCATGCCCTGCACGTCGACGGCGATGATCGTCCCGTGCGGCTTCACGGCGGGCGACATCAGCCGCGACAGATAACCGGTGCCGGCGCCGATGTCGGCAATCACCATGCCGGGCCGCAGGTCGAGCGCTTCGACCAGCAGGTCGGTACGCTCCTCGTCCAGCCGCTCCGGGCGCTCCAGCCAGTCGGCGGCCCGCCAGCCCATCACGTCGGAAATTTCGCGCCCCATGTAGAACTTGCCGGTACGGTCGAAATCGAGCGGTGGCTCGATCAGATAGCCGGGCGCACGCGGCGGGCGGGGGCGGTAGTCGGGGCGCTGCGGCGCAGCGTCGGCGCGCGCACGGGGCAGGTATCGGGACATGGCGACGAACATACCATCACGCGCCAGATACGCAGCGCACAAGCTTCGCCTTTGGCGTGTATCGTGACGGTCGCCCTGTGCGCTTCGCCGCGGCGGCGCCGGAACCGGCGTGCCGCACCTTTCATGCAGACCCCACAACGAGGAGGCAGACCATGTCGATTGCCCCCCCCATGCTTCCCCTCTCCCCGGACGAGTTGTCCGAAGCGGAGGCGGCACTGCTGGCAGCGCCCGACAGCGAATACATGTCGGCCGGCCAGCTCGACTTCTTCCGCCAGCGGCTGCGCGCCGAACGTGACGCGCTGCTGCAGTCGGCGCACGACACGACGCAGCACCTGCACGAATTCGAGCGCACGCCGGATCCGTCGGACCGCGCGTCGCTTGAAGAGGACCATTCACTGGAATTGCGCGTGCGCGACCGCGAACGCAAGCATCTGCACACGATAGACGAGGCGCTGGTACGCATCGATGACGGCACCTACGGCTGGTGCGAATTCACTGGCGACCCGATAGGCATCGCCCGCCTGCTCGCCCGCCCGACCGCCACGCTGTCGCTGGAGGCGCAGGAACTGCACGAGCGCAAGCGCAAGATGCGCGGTCGCTAGCGGTCACCTGCCAGGGCGCGATCTGCCCCGGGAAGCGGGAATCGCTCTGTCGATGCTGCGGAGCATACCGCTCCCACAGGCCACAGCTCCGACCAACGGGGTGAGGCCCGGCAGTCAGGAAGCCGGACCGCGCGGCGGGCCAGCCCGTCACCGACCGATCAATGCACCCGGCGGCGCGGCGCGGCGGCGGGGCCGCCACGACCTTCGATTTCGCGGAAGGTGATGCGGCCCTTGCTGAAGTCGTACGGCGACAGTTCAAGCGACACCTTGTCGCCGGCAAGGATGCGGATGTGGTGCTTGCGCATCTTGCCCGAGGTGTAGGCGATGATCTGGTGACCGTTCTCCAGCGTCACGCGAAAGCGCGAATCCGGCAGCACTTCGGTCACGACGCCATTCATGTCTATCAGTTCTTCTTTGGCCATGGGTGAATCTCCAGGTTGAATTGGGTGCGGGCACGCCGACCGCGCGCCGGTGCCGGGGTCTGCCGGATCGATGGCGCGCTGATCAGCGGCGGTCTGCAGGCACACTTGCCCAACAGACAGGTTGAGGCGGATCGTCCGCGCTTTGCCGCATCGAAAGGATTCAGCGCCTGCACGGTGACCGGCGGGTGAGCTCTGCGGACTGGAGCCCGGGGCAATCCCGGAGCGCTGGCGTCCTGCGGCGTCCCTGCCGCGAGTGCCGAAGCAATACACGGCCCTTGCGGGGACGCCGGTTTCAGAGGGTGAAAATCCGGTGGGAACGGAATGCGGATACAACGGGCGGTGTCATGGCCGCGCGACATTCGCCGCCGGCCGATCTACACCGCCCTGTACTATGCCCTGAATCGATGCCTTCTGCAGCGCTTTCTCTCGGATCGCCGACACGCCGCAGGCGCTGGGAGAGGCACAATAGTGTCTCACGGCAGCGCAACAGCAACGACGATGTCGCGCCGTCCCCCCAGGTTTCCTGCGTCTCATCGCACCCTGCCCGCGCCCTGCCACCTCCTGGCGCACGGCCCACTGAATGGACCTTGCCTTGATGATCGAACCCATACTGCTGACTGCCGCGCGCGTATGCACGCTCGAAGGCGCGCGCGTGCTGACCAACGCGAGCGGCTTTTTCTTCGAACGCGACGAACGCCTCTTCCTGGTCACCAGCCGCCACGTGGTGGTCGATGAGCCGAGCAAGCATTTCCCGGACAGCCTCGAGATCGAGCTGCACACCGACTCGTCCAACCTGGCTGAATCCACCGGCTTTTCGATTCCGCTGTACCGCGGCGGCAAGAGCATCTGGCGTCAGGGCCAGGACACGGCGGGCGAAATCGACGTCGCGGTGATCGAGATCGAACGCGAGGCGCTGCCCGCCAAGACGGTCTATCGCGCCTTCACGCCGGCCCATCTTGAGGTCGACGCGCGACAGATCGAGGTCGGCAGCCTGCTGCTGGTGGTCGGTTTCCCGCTCGGCTTTCACGACACGCTGCACCACATGCCGGTGGTGCGCCACGCGGTCATTGCGTCGTCGTTCGGCCTGCGCTTTCAGGGCGAAGGCTATTTTCTGACCGACGCACGCACCCATCGCGGCACCAGCGGCGCTCCGGTGGTGATGCGCGCTCCGGCGGGCAGCGTCGCCAAGGGCGATCTGCCCTGGCAGCTGCTCGGCGTGCACTCGGCCCGGCTCGACGTCGGCACACGCGACCGCAAGCTCGACGAGGCGCTCGGCCTGAACTGCGCCTGGTACGCCGACATCCTGATGACGCTGACCGAAAGCTGACCGGGCCGCCCGGGAACGCGATAGGCGGCACGGGCTCTCACCGGTGTCCGCTGCACCTCGCGGGCGGGCTGATCAGGACTTCCCGGTGCCCGGCATGACCTTGAATACCCTCTTTCGCATGACCCGCCGCCTGCTGCTGCCGCTGCTGGTGTGTGCGGGCGCACCGGCGTGGGCGACCGCGCCGGTCTGGCAGGGCGCCGCCTTCGAAGGCGACCGCGCGACGCTGGAAAAGCTCGCGCAAGCTGGCGCGAGAGTGGTGCGGGTATATCGCGAATCCGATGTGTGGGTGCTCGACGCGGCACACCGGCTGGGTATGAAGGTGGTCATGGGACTGTGGCTTGACCACCCGCGCCACGGCTTCCGGCTGGATGATCCGGCGGCGGTGCGCGCGCAGGAACAGTCGGTGCGCCGCTTCGTCACCCGGTACCGCACCCATCCGGCACTGCTGGCCTGGGGCGTCGGCAACGAGGTGGAAACCGGGGTCGCCGATCCGCAGCCGATCTGGCGGGAGGTGAACAGGCTGGCCGGCATCGTGAAGTCGCTCGACCCCGACCACCCGACGCTGATGGTGGTCGCGGACAACAGCGACGACTGGCTCGCACCGCTCGCCCGCTGTTGCGCCTCAGTGGATCTGCTCGGGCTCAACCTGTACGGCGGCTCGGTATTCCAGCTGCCCGAACGGCTGCGCCGTCTGGGTATCGTGAAGCCAGTCGTGGTGACCGAACTGGGGCCGCTGGGCCAGTGGCAGGCCGGGCGCAAGCCCTGGGGCGCGCCGGTCGAACTGACCAGCAGCCAGAAGGCCGATTTCTTCCGCGACGCGCTGGCCTTTCTGGCCGCCCAGCCACAGGTCGCGGGCGCCTTTCCTTTCCTGTGGGGGGCCAAGCAGGAACAGACCGGCACCTGGCACGGCCTGCTGCTGGCCGACGGCAGCCCGACCGCAATGACCGACGCGCTGTCCGCCGCCTGGGGCCGGCCGGTGACGCAGGCGGCACCGCTGATCCGCGGCATCGGCATCGCGGCCGACGAGTTCTCGCCCGGACAGACGATGTCGGCCGGCGTGGATGCTGCATCCTTCGACGGCTCACCACTCACCACGGTGTGGGAAGTGCGCGCAGAAGCGACCGACCTGCGCGCCGGCGGCGATCACGAAGCCGCGCCACCGCGCATCGACGTCGCGCTGCAGCAGGCCGATGCGCAGAGCGTCCGTTTCACCGCCCCGGCTGCACCCGGCGCCTACCGGCTGTTCATCACCGTGCGCGACCGGCTGGGCAAGGCAGCGACCGCGAACCTGCCGTTCCTTGTGCGTCAGCCGAACGGCGTACGTCAGTAGCGGGTGTGGGCGCTCGGCTCACGGGAGCGGAGGGCTGTGGGAGCGGCGGCCTCGCCGCGATACGGACTCTGCACCTCCACCATCACGGCACTGATCGCGACGGGGACGTCGCTCCCACAGCCCTGCGTTTGCCGCCTCGCCGTGACTCCGGGGGCGCTGCCACACTCCCTGCGCAGAAGGACTGGCCGTGGCGCTGCCCCTGTGGGAGCGGGGGTTTCGGCGAGCACTGCTCTCCGCCCGCAGAACCGCTCGCGCCGGACCGCCCCCACGAAATCGCTTAGCGCATCGCCTGCTCGAGCCACAGGGCGGGTTCTTCCATCGCGGCGACCTGTTCGCGCAATTCGAGAATGCGCGCCTCCCAGTAGCGCGGCGTGTCGAACCACGGAAAGGCGGTCGGGAACGCCGGGTCCTGCCAGCGGCGGGCGATCCAGCCACTGTGGTGGATCAGCCGCAGGGTACGCAGCGCCTCGATCAGCTGCAGCTCGCGCGAATCGAATTCGCAGAATTCCTCGTATCCCGCCAGCACCTTGCCAAGCTGTTCGGCGCGCTCCGCACGTTCGCCGGACAGCAGCATCCACAGGTCCTGGACGGCCGGCGCCATGCGGCTGTCGTCGAAATCGACAAAATGCGGCCCCTGCCCCTCGACCCACAGCATGTTGCCGATGTGGCAATCGCCGTGCGTGCGGATGCGCCGGATGGCGCCGACGCGTTCAAACGCGGCCCGCACGCCGTCGAGCGCCTGTGCGGTGATGCCGCGATAGACGCCTTCCAGCTCCGGCGGCACGAAGTGGTGGTCGAGCACGAAGGCTGCCGGCTCCTCGCCGAAGCTGGCGATGTCGAGCGACGGCCGATGGACATACGGCTGCACCGCGCCGAGTGCATGGATGCGGCCCATGAAGCGGCCGATCCATTCCAGCGTGTCGGCGCGGTCGAATTCGGGCGCCCGCCCGCCGCGGCGTGGAAACACGGCAAAGCGATAGCCGGCATGCGTCATCAGCGTGCTGCCGCACGGCAATTCGAGCGGTGCGACGACCGGAATCTCGTGTGCCGCCAGATCGAGGCAGAAGGCGTGTTCTTCCAGTATGGCGGCGTCACTCCAGCGCGCCGGGCGGTAGAACTTGGCGATCACCGGCGCACCGTCATCGACGCCGACCTGATAGACACGGTTTTCGAAGCTGTTCAGGGCCAGCAGCCGGCCGTCGACCGCGTAGCCGGCGGCTTCCAGTGCATCGAGCACGATTTCGGGGGTGAGCTCCGAGTAGGGTTGCAGCCCGGACTGCACATCGGTATCAGAATCGTTCATCGTGTCTCGTTGAATGAGGGGTGCCGCCTTGAATTCGCGGTCGGCAACCCCTACCCTAGCGCGTTTCCCGCCGCAACTGCGCTCGCTGTGACGTATCAGGTCAAGGAAATCTTCTACACGCTGCAGGGCGAGGGACTGAATGCCGGCCGGGCCGCGGTGTTCTGCCGCTTCGCCGGCTGCAATCTGTGGAGCGGCCGCGAAGCGGACCGCGCCGCTGCGCAGTGCCGCTTCTGCGACACCGACTTCGTCGGCACCGACGGCACGCTGGGCGGCCGCCACGAGCAGGCCGACACGCTGGCCGACGTGATCGCCACCTGCTGGAGCGGCGTCGGCGGCCCTCGTCTGGTCGTGCTGACCGGTGGCGAGCCGCTGCTGCAGCTCGATGCCGCGCTGATTGACGCCCTGCATGCGCGCGACTTCGAAATCGCCGTCGAAACCAATGGCACGCTGGCGGCACCCGACGGCATCGACTGGATCTGCGTCAGCCCGAAAGCCGGCAACGACGTGGTGCTGCGCCATGGCGACGAGCTGAAGGTGGTCGTGCCGCAGGCCGGGCTGGATCTTGCTGCGATGGAACGCTGGGATTTCCGGCACTTCCTGGTGCAGCCGATGGACAATGCGGCAGCAGCCGACAATCGCCGCTGGGCGATCGACTGGTGCATGCACCATCCGCGCTGGCGGCTGAGCCACCAGACACACAAGGCGCTGGGCATCCGCTGATCGACGCCGTAGCCACGGCCATCCGCTTGCGCAGCGTCCTGTGGTGAATCCATGCACCGCGTTTTCCTTCAATCCTGATTTCCCTCACCTTTCAAAGATGGTCGTCGAACTCAGTCAGCGCTTCTACTTCGAAGCCGCACACACCCTGCGCCGCAAGGTCGATACCGACAGCAGCCTGCGCATCCACGGCCACACCTATCATGCCGAAGTGATGCTGCGCGGCGAGCCCGACCCGGTCAGCGGCATGCTGGTCGATCTGGCGCTGCTGCGTGCGGCACTGGCCGGCGTGCGCGATGCGCTCGACCACCGCTTTCTGGATGAAGTCGCCGGCCTCGGCCCGGCCACACTGGAAAACCTGTGCCAGTTCATCTGGCGCGCGCTGGCGCCGCAATTGCCGCAACTGGCGCGCGTCACCGTGGAGCGTCAGGCCTCGGGCGACAAGTGCGCGCTGTGCGCGGCTTGAGTCAGCGGATATCGTGCCGCGATGCATTGCGGTGCGTGCTGTGTGCGATCAGTCTGCTCGCCGGCGCGGCTGCGCACGCGCTGGCGCCCGACTTCGACGCTGTGCGCGATGCCTGGCGCCCGTCGGAAGCGCGTCTGCTCGATCGTCACGGTGAGCCGCTGGCCGAAGTGCGGGTCGACTTCGACGAACGGCGCCTCGACTGGGTCAGCGCCCGTGCGTTGTCTCAGCCCCTGGTGCGTGCGCTGCTGGTGGCCGAGGACAAGCGCTTTCTGCAGCACGACGGCGTGGACTGGCAGGCGCTGGCCGGAGCCACCTGGGACAACCTGTGGCGCGCGCTGGAAGGCCGTCGGCCGCGCGGCGCGTCGACCCTGACCATGCAGCTGGCCGGCCTGATCGACCCGGCGCTGCGCCTGCAGGGCACCCGGCGCAGCGTCGGCCAGAAGTGGGATCAGGCAGCCGCGGCGCGCCAGATCGAGCGGCGCTGGAACAAGGCGCAGATACTCGAGGCGTATTTCAATCTGGCCCCGTTCCGCAGCGAACTGCGCGGCATCGGCGCCGCCTCGCGCGGTCTGTTCGGCAAGGATCCGGACACGGTCGATGCGGTGGAGGCAGTGCTGCTGGCCGCGCTTCTGCGCGGTCCGAATGCGTCGGCCGAGAAGGTCGCGATGCGTGCCTGCGCGGTGGCCAGGCGACTCGACCCGGCGCCGGACTGCCGCGACATCCAGACGCGTGCCGACGCCGTTCTGTCGCAGCGTTACCGCATCGAGCCGCGCTGGCAGGACGCCACCGCGCTGGCGCGCCGGCTGCTGCGCGAACCCGGCGAACAGCGCCCGACCACGCTGGACGCCCGCCTGCAGCGACGCGCCCTGCAGGCGCTGGGTGCCAACCGCGACGACACCTCCGTGGTCGTGCTCGACAACCTGACCGGTGAGGTGCGTGTCTGGGGCGGCGGGCCGGACACTGCCGACACCGTGCTGCAGCGACAGCCGGCCGGCAGCGCATTGCAGCCCTTCATGTATGGCATGGCGATCGAGCAGCGCTGGCTGACGGCGGCTTCGGTGCTCGACGACAGCCCGGCCTTCGTCACGCTGCCGCTGCCGCCAGGCTTGCCCGATGGCGAGCCGCGCGGCGCCGTCAGCGTGCGTGGCGCACTGGGCCTCGGCGCCGACATTCCTGCGCTGCGCGTGCGCGCGCTGATCGGCGACGATGCGCTGGACGCCACCCTGCAGGCGCACGGCCTGGCGGCCGTGTCGAAGGGCGGTACGCGCGCCAGTCTGATCGAGCTGGCAAATGCCTACCGCACGTTTGCCAGTGCCGGCCTGTGGAGCGCCTGGCGGCTCGAACCGGTCACTGCGGCTGACGTGCTTCCCGCGTCGCCGGCGCAACGACTGTGGTCGCCGGCCGCGGCGTGGATCGTCGGCGACCTGCTGACGGTGCGTCCGACCGAAGGCGAACCGGCGCTGCGGCCGTGGGCGGCAATGATGAATGGCCGTTCAGCCGACCGCTCGGTCTGGTGGTCGGTCGGATTCACGCGTCACTACACGGTGGCGCTGCGCGCGCAGCGACCGGTCGCCGCCACATGGCTGGCGCTGATCGACGCGCTGGACGGACCTTCGTTCGAGCCGGCGTTCGAGCGCCCGGGCGCGCCGCCTGGCGTGGAGCGGGTACGCGTGCAGTTCGAGCCGGCGATCGAACCGGCCCGCGACGAGTACTTCCTGCCCGGCACCCAGCAGGCTTTCGTCGATGCCGCCGTGCGCGACGTGGCCGGCCGACCGCGCATCGTGCTGCCGAAGAGTGGCGTGAAGCTGGTCAGCGCGGGCCTGCCGGCCGGCCGCCAGACCCTGCTGTTCGAGGCCCGTCCGCCGCTGCCGGGGCTGGTCTGGCTGATCAATGGCGAACGCCTGCCTGCGGTCGAAGGGCGCGCGCTGTGGAGCCCGCGCCCCGGCCGGCATCGGCTGGCGTTGCTCGACGCCGCCGGCCTGCAGGTCGAATCGATGGAGTTCGAGGTGCGGCTGGACGAGTCCGCTCCGCCAACCTCGGCGCCCTGATCACAGCGTATGGCTGCGATCGCCGCGCGCGAAGCCAGTGAGCGGCGATGCAATGCCGCGCGTCATGCAGATCACCTTGAACAGTTCGCCCATTTCAGCCGGCGAGGTGAGCTGGTTCACTTCTGCGTTGCGCTTCGCACGTGCCAGCGGTTCCGGTTCATCCGACAGCAGCGCAGGCAGGCCACAGTTGAGCAGGAAGCTCGCTTGCGAGGTGTAGCCGGCGAGCGACAGTCCGGCATCGAATGCGCTCTGCGCCACCGCGGTGAAGTCGACATGGGCCGTGATGTCGCACAGGCCGGGCATCCACATCGGATCGGCGTGCGCGTGGTGGCGGTAGTGGCACATCAGCGTGCCGGTGCTGCGGTCGGGATGGTAGTACTCGGCCTGCGGGAAGCCGTAGTCGATCAGCAGCAGCGCACCGCGATCGATGCGCCGCGCCCACTCGGCCACCCAGGCGCGACCGGCCAGGCCCAGTTCGGTCTCGTAGCCGGGCGGCAGGCCAAGCGCGCGCGCGGCATCGGCAATCGCGGGCGGGGCGACGCGCCAGCTCGGCACGATCTGCCCGTCACCATCGAGGACGATGCCGGCTTCCTCGATGCCCTGGACCGTGGTGCGGACGCGCTCGACCGGCAGGGCATCGAGCAGTTCGTTGCCGAACACCACACCGCTGAAGCGCTCGGGCAGCGTATCCAGCCATTCGACACGTCCCGCCAGTGCCGGCACTTCGCGCTCGATCAGCGCACGCTGGCGCGCGCGCAGATCGGCCGACAATTCCAGGATGCGGTAACTTTCGGGGGGGCAGCCGATGCGATCGAGCGCGCGCAGCAGATCGGCGGCGAGCCGGCCACTGCCGGCGCCGGCTTCCAGCAGGTGGGGCGCCGACAACTGCATCAACTCGGCAAGCTGGATCGCCAGACAGCGCCCGAACAGCGGCGACAGCTCGGGCGCGGTGACGAAATCACCGCCGCTGCCGAACTTTTGCAGCGCACCGCTGTAATAGCCGAGGCCGGGCGCATAAAGCGCGAGCGCCATGTAGCGGCTGAACGGCATCCATCCGCTGCCGGCGATTTCGGCCCCGATCAGCGCCTGCAGTCGGGCGCTGTGGCCAAGGGCATCGGCGTCGGGAGGGGGCAGATGCAGGGGCAGGGACATAGGGGCAATGGTTTGGGCGGGCTGCGCATGATGCGGCAACTGACGGGCGCGGCACAATCGGGCAGGACAACATGAACCATGAACGGGTAGTCTTGATCACCGGCGCGGCGCGACGGGTCGGCGCGCAGACCGCGCGTACCTTGCATGGTGCAGGCTGGCGGGTGGTGATCCACCATCACCGCTCCACCGGCGAGGCCCATGCGCTGGTCGAATCGCTGAATGCGCTGCGCCCCGGCAGCGCCGCCGGGCTGGCGGCCGATCTGCTGGATACCGACGGTCTGCCGCCATTGGTGACTGCGGCCACTGCGCTGTGGGGCCGGCTCGATGCGCTGGTGAACAATGCGTCGAGCTTCTTCCCGACGCAGATCGGCAGCATGACCGCGCAGGACTGGGACAGCCTGGTCGGCAGCAACTTCAAGGCGCCGCTGTTCCTGGCCCAGGCCGCCGCGCCGGAATTGCGGGCGCGCGGCGGCTGCATCGTCAACATCGCCGACATCCACGCCGAACGTCCGCTCGCCGGCTACGCGCTGTACAGCGCGTCGAAAGGTGCGCTGGCCACGCTGACGCGGGCGCTTGCGATCGAACTGGCGCCGCAGGTCAGGGTGAATGGGGTGGCGCCGGGACCGATACAATGGCCGGATGATCCGTTGTTCGACGCAACTGAACGCGCGCGCATCGTCGAACACACCCTGCTCAAACGCGAAGGCTGCCCACAGGACATTGCGCGTACGGTACGCTTCCTGATTGAGGACGCGCCGTACATCACCGGTCAGATCATCGCGGTGGATGGTGGGCGCAGCGCACATCTGTGACGCATGCGGCAGCCATCTGGATGATTGCCGCCCAAAAGCCGGACAGATCAGGCGCGCATTTGTAAAATGCGTTTACAGTCGTTCGCCACTCCGGCCACCCATGACCTCCCAACAAAAATCTCTTTGCGTGCTGTTCGCCGACGTGTCGGGCAGTACCCGACTGTACGAAAAGCTCGGGGATGCCGAGGCCCTTCGTGCCGTCGAACGTTGCCTGAACCGTATCCGACGGGTGATCGACAGCCATGGCGGAAAGGTCATCAAGACCATCGGTGACGAAGTCATGACGACGTTTCCGACCGCCGACGAAGGCATCCAGGCCGCCTGCGAAATGCAGCACCGCATCACGGACCTGCCGCCGGTATCGGGCGTCAAGCTGGCGATCCGTGTCGGCTTCCATTACGGACCGGCGATCGAGGAAAACGACGACGTATTCGGCGATACGGTCAATACCGCAGCCCGCATGGCCGGACTGGCACAGGCCGGGCAGGTGATCACGACCGCCGAAACCCTGTCGTCGCTGACCCTTTCGCTTGCCCCGGCGGTACGTGAAATCGACGCGCTGACCGTCAAGGGCAAGGCAGAGGACGTGCGGGTGTGCGAAGTGCTGTGGCAGGAAGGCGCCGACCTCACGATGAAGGCGTCGAGCACCGCACCGCTGTACGTGATGGCGCGTCTGTTCGTGAAGTACCGCGAAATGGAGCGCACGCTGGATCCGACGCAGGGCCCGCTCACGCTCGGTCGGGACATGGGCAACGAGGTGGTCATCAAGGATCAGCGGGCCTCACGCAATCATGCCCGCATCGAGCGCCGGCGCGACAAGTTCGTGCTGATCGATCAGAGCACCAACGGCACCTTCCTGCGCATCGAAGGCGAAAACGAAGTCATCCTGAAGCGCGAGGAAATGATCCTGCGCGGACACGGCACCATCGGCTTCGGCCACAGCGCGATGGAACAGGGCATCGACCTGATGCAGTTCGAGGTGCTGGGCTGACCGGCGTGCCGCCGGACGGCGTCAGATGCTGATCCGCTTCAGCAGCTCCGGATCGCGCACCACGGCCTCGCGCCTTGCCGGTGCAGCGTCCAGCAGCGCAGCCGGTGGCAGCGTTTCCAGCCGTGCAAGCACCGACGGCTCCCGGCACGCCGCCTCGAATTCCAGCGCCACCGCCTCCGGGCTGCTCGACACGATGCGCAGGCAGTTGCGGCCGAGCTTGCGCGACAAGGGCAGCAGGATGCCGGCCTGCACGTTCTGACTGGTCTCGGCCAGTCCGCCCGACATGTCGGCGTTCAGCGCGGCACCCGCCGCGTCCATGCGCAGCACTTCGGTGCCGAGCACCGCCCGCATCGACGCAATTTCGCGCAGCAGCGCCTGCGCTGTGTCCGGACCCGGAAGTCCGGCGATGTCCAGCCTGACCTTGCGACCGGCAAAGTGGAAGTGGCTCAGGAAGAAATCGCGGCTGAATTGCTCGCCGACCCGCTTTCCGATGTCGGCCAGCGCCTTTTCTTCCGACGCCCAGCTGGCACCTTCCGGAATCTCGGTATTCAGATAGACCTCTTCACCAGTCTTGCGGTCGGTGCAGCGGACGGTCCACGAGGTGAGCACCACCTTTTCTATGGTCAGTCCGGACGCCGCCAGCCTGGCGCTCAGTCGCTTGAAGCGCACTTCGCCGTCAATGCTGAAGTCGGCCACCTGCGGGCTACCCGCATCGTCGTTCCAGGTGCGGAAGCCAAAACCCTGCACATGCTGCTTCAACATGTTTTCGGCCAGCGGCGAACGCAGCGCAGGGGCGGACGGGTCACCGTCGGCCCAGCGCGATGACACGGCGACCGAAACCTTCGGATCACCGTTGTTGCGGATGAAATCGACCCGCTCGTCTTCCGACATCTGGTTCAACGACTTCTGCACCTGACGAACGCGCACTGCGGCACGCACGGTGCCTGCCATCAGACCGTCCTTGCCCAGCTCGGGCGGCGCCTCCTCGAGCACCGCCTGGATGAAATCACCGCTGCGACCCAGCAGCTTGTCCTGCAGCAGTGCGTAATGGCTGTTGACCGACTTCGGATCGACGAACAGGGCGACCGCCTTTTCCAGGATCTGGCGCCGCGCGTCGTCGCGCAGTGCGCCCGCCAGCGCAACCTGATCGTTGGCGAAGCGCGGGTCACTCGGGTCGGCCAGCCCGATGGCGCTGATCACCGTGACGCCGGGGTCGAGCGCAAGTTCCGGTGGCGCAGGCTGCGCAGGTGCCGGCACGGGCGCAGCGGCGGGCACGGCGACTTCGATGGCGGCGGTCGGCGCCGGTGCGTCGGCAGCCGGTTGCAGTGCGAACCAGACCCCTGCGCTCACGGCGACCAACGCTGCCGCAGCGATCGCGAAGGGCAGCGGTCCGCGACGCGCGGGCGTATTGACGGGGTGGGCGCGGGGCGGCGACCCGACGGCCGGCGCCCGATCGACCGGCGTTGGCGTTGGCGTTGGCGTTGGCGTTGGCGTTGGCGTAGCAAGCGTCGCATCCGCCTGCGTCACGAGCGTGGCTTCATCGTCGTCCGCCAGGTTCACGACGGTGGCGTCATCGTCGGCGGACGCGACGAGCGCCGCATCGAGTGCTGCGCGGAATGACGCGGCATCCTGAAAGCGGTCGTCCGGACGTTTGGCGAGCGCCTTGCGCACCACGGTATCGAGTCGGGCATTGACGTGAACGTTGAGCACCGAAGGCCAGGTCGGATCTTCCTTCAGCACCTTGTGCATGATGGTGGTCAGCGCGCCGGTGAAGGGCTTTTCGCCGGTCAGCAGCTGATACAGCACGACGCCTGCGGAAAACAGGTCACTGCGGCCATCGACCGTCTGCCCCATGAATTGCTCGGGCGACATGTAGGACGGCGTGCCGATGACCGTGCCGGTCTGGGTGAGATTCGACGATTCGATCCGCGCGACACCGAAGTCCGCCACCTTCACCGTGTTGTCGGCCAGCAGGATGATGTTCGCCGGCTTGATGTCGCGGTGGGTGACGCCATGGCGGTGGGCATGCCCCAATGCGTCGAGCAACTGCCCCATGAGCTGTCCGACCATGGGCAGCGGAATGCGCTCGTCGGCTTCGAACAGATCCTTCAGTTCGCGGCCCTGCACGAACTCCATCGCGATAAAGGCCGTGCCGTCTTCGGCTTCACCATACTCGTAGATGGCGACGACATTCGGGTGATTGAGCCGTCCGGCCGCCTGCGCCTCGCGTTTGAAGCGCGCGATCACCTCGTCGGCTTCGCTGCGCTCCAGCTGCTCGCGCTTGAGCGTCTTGATGGCGACCCGGCGGTCGATGACCGGGTCGCGTCCTTCGTAGACGATGCCCATGGCACCCTGACCGAGCTCGCGCAGGATGTCGTACTTGCCCAGTCTGGCTGGAAGACTCACGGTTTGTGCTCCGGCAGCGGAATGCTTGCTTGTACTTCGCGTCGCTTACTTGTACTTCGCGTCGCTTACTTGTACTTCGCGTCGATTTCCCAGACCGATTTCTGCACCAGCCGCTGCACCATGCCGTCCAGCGTGATGCCACCTTCCTGGCTGCTCGACACACCGAGTATGGAGGTGCCCTTGGCCCCGACTTCCATTTTCTCTTCGGTATAGCCCTGCGCGAGCTGTTCGGTGGTGTTTGCGTCGATGATCTTGTAGCGCATGCCGATGATCCACACGCCGGAGGCGGCGGCGGTCTCGACCGATCCGACCGCTTCGCCCGCGGCGTAGCTGCCGCGGCTGCCGCCGAGAATGCCGATGATGTTGCCGATGGCCCGGCCGCTGATGCCCTCCTTCGCGGCAGCGACCTGCTCGGCCTTCAGGATGTCAAATTTCACGACGTACTTGGTCGTCTTCAGCTTGCCCTTCTGCAGCATCTTGCGCGCCGAGTCGGGGTCGCCCATCGAGTAGGCCAGCTGGAACTCCCCCAGCAGCGGACCGAGATCGGACCGCTCGAGCACCTTGAAATTGGCCTGCGACAGTTCGAGTTCGCCGAAATCGGCGATATTGTTGGACGCGAACTTCTGCGTGAAGGTCGCGTTATTGCTCTTGATCTCTCCCGGCACGACGATGACGGTCGGCCCCTTCTTGTTCTTGTTGCTGTACTCGACAGCCTTGTACATCGCCTTGTCGGCGCTTTCGTTGGCCTTGTCGGAAGTGCTGGTACCGGCCGTCGGCGAAGCGCTCTCGAAGGTCGGTTGTGCGAAAGCCGGCGCCCCGATGCAGGCAAGTGCGACTGCGAGTGCCATCCTGTGGCGCAACATCCCGTGGTTGATAGTCATGACATCCCTTTCATTTGGTCATCCCGATCGATTGCACGCCGGTTCTGCGCCGGCTGGAGATGCTCGGGCCCCAAGGCCCTTGCCCCGGTGTGGACTGCCTATTTTCGTTTTTTCCCGCTGCTCGATGCCGCATTCGCGCAATAGCCGCCCAACAGCGTGTTCACCACGCCGTCGGCCTTTTCTTCCACCAGCGTGCCTGCCATGGCCAGCGTGTCGCTGCCCGAATACGACTCGGCCGATGCCTGGGCATCGGACAGCAACGTACCGTCGGGCTTCATCAGCGCGAAGGCGATCGTCACGTAGACCTCGGGAATGCGGACCACCGGATTCAGCATCGAGCGCGAGGCGATCGTGCCGCGCAGGATCAACTGGGCGCCCATCTTTTTCGAGGCGGCCAGCGCTGCATCGGGATCGTTGCGGAAGTAGGCGTCCACCTCCGCCTGGGCGATGTGGGCGGTGATTTCCTGCTGGGAATAGGTGCGGATGCCCTGCCTGAGCAGGCGCTTGTTGATCGAATTGAAGTGCGGGCTGTAGCGGGCCTGGCTGGCGGTGATGCCCTCGCCGGTGCGCTCGCCCATGACGATCATGATCTTCCTGCGTTTCAGTTCGTCGAGGCAGCCCGCCGGGAGCGACAGCGCGGTATGCGATGCGGCGTTGCGTTCTTCCTCGGCGCGCGCGTCTTTCTCGGCTTCATCGGAAAAACTGAATGCTGCTGCCATCGACGCGGCGGCAAAGAGCGTCACGCCACACAGCAGCCGGATGCCTCCATTGCGATAACGCAGCACGACATACCCCGACAGTCGAACACCGCCGGACTATAGCAAAAGGAAATCGCGCCGCAGCCCCTCCTTGCGGCACGATTCACGGCGGGTTGTTGCATAAGCCACAACCGCCGGTGCCGTGGTTGCGGCACCGGTAACACGGATGTCAGGCCTTGACGCATTCCGCGATGAAGGACTTTCGTTCTTCGCCCTTGAGCGCCTTGTCGGTGGCTTCGGTGCGGCACTGTTTCTTGCGCTCCTTGAGCGCGCTGGCCTCGTCTGCAGTCAGCGTCGGTTTCGCGGCAGAACCCGACGACAGGCAGCCGCTCATGAAGCTGCGGCGTTCGTCACCCTTGAGGGCCTTTTCCTTCGCTTCGGCATTGCAGGCTTTCATCTTCTCCTGCTGAGGCCCCGCGATGGCGGCAGTCGACGAGACAAGCAGCAGGACGGCTGACAGGGCAGTCAGCGCCGGGGACAAGCGGTATGCGGACATGATGTAGCTCCTCACGACAACAATGAATGAATATGCGGATCGACTAGCAAAGGCCAGTCGATCCGCATGATATTCGCATGTCATCGAACAGGGAAGTTCTGTTTCAGCCCTCGTCGCCACCGAGCGCACGACGCTGACGCTCGACGAACTCGAGCGTCGAGTCGATGCCGCGGAAGCGCAGGATCGTGACGCGTACGGCCGCTTCGACCAGCACGGCCAGATTGCGTCCGGCCGCCACCGGTATGACGACCTTGCGTATCTTCACACCGAGGATATCCATCACCTCGTTGTCGAGCGGCATGCGCGTGGCTTCAGGCAGACCGGTCACCTGCTTCTGCAGGTGCACGACCAGCTGCAGCTTCATTTTCCGCCGACAGGCGGTTTCGCCGAATACGGTGCGGATGTTCAGCACGCCCAACCCGCGGACCTCGAGAAAGTCCTTCAGCAGTTCGGGGCAGCGCCCTTCGAGCACGGTGGGTGCGATGCGCGAGATTTCCACGCAGTCATCGGCAACCAGCCCGTGACCGCGCGAAATCAGTTCGAGTGCAAGTTCGCTCTTGCCGACGCCGGAATCACCGGTGATCAGCACCCCCATGCCCAGCACGTCCATCGATACGCCGTGCAATGTGGTCTGGTCGGCCAGTTCGCGCGCGAGATAGGCGCGCACCTGGTCGATGACCGAGGCTGCACTGCGTTGCGTGGTGATCAGGGGAATGCCGTGTTCGGCGCAGCCGGCGCGGATGGTTGCCGGCGGCTGCGCGCCGTCGGCGACGATGAAGGCGGGCGGATGGGCTTCGAGCAGCGCGCCGACGATATCCTCGACCTTGCGCGGACTGACATTCTCGACCCACAGGATTTCCGGCACGCCGATGACCTGGATGCGCCGGATGTGAATGGTATTGAGATGGCCCACCAGATCGGCGGGAGACAGGCCGATCTGGTCGGCAACGATCAGTGTGTTGCCGTCGCCGCACTGCCACTGCAGGCGAAGACGGTCGCGATTGTCCTCAAACAGCCGCGCGACGCTGAGCTTCCGCATGCACCGGTTGCCAGGTGGTGAAAAGAGTGTGGATGGCAGCGGCGTCGGCTGCCTGAAGCAGCTGCTCGCGAAATGTCTTGTCTGCAAACATTTGTGCCAGCTCGGACAATATCTGCAGATGCAGCTCGGTTGCCTGTTCGGGCACCAGCAGCACAAACAGCAGATTGACCGGTCGACCGTCCGGCGCATCGAAGGCGACCGGCGTATCCAGCCGCACGAACCCGCCGATGGCTTCCTTCAGACCCTTGATGCGGCCATGCGGGATTGCAACCCCCTGACCGAGGCCGGTGGAGCCGAGCTTTTCCCGCGCGAACAGGCTGTCGAACACCTGGCTGCGGGCAATACCCTGGTGGTTCTCGAACAGCAGGCCGGCCTGTTCGAACACACGTTTCTTGCTGCTGGCCTCAAGGCCGATACAGACATTCGAAACGGGCAACAGCTTGGCGATGAGCGTCATGTCAGGGGCTACTCCGAACACGCGGCGGGCGCGATCACCGGATTAACGGAAACCGCGCCGTGAAGTTGATTGCACTGCAACAAGACGTAGGATTATACGCTCGTGACAGGCAGCAATCGTGTCATTCTGCCGCTTGGTGCTTGACCGACTCGCGCGTGTGCTCGTTCGATTTTTCCTTGTGTTTGAGCACCTGGCGATCGAGTTTGTCCATCAGGTTGTCAAGGGTGGCGTACATGTCTTCACTTTCCGCTTCGACAAAGATGTCGCGGCCTCGCACGTGCAACGTGACTTCCGCCTTCTGTCGCAACTTTTCGACTGTCAGAATCACGGAAACGCTTGTTACGTGGTCGAAATGGCGGATCACGCGTTCGAGCTTCGACTCGATGTAGTCGCGGATCGGCTGTGTCACTTCAAGATGATGGCCGGTGATGGTGAGGTTCATGCTGCCTCCTGTCGTTGCGGGACGGAATATGCGGGACGATCCGGGCGTTCATCATTGAACGCGTTAGATCGCCTTGCGCACGCTGACCGGCGGGATGTTGAGCGATTCGCGGTATTTGGCGATGGTGCGCCGCGCAACCACGATGCCCTGCTGACCCAGTATTTCCGCGATACGCGAGTCCGACAACGGACGTTTGGCATCCTCGGCACCCACCAACTGGCGGATGAGTGCGCGGATTGCGGTGGCTGAGCAGGCCCCGCCGCTTTCGGTTGCCACATGGCTGCCGAAAAAATATTTCAGTTCGAACAGACCGCGCGTCGTCGCCATGTACTTCTGCGACGTCACGCGGGAAATGGTCGATTCATGCAGTTCGAGCGTCTCTGCGATCTCGCGCAGCGTGAGCGGCCGCATCGCGACTTCGCCGAATTCGAAGAACTGGCGCTGGCGCTCGACGATGGCCTGCGATACACGCAGGATGGTGTCGAAGCGCTGCTGGACATTCTTGATCAGCCACTTGGCCTCCTGCAGCTGGCCGGACAGGCCGCTGCCGCGCTGGCCCTGCAGGATTTCCGCATACAGCCGGTTGATGCGCAGACGCGGCATGGCATCCGGATTGAGCAATGCCGTCCATTGGCCGCGCACCTTGCGCACCACCACATCGGGCACGATGTATCGCGCATCGATCGGCGCAAACTGGGCGCCCGGACGCGGATTGAGCGAACGGATCAGGGTCTGTGCGGCACGCAGCAGTTCTTCGTCGCAACCCACTGCGCGGCGGATCTTGGCGAAGTCGCGTGCGGCCAGCAGATCGATGTGCTGGTCGATGATGACGCGTGCGAGCGTCGACACTTCGTCGGTCGCCAGAAAGTTGAGCTGCATCAGCAGGCATTCGCGCGGGTCACGCGCCGCCACGCCGGGCGGGTCGAAGTTCTGCAACTGGCGCAGCGCGATCGACAGGTCGTCGAGGTCGATATCGGCCTCTTCCGGCAGCAGCTCGACCAGTTCGTCCAGACCCTGGTTCAGGTAGCCGTCATCATCGAGCGCTTCGATCAGCAGGCGGATCAGATAGCGGTCGCGCTCGCTCATCTGCGACAGCGCAAGCTGGCCGCACAGGTGGTCCCTCAGTGATGTGCCTGCCGCCTGCACGTCCTGGTAGTCGCCGTCGTCATCGTCGCCACCACTGCGCGTCCCGTAATTGCCGCCTTCGCCCGACCATTCGTCCATGTCGGCACTGCCCGTGCCCTCCGGGGCACGCTCGTCTGCGCTGGCCTGGGTGCTTTCCTGCGGCGCGTCACGCACCTCGGTCACGCTCTCGGGCGGCGGCTGGAAGCTGGCGGTGGCATCGGGCTCGTCACGCTCGAGCATCGGATTCTCATCGAGGAAACGTTCGATTTCCTGATTGAATTCGATGGTCGACAGCTGCAATAGCCGGATCGACTGTTGCAGCTGCGGTGTCAGCGCAAGATGCTGGGAAAGTTTGAGTTGCAGCGACTGCTTCATGGTGTGCAAATTTCGGCGGGCTACAGGCGGAAATGCTCGCCCAGATAGACCTTCCTGACACTTTCGTTATACACGATTTCGTCCGGCCGGCCGCTCGCCAGCACCTCGCCTTCGTTGATGATGTAAGCCCGGTCACAGATACCCAGCGTTTCCCGCACATTGTGGTCGGTGATCAGCACGCCGATGCCGCGCTCCTTCAGGAAGCGGATGGTTTTCTGGATGTCGATCACTGCAATCGGGTCCACACCGGCGAATGGTTCGTCCAGCAATATGAAGCGCGGCGACGTGGCCAGTGCGCGGGCAATCTCGACACGCCGCCGCTCGCCGCCCGACAGCGCCACGGCCGCGCTCTTGCGAAGGTGGGCAATGCCAAGTTCGCCCAGCAGCTCCTCGAGCCGCTTCGCGCGCACGCCTGCATCCTTCTCATTCAGTTCCAGGATGGCGAGGATGTTTTCCTCGACGTCCAGCTTGCGGAACACCGAATTCTCCTGCGGCAGGTACGACAGGCCCTGATGCGCCCGCCGGTGAATCGGCAAGTGCGTCAGCCGCTCGCCATCGAGGTGGATCTCGCCGCCGTCGGCCGTGACCAAGCCGACGATCATGTAGAAACAGGTCGTCTTGCCGGCACCGTTCGGTCCCAGCAGTCCGATCACTTCGCCGCTGCCAACCTCGAAGGACACATCCTTCACGACCGGGCGCGATTTGTATTTCTTGCGCAGCCGCTCCACCTTGAGCCGGCTGACACTCCGGTTTTCAGTCATCGTCGTCGGGTTGTTCGCGCAGTACCTTGCGTATGCTATCGGCAGAAAAACCGCGCGATTGAAGAAATCTGGCCTGCCGCGCCCAGGCCTTTGCATCCTGCGGCGCGGCATCGAACCTGCGCGCCCATACGGCACGGGCGCGGACCGTTTCATCCTCTTCCAGTGATGCCAACGCGGCACCAGCGTCATCTTCCGGCACACCACGGAGTTTCAGTTCGTGCTGCAGGCGACGCGCACCGAAGCGGGTCGCACGTGACGACACGAATTGTTCCGCAAAACGTGCATCCGAAACGAGGCCACATTCCTCGAAACGGGTCAGCAGAGCCGAGATATCGTCCTGGTTGCCGTCCTCCGACAGTTTTCGAACCAGTTCGGCGCGACTGTGATCACGCCGCGCGAGCAGGCGCAGGGCCTTCTCGCGCAGGCTTGCACTCACGCAGCCTCTTCCCGTCCGGTGACCACGACACTCATTTCCGGCATGCCGCAGGCGACGCGCACCTTGTTCTCGATCTCGCGTGCCATGACCGGATTGGCGCGCAGGAACTCGCGTACGTTGTCCTTGCCCTGGCCGATGCGCTCGGTGCCGTAGGAATACCAGGCGCCCGACTTTTCGACGAACTTGTGCAGCACGCCCAGCTCGATGATTTCGCCTTCGCGCGAAATGCCCTCGCCGTACAGGATGTCGAATTCGGTCTGCTTGAACGGCGGCGCGACCTTGTTCTTCACCACCTTGACGCGGGTCTCCGAGCCAATCACTTCTTCGCCCTTCTTGATCGCGCCGATGCGGCGGATGTCGAGACGGACCGAGGCGTAGAACTTCAGCGCATTGCCGCCCGTGGTGGTTTCCGGGTTGCCGAACATGACGCCGATCTTCATCCGGATCTGGTTGATGAAGATGACCATCGTGTTGGTGCGCTTGATGCTCGCCGTCAGCTTGCGCAGCGCCTGACTCATCAGGCGGGCCTGCAGGCCGGGCAGCGAATCACCCATTTCGCCCTCGATTTCGGCCTTCGGCGTCAGCGCGGCGACCGAGTCGATGACGATCACGTCCACACCGCCGGAACGCACCAGCATGTCGACGATTTCCAGTGCCTGCTCGCCGGTGTCGGGCTGGGAAATCAGCAGGTCGCTGACATTGACGCCGAGCTTGCCGGCGTACTGCACGTCGAGCGCGTGTTCGGCGTCGATGAAGGCCGCCGTGCCGCCGATCTTCTGCATTTCGGCGATGACCTGCAGCGTCAGTGTGGTCTTGCCTGATGATTCCGGACCGTAGATTTCGACCACGCGCCCGCGCGGCAAACCGCCGATTCCGAGCGCGATGTCCAATCCGAGCGAACCGGTCGATACGGCCTGGATGTCGTTTTCGAGCTGGCCGTCGCTCATGCGCATGATCGAGCCCTTGCCGAACTGCTTCTCAATCTGGGCCAGCGCTGCCGCGAGCGCCTTGGCCTTGCTGTCGTCCATGCGGGAATCCTTTCGTTTGCTTTAAGTCGATTATGGCACAGTTCTTGCCATGTGCTTTCAGGTCTGTACTGCCTGCAAAGACAGCAGCACAGTCAGTGTATGACGTACGGATAGTCGGCGCACGGTTTCCCGGTCACCATCGAAATGACGCGTTTCGCTGCGCTCGACACCGCCCTTCACCGCCCAGCCGAAGCACACCGTGCCGACCGGTTTACCCGATGTCGCACCACCCGGACCGGCAATGCCGGTCACCGACAGCGCGATCGTTGCAGCCGAGCGGGCCAGCGCGCCGCGCACCATGGCCAGCGCGACCGGTTCGCTGACTGCGCCGTGCGCGGCCAGCAATTCGACCGGCACATCGAGCAGGCGCTGCTTGGCGGCGTTCGAGTAGGTCACGAAACCGCAGTCGAACCAGCCCGAACTGCCGGCGGTGGCGGTCAGCACTTCAGCCACCCAGCCTCCGGTGCACGATTCCGCGCTGACGATGACATGCCCGGACGTGCGGCAGGCGGCGCCTACCGCGTCCGACAGCGCAGCGAATTCCTCGTCCATCATGCAAAACGCTCCAGCAGCAGCTTGCCCAGCGCCAGCGACACCATGGCGAACAGGGCCGCAATCAGGTCGTCCAGCATGACACCGAAGCCGTTCTTCATGTGGATATCGACCCAGCGTGCCGGCGGCGGCTTGAAGATATCGAACAGGCGGAACGCGAAGAAGGCCGCAAGCTGCCAGAAGAAGTCGGGCGGCGTCACCCACAGCACCAGCCAGAAGGCGACGATTTCGTCCCATACGATGGCGCCGTGGTCGGGCACGCCGAGGTCGCGGCCGGTGCGCTGACAGGCGAGCGAACCGATGATGAAGGCGATCAACAGAAAAACACCGAAGGCGGCGTCGGAAAACGACGGCTTGATCAGCAGATACAGGGGCCAGGCCGCCAGAGTGCCCCAGGTGCCGGACGCAAACGGCACCAGACCGCTGCCGAAGCCGCAGGCCAGCATGTGGGCCGGATGGGCCAGAAAGCGGAAGCCGGGCGGGACGGAGGTCTTGATCATCGCTTCAGGAAAAGTGGTCGTAGCCGCGGTGCGCGACCGGCAGTACGCAACCCTGCGCGTCGATCAGGCTGACATCGCCGGCGCGGCCGACGCACATCGCACCGATGCGGGTCAGCGGCAGCGACAGGGATTCGGACAGCTGGCGCAACGCATCGTGCGCGCTGCTCGGCGCGCAGAACAGCACTTCATAGTCGTCGCCGCCGGCCAGCAAGGCGCGGCGCACGGTCGCCTCGTCATCGCAGGCGGCCTGCAGCGCGGACCAGGGCAAGGCTGCATCCTCGACCACGGCATGCAGGCCGCTGGCCGCTGCCACGTGACCCAGATCGGCCAGCAATCCGTCGGACACGTCGATGGCCGCACTCGCAACGCCCTGCAGGGCACAGCCCAGAGCCACCCGGGGCAGCGGTTTTTCCAGCGCAGCGATGCATTCGTTGCGACGCGCGTCCTGCAACCGCAGGCGGCCGAGCACGTCGGCCAGCCCCAGCGCAGCCCGACCCGGCTGGCCGGACACCCAGATGTCGTCGCCGTCCCGCGCACCGCTGCGGCGCAGCGCATTGCCGGTCGCAACTTCGCCGAATGCCGTCACGCACAGCGTCAGCGGGCCGCGCGTCGTGTCACCACCGATCAGGTCGACACCATATAGGTATGCACACTCGAAGAATCCGTCGGACAAGGCGGCCAGCCATGCGTCGTCGACCTGCGGCAGCGACAGGGCGAGCGTGACCCAGCGCGGGGTGGCCCCCATGGCGGCGAGATCGGACAGGTTGACCGCCAGCGTCTTCCAGCCAAGCCGGCGCGGATCGGTATCCGGAAGGAAGTGGGTGCCGCTGACCAGCATGTCACTGGTGACGGCCAGTTCGCAGCCGGGCGACGGCGCGACCAGCGCACAGTCATCGCCCGGACCAAGCGCATCGCCACGCATCGGCCGGATGAAGTGGCGGCGTATCAGCTCGAATTCCGGGCTCACCGGACTCACTTGAATAGCGACTACCGACGCGGACGGTTGCGTGCCGCCTCGACTTCCACCGCGCGCAGTTGCGGCGCCAGCTTGTCGAGTACGCCATTGATGAACTTGTGGCCATCCGAACCACCGAAATCCTTCGCCAGTTCGATCGCTTCATTGATCACGACGCGGTACGGCGTGTCGATCTGGTGCGCCAGCTCGAAGGTCGCCACCAGCAGGATGGCGTGCTCGACCGGCGACAGCTCGCCGACCGGCCGGTCGAGATGACTGCCGAACTGGACGCGCAGTGCGTCGGCCTTGTCGTGCGCGCCATTGAGCAGCGCGCGGAACAACTTGCGGTCGACCTTCGTGAAGCCGTCGTCTTCGCTCAGGTGCGCGTCGATTGCCGGCAGGTCGTTGCCGGACAGCAACCACTGGTAAATGCCCTGCACCGCGAATTCACGGGCCAGACGGCGGCCCGATTTGCGCGGTGCGTCGGCGGCCTTGATGTCGCCGGTGTCGGAGGAGGTGTTGTCCATGGATCAGTCTGTCAGTGTGGCGATCAGGCGGGCCATTTCGACCGCGGCGCGGGCGCAGTCGGCGCCCTTTTCGTGCATGCGGGCAAGCGCCTGATCGTCGTCTTCGGTGGTCAGCACGCCGTTGGCAATCGGCACGCCGGTCTTGAGCTGCACGTCGGACACGCCGCGCGCCATTTCGTTGGACACGATTTCGAAGTGGTAGGTCTCGCCGCGGATGACCGCACCGAGCGCAACCAGCGCGTCGTACTTGCCGGACAGCGCAAGCCTCTGAAGTACCAGCGGAAGTTCCAGCGCGCCGGGTACGCTCACGATCAGCGTGTCGGCCGGCGCCACGCCCAGCGTGCGCAATTCGGCGCAGCAGGCCGACAGCAGGCCGCTGCCGATGTCCGGATTGAAGCGGGCCATCGCAATGGCGACGCGCAGGCCCTTGCCGTCGAGATTTTCGGCGATTTCGGGAATGTCATTGAAGCGCGGCATGGAGGTTCTCGCTTGTTCGGTCAGTCAGTCAGGTAGCCGGCCAGCTCGAGGTCGAAGCCGGCCATGCTCGGAATCTTGCGCGGATTGGCCAGCAGCCGCATCTTGCGCACGTCCAGCGAGCGCAGGATCTGCGCACCGACGCCGAAGGTACGGGCGTCCCAGCGCGCGGCCGGCGCGGCGCCCGGATCATCGAGCAATCGGCGCAGATCGGCGTCGGTTTCGGTCCGGCGCAACATGACGATCACGCCGCAACCCGCATCGTTGATGATCTGCATCGAGCGGTCGATGCTGAAACTGTGGCGCGGGCTGTCGCCGTCGAGGAAATCGAGCACCGAAATCGGCTCATGCACGCGCACCAGCGTTTCAGCGTCGGGATCGATGTCGCCCTTGACCATGGCGAGATGGATTTCGCCGGTGGTCATGTCCTCGAAGCCGTGCAGCATGAAGCGGCCCCAGGCCCCGCTAACCTCGCGCCGAGACACTTCGCGCACCAGCGCCTCGGTGGCCGCGCGCCACGCGATCAAGTCGCGGATGGCGCCGATCTTCAAGTCGTGTTCCTGTGCGAAGGTGATCAGGTCGGGCAGGCGGGCCATCGTGCCGTCGTCCTTCAGGATTTCGCAGATCACGGCCGCCGGCTCCAGTCCGGCAAGATGGGCCAGATCGCAGCCGGCTTCGGTGTGGCCGGCGCGGATCAGCACGCCACCCTTCTGCGCGGTCAGCGGGAAGATGTGGCCCGGCATCACGATGTCGTCGGGTTTCGCGTTGCGTGCCACGGCGACCTGGATGGTGCGCGCGCGGTCATGCGCCGAAATGCCGGTGGTCACGCCGGTCGCCGCTTCGATCGACGCCGTGAAGGCGGTGCCGTGCGGCGTGCGGTTGTGGCGCACCATCTGTTCCAGCCCGAGCTGGCGGCAGCGCTCTTCGGTCAGCGTCAGGCACACCAGGCCGCGACAGTGCTTCACCATGAAATTGATCGCTTCCGGGGTGACGAATTCGGCCGCCAGCACCACATCGCCCTCGTTTTCGCGATCTTCCTCATCGACCAGGATGACCATGCGGCCGGCCTTGATGTCGGCGATGATGTCCTGCACCGGTGCCAGTGCGCTCATGCGTTGTCCCCCGCAACCATCATGCGCTCCGCGTAGCGGGCGATCAGGTCGATTTCCAGATTGACGCGGCTGCCGGCGGCAAGCGCGCGCAAGGTCGTGACGGCGACGGTGTGCGGAATCAGGTTGATCGAAAACTCGCAGCCCTCGTCGACATCGGTCACGCGATTGACCGTCAGGCTGACGCCCTGCACGGTGATCGAGCCCTTGCGCGCGATGTAGCGCGCCAGCGGGCGCGGCGCGACGATGACCAGTTCATGCGATTCGCCGATCCGGGCGAAGCGGCGCACCACGCCCACGCCATCGACGTGACCGCTGACCAGATGGCCACCCAGCCGGTCCGACAGGCGCAGCGCCTTTTCCAGATTGACCTCGCCCGGTGCGTCCAGTCCGACCGTGCAGGTCAGCGTTTCCTTCGACACGTCGAACAGCGCATGACGGCCGTCGATGCCGACCACGGTCAGGCAGACGCCGTTGTTGGCGATGGAATCCCCGACGATGACGTCGTCGAGCCCGAGGCCGTCGGTGTCCACGGTCAGACGGACGCCCTGCTCAAGCGGGGCGATATGGGTGATGCGGCCGATGGCGGCCACGATGCCGGAAAACATGGGGAGAGGACGTGAGCTGCGAAGGAAAACGGATTTTACGCGATCAGCGCGGGCCGCTGGCGGCGATCGCGCGGCCCAGCGTCGATGAGAATGGACCGGCCGGCACGAAACCGACCACGCGCGTTCCGGCGATCTCCTGTCCCGACCGGTCGAAGAACAGGATGCCGGGCGGCCCGAACAGCCCGAATCGCTTCAGCAGCGCCTGGTGTTCGGCGGAATTGGCGGTCACGTCGGCCTTCAGCAGCGTCATGCCGGCCATCTGCGCCGCAACCTGCGGGTCGCTGAACGTGAAACGCTCCATTTCCTTGCAGCTGACGCACCAGTCGGCGTAGAAATCGAGCATGACCGGTGCCGTGGCCCCGGCCAGACGGGCATCCAGCTCGGCCGCGCTGCCGACCGGCTGGAAGGCGGGTGCCGCTGACGCTGCGGTCGCACCGCCGCGCAGTACCGCCAGCGGCTGCAGCACGTCGCGCGAGCCGGCCGCCGCGCCGATCAGCAGGCTGGCACCGGCCAGCAACGCGATCACACCGACGCCCTTCCACAGCTTGTGCCAGCCGCCGGCATGCGGCGGCAGTGGATCGAGCGCGTGCAGATAGATGCTGGAAGCGATCAGCAGCGCGGCCCACGCCAGCATGGTCACCAGACCGGGCAGCACCGGCGAGGCTATCCAGATGGCGGTCGCCAGCAGCAGCACGCCGAAGAAGCGTTTCACGCCTTCCATCCAGGGCCCGGTGTGCGGCAGCAGCGAACGCGAGGCCACACCGACCGCGATCAGCGGCGCGCCCATGCCGAGCGCCATGGCGAACAGCGCCAGCCCCCCGAGCACGGCGTCGCCGCTCTGCGCGATGTACAGCAGCGCGCCGGCCAGCGGTGCCGCCACGCAGGGACCGACGATCAGCGCCGACGCCGCCCCCATCAGCAGCAGGCCGCCGATCGAGCCGCGCTGGTGGTTGGCCGTGTCGGACAGACGCGACTGCAGTGCGGTCGGCAGTTGCAGTTCGTAGAAGCCGAACATCGACAGCGACAGCGCGACAAACACCAGCGCAAAGCCGCCCAGCACCCAGGCGTTCTGCAGCGCCGCCGACAGCAGGGTGCCGGACAAGCCCGCCGCCACGCCGGCCAGCGCATAGGTCGCGGCCATGCCCAGCACGTAGGCCGCCGACAGCGCGAAAGCGCGGCTGCGCGAAATGTGCACGCCGTGGCCGACGATGATGCCGGACAGGATGGGCACCATGGGCAGCACGCAGGGCGTGAAGCTCAGCAGCAGCCCGAAACCGAGGAAGCTCACCGCAATCAGCCACAGGTTTCCGCTGCGCATCAGGCCGGCGACCATTGACGACTCGTCGCCAGCCGGTGCGGCAGACCGAACGGGCGGTGGCGCCAGCGCAGGCGCTGCCGGTTCCGCCGCCGGCTCGCTGCGCCCGCCCAGTCCGCGCAGGCGGTCGAGCACCGACGCACCCGCCGCCTCGTCGAACCCGGCCGCATTCACCCGCACCCCGGGGTTGGCCGGATCGAGCACCAGTGTCTGTTCGGACGGCGGATAGCAGATGCCCGCGTCGGCACAACCCTGCGAACGCACGGTCAGCGTGATCGGCGTGTCCGGCGTGGAGCCGAGCAGCAGCCGGATCGGCAGCACGCCGCGGTGCACCTCGACGTCGCCGAAGATTTCGTCCTTCTTCATCTTGCCGGGCGGGATGTCGGCCGGGCCGAGCGCCGCCTGCTCGGCCGCAAAGCCCAGCTTGTCGCGATAAAGGTAATAGCCGTCGGCAATGTCGAAGCGCACTTCGACCGTCGTCGCATCGACCACCGTGGCCGACAGCCGGAACGCCTGCTCGAGCGGCAACAGCGCGGGTTCGGCCCGTGCAAAAGCGCTGAGGAACAAGGTCAGCGCGAGGCAAAGCAAGCGAAACAAACGGGGCAGCATCGGGATCATCGGTGGCGCTTCAAGGGCGGACGGAACATCGGTGGGAAAGTCTTGCATCAGACACTCGGCGCAGCGGGTCGCGTGCACTCATCGACCCAGGTCAGGTATTCATCCAGCCCACGCTCGACTGGCACGGCAATGATTTCGGGCAGTTCGTATGGATGGGCGGCGCGCAATGCAGCCGCCAGCGCATCGCAGGCGGCTGCGCTCGTCTTGATGGTCAGCGGTACTTCCCGCGCGTCCTCGACCACGCCCTGCCACCTGTAGATGGACCGGACCGGCGCACCGATGCTGACACATGCGGCCAGCCCGCGCTCCACCAGATCGCGCGCGATGCGCGTGGCCGCGGCTTCGTCGGGCAGCGTGGTCAGCACCAGCAGCATGCGTGCGTCACTCATTGTCCGGCTGGCGCGGTGGCGCGCCACCAGCGTTCGATCAGCAGGCGCAGCACGTGCAGCCGGCCGTGGAAGAAGTGGTCCGCTTCGCCAAGCACGCTGACCGGCAGGTTCTGCGGCGCGGCCCAGGCCAGCACGTGGGCCAGCGGCACGACCTGATCGCGCTCGCCATGGATCACCAGCGCATCCTCGCGCACCGGACCCGGTGCGTAATGGCGGATGCCCTCGACCGTTCCGGCCGCCAGCCCGACCAGCACCATGCCGGCGACCGGCTCTCCGCGCACGGCCAGCGCGTCGGCCACCCGGGTCGTCACGTAGGCGCCGAAGGAAAAACCGGCGACGATGACCGGCAGAGGGCCGAAGCGCGCCCGCGCATGGTCGAGCACCGCCAGCTGGTCATCGGTTTCGCCGCGGCCCTCGTCGTGCGTGCCCTCGGTCCGGCCAACGCCGCGGAACTGCGCGCGCAGCGCGACGCACCCCAGTTCGCGCAGGGCGCGCGCCACCGTCAGCACCACCTTGTTGTCCATCGTGCCGCCGTACAGCGGATGCGGATGACCGACCAGCGCAATCGCACGCGGCGCGCCATCCGGCAGTTCGGTCAGCGTTTCGATCGCGCCGACCGGGCCGGCAATCACGCTGCGTTCGGACTGTATGCGTGCGTTCATCAGACTTTCAGCCGCTCGACCACGCGGCCCTTGACCAGATGTTCTTCGATGATTTCGTCGATGTCTTCCTGATCGACATAGGTGTACCAGACCGCTTCCGGGTATATGACCATGACCGGTCCTTCGCTGCAGCGGTCGAGACAGCCCGCCATGTTGACGCGTGCCTTGCCTTCGCCCGACAGGCCGAGCGCCTTGACGCGCTTCTTGGCGTAGTCGCGCAGCCCGGCCGCGCCCAGGCTGTTGCAGCACTGCTCACCTTCGGACCGCTGGTTGCAGCAGAAAAACACATGATGCTTGAAGTGGCTCATCGGCCAGCCTCCGGATGGGTAAGGCGTCGTAAGTGGACGGTCGTCAGACCGTGATTATCGGTGATCGTGGGCAGCATGTCGGCTGCGCCCTTCGCGTGCCTGCAGCGCCATCAGGTACGGAAGGGCGAAATACGGCCACAGCGCCGACGCCAGCCGCGTCAGGCCGCTGAAGTTGAAGAAATGTCCCGCCCGCCATGCATCCGACACCGCAGAGGGGTAAGGGTTGTCCGGCGCGAGATTCACCAGCGCCACCCCCGCCAGCAGCGCCAGTGCAGCCAGCGCGAAACGCAGCGTGGCCGGGAGCCACAGCACGAGGCCCAGAGCCAGCGCCCCGGCCACGAGACCGACCAGCGCGCCGGGCGTGGCCCACAGCCAGGCGCCGCCGTCGGGTACCAGCACCGCACCCGACCCCGCCTTGACGGCCAGCGCGACGACAAAGCCGCTGGTCAGCAGCCACAGGCTGCGGGCGCGCATGCTGTGCCAGCCGATCACGCCGACGCCCACCATGGCGCAGACGCAGGCGCCGATCTCGACCGCGCGGTAGCGTCGTTCGGTGAAATCGACCGGCGCCGGCAGGCCGAGCAGGTCGCGCAGGTCACCCAGACCGAACAGCGGCGTATCCGGATCGATCTGCGCCACCCACCACAGACACAGCAGCACCAGCGCGATGTCGCCGGTGTGGCCGCGCACGATGCGCCGGGTGCGCCAGCGGGCCAGCGCGCCGCCCTCATTGAGCACGCCGCCCCAGCGCCAGCCGATCAGTGCGCCGATCGCGGCCCCGAGCAGGTTCGACAGCACGTCCAGATTCGAAGGCACACGGCTCGGCAGGTAGTGCTGCAGCAGTTCCAGGCTGATCGACAGCCCGGTCGCCAGCACGATCGCCAGCAGCAGTGCCGGCGTGCGGCGCAGCCGGGGCGCCGCAGCCGGCACCAGCAGGAAGCCGAGCGGCAGGTATCCCAGCGCATTGGCAACGACGTCGAAGCGCGTCCAGTAGCGCGGCCACGGCGCTGTCAGGAAATCGAGCAGGTGGTCGCCGGCATCGCGGAACTCGCCCAGCGGGTGCAGGCTGGCGTAGGCGATCAGCAGCGCCCACGCAATGGCAAGGTGGCGCGCCAGCTGGGTGGTGTGCGGGCCGGATCGGGTCATGCCAGCAGCGCCGCCAGGGCGACGTAGCGCGCGCCCTTGCCCAGCCCCATCATCAGCGCGCTGCGCCAGGGCGGCAGGCGCAGCCAGCCGGCTGCGACGCACAGCGCATCGCCGACGAACGGCGTCCACGACAGCAGCAGCACCGGCGTGCCGTGCCGGCGCACGAATTCGAGTCGTTCCGGCAGCGCCCGCCCCGGAATCAGCCGTCCCATCCAGTAACTCGCCATGCCACCGGCCGTATTGCCCAGCGTGGCGAGCAGCACCGCCGCAACACGCTGCTCCGGATGTGCCGTGACGACCGCCATGAACATCGGCTCCGAGCCGACCGGCAGTATCGTTGCCGCGAGGAAGCTGGCGATGAACAGGCCGCCCAGGCTGGCTTCGGCGCCGGGCATCCAGTCCATCATGGCGATGCGGCGCGCGCGCACGGCATTTGCCGGCAGAGCGCGCGCGCTGCTAGGCTTGCGCCCCTGTGCGCCGGCCATTCCCGCGTCGGCGCGCGCAAGGCTGTATCCCCATCATGCACATCGACTACCTCGAAAAGATCCTGAACGCGCAAGTGTACGACGTGGCGATCGAAACGCCGCTCGACCTCGCCCCGAACCTGTCGCGGCGCATCGGCAACACCGTTCTGTTCAAGCGCGAAGACATGCAGCCGGTGTTCTCGTTCAAGCTGCGCGGCGCCTACAACAAGCTGGCCAACATGACGCCCGAGGCGCGCGCGCGCGGCGTCATCTGCGCCTCGGCCGGTAACCACGCGCAGGGCGTGGCGCTGTCGGCGGCGAAGCTGGGATGCCGTGCGGTCATCGTCATGCCGACGACGACACCGCGCATCAAGGTCGATGCGGTCGCGGCACGCGGCGGCGAGGTGGTGCTGGCGGGCGAATCCTACGACGAAGCCTACGCCCATGCGCGCACGCTCGAAGCGGAACAGGGCCTGACCTTCGTGCACCCCTTCGACGATCCGGACGTGATCGCCGGTCAGGGCACGATAGGCGTCGAAATCCTGCGCCAGCATCCGAAACCGATCGACGCGGTGTTCTGCTGCGTCGGCGGCGGCGGGCTGGTGGCCGGTATCGCCGCCTATATAAAGCGGCTGCGGCCGAACACCCGCATCATCGGCGTCGAGGCGTCGGACGCCGACGCGATGGCGCAGTCGCTGGCGGCCGGCCGGCGCATCCAGCTCGACAGCGTCGGGCTGTTCGCCGACGGCGCGGCCGTCAAGCTGGTCGGCGAAGAAACTTTCCGGCTGGCGCAGCAGTATGTCGACGAAATGGTGCTGGTCGATACCGACGCCATCTGCGCGGCGATCAAGGACGTGTTCGAAGACACGCGCTCGATTCTCGAACCGGCCGGCGCGCTCGCGGTGGCCGGCGCCAAAGCCTGGGCCGCGAAGAACAACGTGAAGGGCGCGACGCTGGTGGCGATCGCCTCCGGCGCCAACATGAACTTCGACCGTCTGCGCTTCGTCGCCGAGCGCGCTGAAATCGGCGAGTCACGCGAAGCGGTGCTGGCGGTCACGCTGCCGGAGCGGCCGGGCGCTTACCGCGAGCTGGTCGCGCTGTTCGGGCGGCGCAACATCACCGAACTGAATTACCGCTACAAGGATGCCAGCGAGGCGCACGCCTTCGTCGGCGTGCAGGTGTCGGGGCGCGACGAGGCGGCCGAGCTGGTGCGCCATCTGGTGGCGAACGGCTATCCCGCGCTCGACCTGACCGACGACGAACTGGCCAAGCTGCATGTGCGCTACATGGTCGGCGGGCGCAGCCCGGAAGCCGGCCAGGAACAGGTGTACCGTTTCGAATTTCCGGAACGTCCGGGCGCGCTGATGAAATTCCTCGAAGCGATGAGCCGCGACTGGAACATCAGCCTGTTCCATTACCGCAACCACGGTGCCGACTATGGCCGCGTGCTGGTCGGCATGCAGGTGCCGGCGAGCGATCGGGCCGCGCTGCAGACCTTCCTCGACGCGCTCGGCTACGCCTATCGCGACGAAACCGACAACCCGGCCTACAAGCTCTTCCTCGGATGAAACCTTCGCTGTTCGCACGGCTGCTGGCGCTGATGTGCGGCGCACTGACCAGCGCCGTCGCGCTGGCCGGTCCGCTCGCCTACATCACGAACCAGGGCTCGCACGACGTCAGCGTGGTCGATGTCGACACATCGCGCGTGATCGCCGCGCTGCCGGCCGGCAAGTCTCCGGCCGGCGTGTGGGTCAGCGAGGCGGCGGGCAAGGCCTTCATCAGCAGCCCGGACAGTGCGAGCATCACCGTCATCGATCTGGCGACGCGTCGGGTCACCGGCAGCATCCCGGCCGGCAAGAGCCCGGTCGGCATCACGGTGACGCCCGACGGCCGACGACTGCTGGTGGCGGACTGGTTTTCGCACCGCGTGCTGGTGTTCGATGCCGCCACACACGCCGCGCTGGGCGAAATCGCGGTCGGCAACGCGCCGGCCGGACTGGTCGCCTCGCCCGACAGTCGTACCGCCTGGGTGGCCAATCGCGACGACAACGCGGTCGGCGTGCTCGACCTCGCGCAGATGACGCAGGTGTCGACGATTGCGGTCGGCAACCATCCGTTCGCACTGGAACTGTCGGCCGACGGGCGCACGCTGTACGCGCTGAACGTGTGGAGCAATGACGTGTCGGTGGTGGACATCGCGCAGCAGCGCACCGTGGCGACGCTGCCGGTCGGCAAGGGACCGTACGGCATCGCGTTTTCGGACGACGGCGCGCGCGCCTATGTGACCAATCAGCAGGGCGACAGCGTGTCGGTCATCGACACCGCGCAACGTCAGGTCATCGCGACCTGGCCTTCGGTCGTTTATCCCGAGGGCGTTGCGGTGACCGGCAATACACTGCTGGTCGTCAGCTGGATGGACGATCTGGTCGGCGTGTTCGACGCGCAGACCGGTGCGGCGCGCGGCACCATCGATCTGGGCCGCAACCCGAGAGGCTTCGGCCGCTTCATCCATCGCCCGCCGCCCGTACATTGATCGCTGCGGCGCTTGCGGCTATCGTCGCGGCCTCTGCAGCACCCAGGCAACAACCGTTTTTGACAACCGAGGAGACACCATGCGCGCAGTTTCGGCGTTCATCATCATGCTGGCCGCATCCCTTGCCGCCACCTTCGCACACGCCCACGGCCCGACGCGCCAGAAGGCGTTCGAGTCGATCACGATCAAGGCCAGCCCGGACGCGGTATGGGCCAGAGTGAGCGATTTCACCCAGCTGCAGAGCTGGCATCCGGCGGTCGAGAGCAGCACCGCCACCAACGGCAGCACCGTCGGTTCGGTCCGCACATTGATGCTCAAGGGCGGTGGTCAAGTCATCGAAACGCTGGAATCCATCGACCCGGCTGCGAAGAAGTTCTCCTACCGCGCCAAGGATGGCAGCGCGCTGCCGGTCACCAACTACAGTTCCAACATGACGGTGAAGGCCGGCGAAGGCGGTACGGCCGTGGTGGAATGGCGCGGCGCCTTCTACCGCAAGTACATGAACAACGATCCGCCGAAGGGCGAGGACGACGAAGCCGCACTGAGCGCCATCACCGGTGTTTACAAGAGCGGTCTGGAAAACCTTAAGGCCGTGCTGGAAAAGTAGGCGGCCCGACTGACGCGAAAGCCGGCGCTTGCACCGGCTTTTTTTCGCCCGTCGCTCATCGGTAGGGCCCGAACACCCCGGCTTCGGTGACGATCCAGTCCATCGGAATGTCGTGCGGCTGCGGGTCGAGATCGTCGAGTCGTCCGTCCTCGATGGCGATGCCGACGGCGCGCGGCGCGGGCGTGAGCGCCGCCAGCGTGCGGTCGAAGTGGCCGGCGCCGTACCCGAGCCGGAACCCGCGCGCGTCGAAACCATTGCACGGAATCAGCAGCAGCGCCGGCACCACCGACGGGCCTTCCACCGGATAAGGAATGCCGTAACGATCGGTCGCCATCAGGCTTTCAGGTGTCCAGCGACGGAAGGTCATCGGCTGGCCCTTTTCCCCGACCACCGGCAGCGCGGCCCAGCGCACCGCATCGCCGGCCAGCCAGGCGCGTACGACGGTCAGCGCATCGAACTCGCCGCGGTAGGGCCAGGTGAAACCGATCGAGGCGGGTGCAAGCTGCGCCAGCAGCGCCTCCAGATGACAAGCGATGTCGGCATGCCATGGAGCCAGCGCGGTCGCCGTCATGGCTTCACGCCGGCTGACCAGCGACAGGCGAAGTGCGCGCCGTCGGGCGCGATCGTCGGGAACATTCACGTGCGGGCGGTATCATGAGTATCAGCAAGCGAAAACGATAGCAGATGCCCATGCAATTCAACCTCCGTGCGCAGGTCAAGCGCGCATGCCGCCCGCTCCTGTTTGCGCTCGCACTGTGCGCACCTGCGGCGCAGGCCAACGGTGACGCCGCCTTCGTCGCCGCGCGCGATGCATTTTCCGCCGGCAACCGGCAGGCGTTCGAACGCCACGCGGCGGGACTGCAGTCGCACGTTCTGGCGTCCTACATCGAGTACTACCGGCTGCGCCTCGATCTCGACCGCGCCTCGCCCGACCGCGTCGCCGCCTTCCTCGAACAGCACGCGGGTACGCTCGTTGCACAGCGCCTGCGTTCGGACTGGCTGCGCCAGCTCGCGAAAGCCGAACAGTGGAGCGACTATCGCGCCGAGTACGCGCTGCTGCCGCAAAGCTCGCCGACACCCGAGGCCGATCTGCGCTGTCACGCGCTGCGCGCCCGGCTTGATGCCGCCGAACAGGCGGCACTCGCCGATGCCAAGCTGCTGTGGGAAACGATGGACGAGCCGCCCTCCGCCTGCGTGCCCGTGTTTGCCGCCCTGTTCGATGCCGGCCGCCTGACCGAGGACGAGGTGTGGCTGCGTGCGCGCCGTCACATGGAATTGCGCCGCCCCGGCCTGGCACGCAGCACGCTCGCCTTGCTGCCGGCGTCCGCCCAGCCGCCGTCCAGCGCACTGGACGACATCGTCAGCAACCCGACGCGCTGGCTCGATCGCCAGCCGGCCAACTTCTCGATCACCCGGCGCGGCCGCGAACTGGCGCTGATGGCCATCGCGCGCCGCGCGCGCAGCGACGTGCGCGGCGCTGAACGCAGCCTCGAAGTCATCGCCCACCGCTTCAGCGCCGGGGAGCGCGGCTATGCCTTCGAGCAGCTCGGCTGGCAGGGCGGGCAGCAGCACGATACGCGCGCGGTGCAGTGGTGCCGGTCGGCCGATGATGCGTTGCAGGGCGAAGAAGCTCTGGCCTGGTGCGCGCGCGCCGCACTGCGCGCGACGAACTGGAAGCTGCTGCGCGACATCATCGGCCGCATGCCGCAGGCGCTGGCCGAAAGGCCCGAGTGGATCTACTGGGACGGCCGGGCGCGCAGCGCGACCGGACACGTCGATCAGGCACACGCCGCGTGGCGGCGCATTGCCGGCGAGCCGCACTTCTACGGCCTGCTGGCGGCCGAGGAGCTGGACCAGCCGCACCGCCTGCCGCCGCAGGCCGCCGCCCCGTCCGTCGATGAAATACGCCGCGCCGAGGCAACGCCGGCGATCGCGCGCGCGCTCAAGCTGTTCGAGCTCGACCTGCGCACCGAGGCGGTACGCGAATGGAACTGGGCCATCCGCGATGCCGATGACCGCTCCCTGCTCACCGCGGCGCACGTCGCGCTGCGCCACAAGTTGTGGGACCGCGCCATCAACAGCGCCGACCGCACGACGCTGGAGCACGACTACTCGTTGCGCTATCTGTCACCGATGCGCAGCGACGTCGAACCGCATGTGCGCGCCCGCTCGCTCGATCTGAGCTGGGTGTATGGGCTGATGCGGCAGGAAAGCCGCTTCATCACGCGCGCGAAATCTTCCGCTGGCGCGCAGGGCCTGATGCAGGTGATGCCGGCGACCGGCCAGTGGGTAGCGAAGAAGATCGGGCTGAACGGCTACAAGCCCTCCCAGATCGCCGACCCTGACACGAATCTGCTGCTCGGCACCAGCTACATGCGCCTGGTGCTGGACAGCCTGGACGATCACCCGGTGCTCGCCAGCGCCGGCTACAACGCCGGCCCCGGACGGGCCAGGAAGTGGCGTGCCACCAGGCCGCTCGAAGGCGCGATCTACGCGGAAACCATCCCTTTCAATGAAACGCGCGACTATGTGAAGAAAGTGATGGCCAACGCAGTGCTGTACAGCCTGGTGTTCGGGCTGCCGGACAGCCCCGGACTCAAGCAGCGTCTCGGCACCATACAGCCAGGCCCGGGCGCGCTGGCGGATGATCCGATATAAGAGTGCGCCAGCGATGGATCGCGCCGGGATCGGCCGGCACACGCCTTGATCCCGGTCACGCATCCCCCGGCGGCGACGCTGGTAGCATGATCGCCGTTGTTCAACCAGAGTGAGCGCGATGTCCCTTTCCACAGTTCTCCTGATCGGCGGCAGCGGTTTCATCGGCAGCCACGTCGCCCGCCTGCTTGCCGAGCGCAATATCCGCGTCATCGTGCCGACGCGCCGGCGCGACCGCGCGAAGCATCTCATCCTGCTGCCCACGGTCGATGTGGTCGAAGCCGACGTGCACGAGGCCGCCACGCTGAACCGCCTGATGCAGGGCGCCGATGCCGTGGTGAATCTGGTCGGCATCCTGCATTCGCGCAGCGGCAGCCCTTGGGGTGCGAACTTCGAACATGCGCATGTCGCATTGCCGCGCGCCGTCGCCGCCGCGGCGAAGGCCGCCGGCGTACCGCGCATGGTGCAGGTCAGCGCACTGGGCGCGGCCGCAGACGCGCCATCCGAGTACCAGCGTTCGAAGGCTGCCGGTGAAGACGCCGTCCGCGCCAGCGGACTCGAATGGACGATATTCCGGCCGTCGCTGGTGTTCGGCGACGGCGAATGCTTCCTGCGCCTGTTCGCGGGGCTGCTGAAGCTGTTTCCGGTGATGCCGCTGGCCGGCGCCGACACGCGCTATCAACCTGTGGATGTTCGCGACGTGGCGCGCTGCATCGTGCATGCGCTCGACAGCGATGACGGCATCGGTCAGGTGTATCCGCTGTGCGGACCCAAGGTGTACACGATGCGCGAACTGGTGCAGCTGACCGGCCGCACCATCGGCCGCGATCCGTGTGTCATCGGCCTGCCCGGGCCGCTGGCATCGCTGCAGGCGCTGGCGCTCGAACTGGCGCCGGGCCCGACGCTGATGTCGCGCGACAACCTGCTTTCGATGAGCGTCGACAATGTGTGCGACGCCGGCTGCACGCTGCCGTTCGGCTTCACTCCGGCGCTGCTGGAAAGCGAGATCGGCCGCTGCCTGGCCGACTTCACGCCCACCGACCGCTTCGAGCGCGCGCGCTCGAAGGCACACAGATAGCATGCGCATCTACCGCGTCGGCGGCTCGGTTCGCGACGAGCTGATGCAGCTGCCGGCCGGTGACCGCGACTGGGTGGTAGTGGGCGCCACACCGGACGACATGCGGGCCGCCGGCTACGCGCCGGTCGGCCGCGACTTTCCGGTCTTCCTGCATCCCGACACGCACGAGGAATACGCGCTGGCGCGCACCGAGCGCAAGACCGCGCCCGGCTACCGCGGCTTCGTGTTCCACGCCGATGCATCGGTCACGCTGGAAGAGGATCTGCAGCGGCGAGACCTGACGATCAATGCGATCGCGCGGGCCGATGACGGCACGCTGATCGATCCGTGCAACGGTCGGGCCGACATCGAGGCGCGCGTGCTGCGTCATGTCGGCCCCGCCTTTGCCGAGGATCCGGTGCGCATCCTGCGGCTGGCCCGCTTCGCCGCCCGCTTCGTCGATTTCACCGTCGCGCCGGAAACGCTGGCGCTGATGCGCGGCATGGTGGCGGCGGGCGAAGCCGGCGCCCTGGTTGCCGAGCGCGTGTGGCAGGAGTTGTCACGCGGCCTGATGGAAGCGCGACCTTCGCGCATGCTCGAGGTGCTGCGCGAGTGCGGCGCACTGGCCGTCGTGCTGCCCGAGCTCGATGCGCTGTTCGGCGTGCCGCAGCCGGAAAAGCATCATCCGGAAATCGATACCGGCATCCATCTGCTGCAGTGTCTGGACTGGGCTGCCGACCACCAGGCGTCACTGGCGACGCGCTGGGCGCTGGTGGCGCACGATCTGGGCAAGGGCACGACGCCGCGCGAAGACTGGCCACGCCACATCGCCCACGAGGCGCGCAGCGTGAAGCTGGCGCACGCGCTGGCCGAACGCCTGCGCGTGCCGGCCGACATCGCCGACATCGGACGGCTGGTGGCGCAGGAGCACACCAACATCCACCGCGCCGCCGAGCTGCGTGCCGACACGCTGGTGAAATTGCTGGAGCGGCTGGACGTGATGCGCAAGCCGGCGCGGCTGGCCGACATGCTGCTCGCCTGCGAAGCCGACCAGCGCAGCCGGCCCGGCTTCGACGGCGCCGGCTATCCGCAGGCTAACATCGTGCGCAGGGCAGCCGCCGCGTTCAGGGCGGTCGACGCCGGCGCGATCGCGCGATCGATGGCAGACAAGGGCAGGACGGGATCGCCGGACAGCGGCCCCGCCATCGCGCGCGAAGTGCAGGCGGCGCGCATCGCCGCCGTGGCGGCTGCTCGCGCGGCCGACTGAGCACTCAGCCGGCGGGTTTCGCGTCGTCCCACAGCGACGCAATCGCCGGTGCGGGCGCGCCGAGGCCGAAGTGGCGATAGATCGCCGCGGTGACGATGCGTCCGCGCGGCGTGCGCTGCAGATAACCCTGCTGGATCAGATACGGTTCGATCACGTCTTCTATCGTGTCGCGCGATTCGCCGACCGCGGCGGCGAGGTTGTCCACGCCGACCGGACCGCCATCGAACTTGTCGATGATGGCGCCAAGGAGCTTGCGGTCCATCATGTCCAGACCCAGGCTGTCCACGTCGAGCATGGTCAGCGCGGCATCGGCCACTTCGCGTGAAATGGCGCCGTCGGCCTTCACCTGCGCGTAGTCGCGGCAACGGCGCAGCAGACGGTTGGCGATGCGCGGCGTGCCGCGCGAGCGACGGGCGATTTCGACGCTGCCGGCGTCATCCATCGGACAGTCGAGCAGGCGCGCCGAGCGGCGCACGATCAGCGCCAGTTCGTCGGCGGTGTAGAACTCGAGCCGGGCGACGATGCCGAAACGGTCGCGCAGCGGATTGGTCAGCATGCCGGCGCGCGTCGTGGCGCCGACCAGCGTGAACGGCGGCAGGTCGAGCTTGATCGAGCGCGCCGCCGGGCCTTCGCCGATCATGATGTCAATCTGGAAGTCCTCCAGCGCCGGATACAGGATTTCCTCCACCACCGGGCTCAGGCGGTGGATTTCGTCGATGAACAGTACGTCATTCGGTTCGAGGTTGCTCAGGATCGCCGCGAGGTCGCCGGCCCGTTCGAGCACCGGGCCGGACGTCTGACGCAGGCTCACGCCCATTTCGGCGGCAACGATGTGCGCCAGCGTGGTCTTGCCCAGACCGGGCGGACCGAACAGGAGCACATGATCGAGTGGCTCGCGCCGCGCGCGCGCCGCGGCGACGAAAATGTCGAGCTGTTCCCGGATCTTGACCTGACCGATGTATTCGTCGAGCCGCTTCGGGCGCAGCGCGCGCTCCAGCGCGTCTTCCTTCACGTCGGCCGGCGCGGCCGACACCAGACGTTCGGCGCCTGCCTGCAGCGGATCGGTATGGATCATGGCGTCACACCTCGGCCGGATCGAACCAGCGCCATTCGCCGGGCGCCAGATCGGCCGGCAGTTCGAGCCGGCCGACGGCGACGCGATGCAGCGCCTCGACCCGGTTGCCAGCGGCCGCCACCATGCGCTTGACCTGGTGGTACTTGCCCTCACCGATGGTGATGGCGATCCGGTGCTCGTCCAGCTGCTCGACCGCATGCGCGGCGACCGACACATCGGGCGCATCGTTCAGCGCCACGCCGCTGCCCAGCGCCTTGAGCATCGCGTCATCCACCGCATGCTTCACGGTGGCGACATAGCGCTTGAGCACACCGTGCTTGGGCGACGTGAGCTTGTGGATCAGCTGGCCGTCGTCGGTCAGCAGCAGCAGGCCGGTGGTGTCTTCGTCGAGCCGGCCGACGCACTGGATCGCGCGCACCACCAGCGGCGACGGCAGCAGCGAAAACACCGCCGGATGATGCTTGGGCTTCTGCGAACATTCGTGGCCGGCCGGCTTGTGCAGCATCACGTATGACGGCTCGTGATAGCGCCAGGCTTCGCCGTCGACGGTGTAGTCGAGGTCAGCCGTGTCCACGTCGACGAACGGGTCGTCGACCATTTCGCCGCGCACGGTGACGCGTTCGAGGCGCACCAGGGCGCGACATTCGCGGCGGGTGCCGAAACCCTGGCTCTGCAGGATGCGTTCGAGCTGCATGTCAGCGTTGTCCAACGTGTGGGTTGTATTGGCGTTCTTCGCCGAAGGTCGACATCGGGCCGTGGCCCGGAATGAAGCGGATGTCGTCGCCCAGCGGAAACAGTTTTTCGCGGATCGAGCGGATCAGGTCGGCGTGGTTGCCGCGCGGAAAGTCGGTGCGGCCGATCGACCCGGCAAACAGCACGTCGCCGACCTGGGCCAGCCGGCCGACGCGGTCGACGAACACCACATGACCCGGCGTGTGGCCCGGGCAATGCACGACGTCGAGCGTCACGTTGCCGACCGTGACGGTGTCGCCGTCGGCCAGCCAGCGCGTCGGCACGAAGGGCCGGCACGGCGGAAAGCCGAACATCTGCGACTGCACCGGAAAGCCGTCGATCCAGAACTTGTCGTCGGGGTGCGGGCCTTCGATCGGCAGGTCGAACTGTTCGGCCAGATCCAGCGTGGCGCCGGCGTGATCGAGATGGCCATGCGTCACCAGGATCTTTTCCAGCGTGACGCCCTGCCGCTCGACCTCGGCCAGCACCCGTTCGAGATTGCCGCCCGGATCGACCACCGCGCCCTTCATGGTTTCGTCGCACCACAGCAGGGTGCAGTTCTGTTCGAACGGGGTGACCGGAATGATGGCGTGACGGAGCATGCGGGGAAACGGGAAAAGGCAACGACCGCCTATTGTACGTGGTGGGTGCGCGAGGCATCCGCCACATGCAGGGCGAGATGCAGCTGGCGCGCGCTGCGGGCAGCGGTTACGGTCGATGGACGTGACCACAGCGGGGCAGCACATCGTGATCGACCTTTATTTCTGGCCCACTCCCAACGGCTACAAGGTATTGATGTTTCTTGAAGAATCCGGCATCGAACACCGCATCGTGCCGGTGAATATCGGCGCCGGGGAACAGTTCCGGCCGGAATTTCTCGCCATTTCGCCGAACAACCGCATGCCGGCCATCGTCGACCATGCGCCGGCGGACGGCGGCGCACCGCTGTCGGTGTTCGAATCCGGCGCCATCCTGCTCTATCTGGCCGAAAAGACCGGTCAGTTCATGCCGGGCGGGCTGCGCGGGCGGGTGCAGACGCTGGAGTGGCTGTTCTGGCAGGTCGGCGGGCTCGGCCCGATGGCCGGACAGAATCACCATTTCGTGCAGTACGCGCCGGAACCGATCGCCTACGCGATACGCCGCTACGTCGACGAAACCTCGCGCCTGTACGGTGTGCTGAACAAGCATCTGGCCGATCGCGACTTCATCGCCGGCGGACAGTACGGCATCGCCGACATGGCAAGCTATCCGTGGACCGTGCCGCACAAGCGCCAGCAGATGAATCTCGATGACTTCCCGCATCTGAAGCGCTGGCACGAAGCCATACGCGACCGTGCGGCCACCGTGCGGGCGTATCTGCGGGGCGTCCAGATCAGCGACAAACCGGTGGTCGACGAAGTCTCCAGCAAGCTGCTGTTCGGGCAGAACGCCGACACCGTGGGCAAGGCTCAGGGCGTCTGACGCGGTAACGCCATGCAACGTGTTCGACGCGCTGCACGATGAAGCGCGGATCGGCCTGTGCTAGGCTTTCCAGCACTGCGTCGGAGTCTTTGGACATTGAAGCGCAGACCACCGCGGAGCCCGGCACATGCGGGTGCCCGCTCCTCCGGTTGGTCATTCGATGTCAGCAGACCCCGGTCGCATCTGTCCAGTCCTTCGGGAGAAAGCAATGAGTGCCGAAAAGCTGATTCACGACGCCGCCGACGAGTGCGAATGGGACCCGGATACCGTCGTCGGCATCCTTGCCGAGTTCATCGACGAATTCACCGACCCGGATGATTTCAAGGCCTTCCTCGAAGCCCGCGTGGCCGAAGAGGCGGTCGATGATTACGACGAGGACGAAGAAGAGGAAAGCGCTGGCGCCGACGACTACTGAGCGCCCGCAGGCGGGTGCAACTTCAGCGCGGTGAGCCGGCGGCGAAGTCGCCGTCGAGATAGAACCAGCGACCGTTCTCACGCACGAAGCGGCTCGTTTCGTGCAGCCGGTGCGCGCGTCCGCCGAGCTTGCTGCGGGCAACGAATTCGACCGTGCCGTGGTCGGCGTCCTGCATCGCGCAGCGACGCACATCCAGCCCCAGCCACTTCAACCCAACCTCGTCGAGCGTCAGGATGGCCGGACGTGTCGTCGGGTGCCAGGTGGCGAGAAGGTAGTCGGTCAGACCGAGCACGTAGGCGCTGTAGCGCGAGCGCATCAATGCTTCGGGCGTAGCAGCCGGTTCGCCGGCGTGATGCCGTGCGCAGCAGTCGGCCGCGAGGCGACCGCTGCCGCACGGGCACACGCTCATTGCGCGCGCGTCACCCGGGTGTTGCCGCTCGCGCCGACCAGGCGGACGCGCTCGCCGATCGCAAATTTCTCGTCGCCCTCCTGTACCACCGCAATCACATTGCCGGTGTCGAGCCGTATCGTGATTTCCTGCCCCTTGCGGCGGGTCGCACCTTCCTCGATCAACGCGCCGGCCACACCGCCGACCACGGCGCCGGCGATGGCGCCTGCAGTGGATCCCTGACCGCCGGCCAGGCCGCCCACCGCCGCACCCGCAGCGGTGCCGATGTTCGACTTCGTGCCCTCGATCGTGATGGCACGGACGCCTTCCACCGTTCCCTGGCGGACCGACATTTCGCGCCGCGCCTGTTCGCGCGAATAGGTGTCTCCCGACAGGCTGGACTGGCAACCTGCGAGAACGATGCCGGCCAGCAGCAGGGCGGGCAATGCGATGCGATTCATGATGCTTCTCCGTATGCGGCCGCGACATCGCGGCCATGCTGACCTTTTACCGTGTGCCGCACAGCGCGTCAGCCGCCCAATGGTGAGCACATGTTTCGGCTCTCACGCCATTTCCGGAGCGCTCAGAACGCCAGATCACTGCCGAACGCCGCGCGATGACGTGCGGCGATATCGTCTCGCGTCGGCCGGTGGTTCTGGCCGCCCCGGCTGGCGATCTTGATCGATCCCATGACCGACGCCAGCCGTGCCGAGGCAATGATGTCGGCACCGCGCGACAGGCCGTACAGCAGCCCGCCGCGGTAGGCATCGCCGCAACCCGTCGGATCGGCCAGCGCATCGGCCGGCACGCAGGCAACTTCGGTCACCGAGCCACCGGTGTAGACACGCGAGCCTTCGGCACCGCGGGTCACGATCAGCGCCTCGACCCTTTGCGCGATCTGCGCTTCGGTCAGGCCGGTGCGCTCGCACAGCAGGCGTGCTTCGTAGTCGTTGACCGTGCACCAGCGTGCAAGATCCAGGAAATTCAGCAGATCTTCGCCGCCGAACATCGGCAGTCCCTGACCCGGATCGAACACGAACGGGATGCCGGCGTCGGCAAACTGGCGCGCGTGCGAAATCATGCCGTCCCGACCATCCGGCGCAATGATGCCCAGCTTGACGCCGGTGGCGTCGGACACACTGTTTTCGTGCGACACGTTCATCGCACCCGGGTGGAAGGCGGTGATCTGGTTGTCGTCGAGATCGGTCGTGATGAAGGCCTGCGCGGTGAAGGCGGTGTCTATCCGTCTCACATGCGTGGCCGGAATGGCGAGCGATGCGAGGCGGTCCATGTAGGGGCCGGCATCGTGGCCGACCGTGGCCATGATCAGCGGCTCGCCGCCGAGCAGCTTCAGGTTGTAGGCGATGTTGCCGGCACAGCCACCGAATTCGCGCCGCATGTCCGGTACGAGGAAGGCCACGTTCAGGATGTGTATCTGGTCGGGCAGGATGTGCTGCTTGAAACGATCGGGAAACACCATGATCGTGTCGTAGGCAATGGAGCCGCAGATGAGGACAGACATGAAGGCAGACCGGTGGCAAAAGGCCCGAGTATACGGGCTTCCAACGCCGTTTTAGCGTCGCACGCGCGCAACGCGCAGCGCTTCGGCGTTGTGCACGGTGGCGCGCAGCCGGGCGGCGAAGGCGTCCACCACGCTGTCCCAGCCCAGCTGTTCGACGCTGGCACGCGCATGCACCGCCATGCCGGCGCGCAGATTGTCGTCGAGCCCGGCGCGCACTGCCTGCGCGATGAAGGTGTTTTCGTCGCCCGGCTCGGCCAGCAGTCCGTTGTGCTCCGGCACCACCAGTTCAGCCGCAGCCGCCTGCGCATAGCTCACCACCGGCAGTCCGCTGGCCAGCGCCTCGGTCAGCACATTGCCGAAGGTTTCGGTCAGGCTGCCGAACAGGAACAGGTCGGCGCTGGCGTAATGGGTGGCCAGATCGTCGCCGCTGCGCATGCCGGCAAACAGGTGATGCGGATACTGCCGCGCCAGCGACTCGCGCGCCGGCCCGTCGCCCACCCACAGCATGCGCGCGTCCGGGCGCTGCGCGCGCAGCGCCTCGACGGCGCGCGCCACGAGGTCGAGGTTCTTTTCCGGCGCCAGCCGGCTGACGAATGCCACCACCGGGTCGCGCTCGCCGACGCCCCATGCGGTGCGCAGTGCCGCGCTGCGCCGCTGCGGCGAAAACAGCCGCGTATCGACGCCGCGCGCCACCACTTCGACGTTGCGGTAGCCACAGTCGATCAGCTGCGTCTGCATGGCACGGGTCGGTACGAATGTTTCGTGGCCCATGTTGTGGAAACGGCGCAGGTAGGCGGAAATCGGGCGCTTGAGCCAGCGGATGCCGTAATGCGCACTGTAGGCGTCGAAATTGGTGCGGAAGTCGCTGGTCACCGGCAGCTTCAACTTGCGCGCGCCCGCCATGGCTGACCAGCCGAGCGGGCCTTCGGTGACCAGGTGTACCAGGTCAGGCCGCTCGACCGCCCACAACCGGGCCAGCTTCTGCTTGGCAGGCAGGCCGACGCGCAGCGTTCCGTAGCGCGGAATGGGCATGCCGCGCGCCAGCACTTCGCGCAGCGCGCCCGACTGCATCGCGGTATCGTCCGCGTGCTGGCGCGGCCGGATCAGCTGGATGCGATGACCGCGCGCCAGCAGACCGTCGAGCATGCGCTTGAGGCTCATCGCGACGCCATTGATTTCCGGCGGGTAGGTTTCGGTCACCACGGCGATGCGCAGCGGTTCGTCTGCCGCGTGCAGTCGTTCCACGGTGAAGGCGAGTTCGTCGTCGGTGTCGTCCGGTCGCATCCGCGCAGTGTCGCGAACGGCCAATGCAGCAACATGACGGCACGGTGACGCAACCATGACAGCCACTTGATGTCTGTCGGCGCAACACAAACCGGCACTCGAACAAAAGGGAAGACGAAAACTTCGATGTGGGCGACACTTCGCGGCGCCGCAAGGGGCGCGCTGCCACCCTTTCTGCTCTGGCTTGCCCTGTGCGGCACGGCGACAGCCGCCGGGTCGGTTGCCGGATTGGTGACCGAAACACCGACGGCGGCCCCGGTGGGCGACGATGTACGGCTGGCGCAGCAGCTTGCCCGCCATGCCGGTCAGCCGCTGGTGATCAATTTCTGGGCGTCGTGGTGCGAGCCCTGTCGCGAAGAAATGCCTGCGCTGGCGCGCCTGCCGGAAAGGCTGGCGGGCACCGGACTGGTCGTGCTGACCGTGGCAGTGGCCGACCGCGAAGCCGACGCCGCACTGTTCATGCAGCGCGCCCGCCTTGCGCTGCCGGTGCTGCACGACCGCGACCAGCGGCTGAGCCGGCTGTGGGGTGTGCGTCTGCTGCCCTGTACGGTGGTCCTGGACCGGCAGCATCGCATCGTGGCGCGTGCGCAGGGCGTGATCGAATGGGAGGACGACGCAGTGCTGGAACGGCTGCGGGGTCTGCTGAAATAGTTATTGAATGGATCGGAGTGTCATCATGGATCGTCGTCGTTTCATCCAGTCTTCCGCACTGGCCGGCCTGTCCGGCATGCTGCCGCTGGCCGGCTCTGCCGCGCAGCCCGCCTTCAATCCGTCGCCGGACGCCGGCTGGCGCACCTTCGAGGTGACCACCGTCGTCACGCCGGTCACGCGCGGCGAAGTGGCCACGGCGTGGATTCCGTTGCCGTCGATCGACAACCCGGACTGGATCAAACCGCTGGCCAGCGACTGGCAGGGCAACGCAGCGCGCGCCGGCATCGCGGAAGACACCGTGTATGGCGCCAGGATGCTGGTGGCGCAGTGGCGCGCCGGTCAGGAGGCGCCGGTGATCGAACTGGTGAACCGCTTCGCGACGCGCGATCGCGCAATCGATTTCAGCCGGCCAGGCGCCGTCGCGCCGCTCGATGCGCAATCGCACAAACTCTACACGCAGGCCACCGAACTGCTGCCGACCGACGGCATCGTGCGCGACACCGCGCTGAAGATCACCCAGGGTGCGGGCAACGACATCGAGCGCGCCCGCGCGCTGTACGAGTGGATCTGCGACAACACCGAACGCAACCCGAAAACGCGCGGCTGCGGTCTGGGCGACATCCGCAGCATGCTGGAGAGCGGCAACCTGAGCGGCAAGTGCGCCGACCTGAATGCGCTGTTCGTCGGTCTGGCCCGCGCCGCCGGCCTGCCGGCGCGCGACGTGTATGGCGTGCGCGTGGCGGATTCGAAGTTCGGTTACAAAAGCCTGGGCAAGGCGGGCGACATCACGAAGGCGCAGCACTGCCGCGCTGAAGTGTGGCTGGCCGGCTTCGGCTGGGTGCCGGTCGATCCGGCAGACGTGCGCAAGGTGGTGCTGGAAGAGCGCCCCGGCCTGACGTTGAAGGACGACGTCGTGGTGGCTGCGCGCAAGGCGCTGTTCGGTTCGTGGGAAATGAACTGGCTGGCCTACAACGTGGCGCACGACCTGAAGCTGCCGGAAGCGACCGGGCCGGCCATCCCCTTCCTGATGTATCCGCAGCTGGAAACATCCGCCGGGCGCGCCGACAGCCTCGATGCGGGCAGCTTCGTCTATGCCATCACATCGAAGGAACTGACCGCCTGAGCCTGACTGCATCCGCCGGCGCGGCCGTCCGGCGCGCCGGTTCGTCATCGTGAACGATTCCCGCCTCCTGAGCGCAGACGCGCACTTCCGCCTGACCGACGTCCCGCGCGCCATCCGGTTCTTTCTGGACACGGACCGGCGACGCTATCTGCTGTTCATCTGCGTGCTCGGCGTGGTGCAGTTCTACCCGATGCTGCCGCCGTTCCTGATCGGTCAGGTCGCCGACTTCCTGATCGGCTGGCAGCGCGGCGATTCGCTGACGCCGATGTACACGCTGATCGCCACGCTGGGCGTGGCGCATGCGGTGGTTGCGCTGGTGCGGCTGTCCACCAAGCGGGTGATCGGCCGCATGTCGATCGATGCGCGCATGCGCGCCAAGGTGTGGGGCTTCGAGCGCCTGCTCGGCTTTTCGCTCGGCTGGCACCAGAAGGAAAGCACTGGCAACAAGGCACAGCGCGTGCTGACCGGCGCCGACGCGGTGCGCGACTGGACCAGTGACCTGGTGAACGCGCTGCTCACGGCATCCGGTGCCTTCTTCGGCGCGCTGATCGCCTGCATGCTGCTGCACCCGGCCACGGTGTTCTTCTTCCTGTACTACTGCGGCGTACTCGGCTTCATCGAGTGGTATTTCTACCGGCGCATCGCGAAGCTGTCGGACCAGATCAACGCGTCGATGGAAAACGCCAGCGGCAGTTTCGTCGAAAGCGCCGCCAACATCCTGTCGGTGAAGGCGATGAATGCGGGCGCCGACATGACGGCGCGGGTCGCCGCGCGCGAACAGGCAGCGCGCGACTTCGCCTACCGTCGCCTGCGCCTGACCAACACCAAGTGGATGCTGTTCCAGCTGCATACCGCGCTGGCCTGGTCACTCTACATACTGGGTGTGGCCTGGGGCGTGATGGAAGGCGGGCTGTCGGTCGGACTGGTACTCACCTACACCGCCTACTTCAACACGCTGCGCGAAGCGTCGATGGACATGACCGACCGCGTGCAGACCATGATCGAGCGCACGTCAAACCTCGGCCGCATGATGCCGCTGTTCGCACCGCAGACGGCGCAGCACGGCACACTGGACTGGCCGGCCGACTGGCAGGTGCTGCACGCCGAAGCGCTGACCTTTGCGCACGACGGCCGGCGCGTGCTCGGCCCGCTCGATTTCACGATACGGCGCGGCGAGCACATCGGCATCGCCGGGCGTTCGGGTTCCGGCAAGAGCACGCTGGTCAAGCTGCTGCTCGCGCTCTACCCGCCGGAATCGGGACGGCTGGCGGTCGACGAGGTGCCGCTGTCCGGCATCCGGCACGAGGCGCTGCTGCACCAGATCGCCGTGGTGCCGCAGGAAACCGAACTGTTCAGCCTCTCGCTGCGCGACAACCTGACGCTGGGCCGCGACGTGAGCGAACTCGATCTGCTGAATGCCTGCCGCATCGCGCAGCTCGACGACGTGATCGCGCTGCTGCCTGACGGCCTCGACAGTCCGGTAGGGGAAAAGGGGCACAGCCTGTCAGGTGGCCAACGACAGCGCGTCGGCCTCGCGCGCGCCGTGCTGCGCGATGCGCCCGTGCTGCTGCTCGACGAAGCCACGTCGGCGCTCGACGCCGACACCGAAGCGCGCGTGATCGACGCGCTGATGAGCGATCACGCGCCCGGCCGCACGGTCATCCTGATCGCGCACCGGCCGCGCGCCTTCGAGCGCATGGACCGCGTGCTGACGATGGACGCCGGGCAATTGGTTGGCCCCTCCGCGGCGATTCCGGCCTGATAGGGGTTGCGCCGCTGCGGTCGGGATGCGGCGGCGGCTTGCGAAGGTCAGAGTTGGGCATCGCTGCGCTCACCCCAACCCACGTGCGACGGTGCTGGGCGGGTACCTCCACCGGGGTATTGCGGCGAGTGGGCGGGGCAGCGGATGCTGCAGGCGTCTGCGATAAGTGTAGGTTGGGGTGAGCGCAGCGATGCCCAACAAGCAGCCTCAACCAGGAGCCCCCATGAACAGCGGCGCGACCCGACCGCCCAGCATGTTCCAGCAGATCGGTGGCGAAGCGCCGCTGCGCCGGCTGGTCAATGCCTTCTACGACATCGTCGAAACCCACCCGGACGGGGCGCCGGTGCACGCCCTGCACCAGCACGGTTTCGGCGTCGCCCACCTGCGCGAGGCGCAGTTCGAGTTCCTGTGCGGCTTTCTCGGCGGCCCCCGCTACTACGCCGAGCGCATGGGCCATTCCAACCTGCGGCAGATGCATGCGCACGTCGCCATCGGCCAGGAGGAAGTCGTGTCCTGGCTGCGCTGCATGGTGCATGCCATCGAGGCGACCGACATTCCGATGGACGTCGCGCCGAAGCTGATGCAGCACCTGACCCGCGCGGCAGAAGCGCTGAAGAACAGGCACTGAGCAGACATGCGCCCCGGCAAGCGGGGCGTCGACGAAAAAGGGGCCGCCGAAGCTGCCCCAAGGCGAAAGTACGTCGAGCGGAGAGTGTGCGTCGACGACTCAGGCCATGCGGCGGCGCATGAACGCCATACCGGCCAGGCCGAGGCCCAGCAAACCCAGTACGCCCGGTTCCGGGATCGGCTGACCGATCGCTTCGCGGAAGGTGGTCGCCAGCACGACGCGGTCGATCAGGACGTTGTCGCCCGGATCCAAATTCGCAGTGCGGATGCCGACGCGCGTAATCTGGTTGATGCCCGAATTGCCGACGAAGCTGGCGTCCGGCGTGCCGAGGTCACCTGCAGTCGGGTTCAGCCAGGCGTCGAAGTTGGTGTAGTTGCCGGCCGCGTTGCGGTACAGGTGACCGACGATCTGATGGGTCCGGCCAAGCATCACGTTGCTGGACGCCAGAAAGTCGCCACTGCTGCCGGTGGTGCGCACGAACAGGTCGTTGCGCGACGCGTCGTTGGTCACCTCGTTGCCCTTGAGGCCGAGCGTCGGGCGATTCGAACCTTCGTTGGCAGCGCCGTTCTGCAGCCACAGACCCAGAAAATCGTTGTTGCCGATGTCCGAACCGGTCGCCACCTGAATGAAGAAGCTGACGAATACGCTGTCGCCGGTAAAGGCCGATGACAGGGCGCGGTGCGCCGCGTTGCCCGCGTTCGAGGTGAAGGATGCTGCGCGGTTGCCGTCCAGATCAACCGCCGGATCGCTGACCGAAGCAGCACCCGTGGCGCTCCAGCCGCCGCTCCACCCGGTACCGCCGTTGGCGCCGTTGAGCGCGCCGGTCGCGTAGGAAAAATCATCCGCGGCAATGATGGCGGCGGAAACGTGGCTGGCCGATGCGGCAAGCGCCAGTGTCAGTGCAATTTTCGAGAATTTCATCATGGTGTCCTGATCGTGGCGGGCGAAAAGCCAGAGCATGCCCGCGTCATCCTTGTGTAGCGACTCGACGTCCATCTCTTCGAGCCTGACAGGACGCGGTTAGCAATCGCCATGCCAAACCGGTGAACTATGTTTGTTTTCAAGCATTTGAAATTGCAAACAACTGCGCACGCTTGGCATCGACCGGCGCTGTAAAGCCTCCCGACAGCGTCCGCAGGCCGGTACACTGCGCACCTTGCCAACCCTGCTCACCGCATTCCGGCCCGGCGCTGACATCCGCGCGGGCACCCCACGATGATTCCAACCGACCCCGCCGGCACCCGTCTGCAGCCTTCCTCACGACGCATCGGCCCGCCCGCCTGCGTCAGCATCGTCATTCCGGCCTACAACGAAGCGGGCGCGCTGGCCGCCACGCTCGACATGATTGCCCGCCACCTGTCGGCGCTGACGCCCGCCTTCGAACTGGTGGTGGTCGATGACGGCAGTCACGACGCGACGGCACGCATCGCCTGCGACTGCGCGGATCGCCTGCCGGTGACGCTGGTGCGCTTTTCGCGCAATTTCGGCAAGGAAGCGGCGATTTCCGCCGGGCTGCAGTACGCGCGCGGCGATGTCGTGGTGTGCATGGACGCCGACGGCCAGCATTCGTCCGAATTGCTGGCCGACATGCTGGCGCGCTGGCGCGACGGCTACGACATGGTCTATGCCGTGCGCGCCGACCGCGGCGAACAGGGCCTGTTCAACCGGCTCGGCTCCCGGGTTTTCTATGGCCTGATGAACATGGGCGGCCGGCTCGACATTCCGCCCAATGCCGGCGACTTCCGGCTGATGGACCGCTGCGTGGTCGATGCCCTGCTTGCGCTGCCGGAACGCCAGCGCTTCATGAAGGGCATGTACGCTTGGGTCGGCTTCCGTTCGATCGGCATTCCCTACACGCCACTGCCGCGCGCAGCCGGCGTCACCACCTTCAACCGGCTCAACCTGATGCGGCTGGCGTGGACCGGGCTGACCAGCTTTTCGGTGCTGCCGCTGCGCATGGCCAGCCTGACCGGACTGCTGCTGTCGACACTGGCCTTCGCCTACGGGCTGTATGAAGTGATCGAGAAGCTGGTGTTCGGCATCGACCTTCCAGGCTGGCCGACCGTGGTGGTCAGCATCATGTTCTTCTCCGGCGTGCAGCTGCTGTTCATCGGCATCCTCGGCGAATACCTGGCGCGGGTGTACGAAGAGGTGAAGGGCCGCCCGCCGTATGTCGTGGCGGAACTGGTGCGGCGCGAGGCGGTGCCGCACGCAGACCGGTTCGAAGACTGAACATGCGCGCCTCCGTTCTGCTGTTCCTCATCGTCGGCGGCTGCGCCGCGGGCGTGCATTATCTGGTCACGCTGGCGGTGGATGCCGCCACCGGCGTGGATCCGGCGTGGTCAAACCTGATCGGCTTCGTGTGCGCCTTTCCGGTCAGCTACCTCGGCCACCGGCGCTTTTCGTTCGCCGGCACGCAGGCCAGTCACCGGCAGGCGCTGCCGCGGCTGCTGGCAGTGTCGTGCACCGCCTTCGTCGGCAACCAGTTGATGCTGGCTGCGCTGCTGCGCTACACGCCGCTGCCGCTGTGGATCGCACTGGCCATCGTCCTGGTGTGCGTCGCCGTCAGCACCTGGGTGCTCGGCCGCTACTGGGCGTTCGCACACCGGACGGCATGAAGACGGTGTATCTGACCGCCGACGACTACGGCTGCCACCCGGCCGTCAATGCGGCGGTGCTCGACCTCATCGACGCCGGCCGCCTCAGTGGCGCGGCCTGCATGACGCGCGCGCCGGGCTGGCCGGCTGCGGCCACTCGCATCGGCGCCCGCCACGGCGCCGCGGGGTTTGGCCTGCACCTGGATTTCACCGAATTCGCGCCGGCACGCCGCAGCCTGTGGCCGCTGATTGCCCTGAGCCTGAGCCACCGCCTCGATCAGATGCCGCTGCGCGACGAGATCGCCACCCAATGCGCACGGTTCGAAGACGCCACCGGCCACGCGCCGGACTATGTCGATGGTCACCAGCATGTGCACCAGCTGCCGCAGATCCGCGACGCGCTGATCGACGTGCTGCTGACGCGCTATGGCAGCCGGCTGCCCTGGCTGCGCATCAGCGGCGCGCGCGCGGGCGACGGCTTCAAGCCGCGCTTCATTGCCGCGCTCGGTGCGCCAGCGCTGTTGCGCCGGGCGCGCGCCGAAGGTTTCCGCGTCATGCCGCGCCTGCTGGGCGCCTACGGTTTCGACTGCGATGCCGCCGGCTACCGCAAACGGCTGGCGCACTGGTTCGCCACGGCCGATGACGGCGACGCGGTGATGTGCCATCCGGCGACGCAGGCCATGCCGGGCGATCCGATCGGCCGCGCGCGCGTGGTCGAACACGGCGTGCTGGCCGGGAGCGATTTCGACGACCGGCTCGCAGCGACCGGCATTCAGATCGGGCGGCTGCGACCGTGAACAGCTGGCATCCAGCCACTCACCCTTGACGCCCCGCTTTCCAACCCATTCATCGACTGCACTGTCAGCGCGCGCGCAGGCAGCGCGTTATGCCTCTGCCCCCGTCTCCCGGCCCGCTCCATGCATCCTGTGACCCCGACCGCTACAACGTTTCACCCTGCAACACGCAGCCTCCCGCGCGTGACTGCCCACGCCACCGGACTCGCGCTGTTGGCGCTCATCGCGTTGCATATCGCACTGACCTTCGGCCAGCACGGCATCAGCAACGACGAGTGGGTGCAGCACACATACGGCCGGCTGCTGCTCGACTACTACGCGTCCGGGCTGACCGACATGTCGGCCTTCCACTACAAGGACCTGTATCTGTATGGCGGACTGTTCGACCTGATCGCTGCCGCGCTCGAACGCGTGCTGCCGATGAATGTGTGGGACATGCGCCACTTGCTGTCGGCTGCATTCGGTTTTGCCGGCATGGTCGCCGTGTATCGGCTGGCGCGTCACCTGCTGAACGACACCGCCGCCTGCATCGCGGTGGCGCTGCTGATGCTCACCGGTGCCTGGAGCGGCGCACTGTTCACCCATACGAAGGACATCCCGTTCGCCGCCTGCATGGCGTGGGTGACCTGGTACACGACGCTCATCGTGACGCGCCTGCCGGCACCGCCACTCGGTCTGGTGCTGAAGCTGGGCGTGGCGATCGGCTGCGCCTTCGGACTGCGCGTCGGTGCGGTATTCGGCGTCATGGTGCTCGGGCTTGGCGTGCTCGCTTCGATAGCGCTGGTCGACGGCGACTGGCGCGCCCGCCTCGCGCATCTGGGCCGCTCGCTGCGCGCGCTGCTGCCCGCCGTGCCGGTCGCGCTGGCGCTGATCGCGCTGTTCTGGCCCTGGGCCGCGCAGGCACCGGGCAATCTGGTCAAGGCGCTGACCACCTTTTCGCACGTCACCTTCGCGATCCAGACCGTGCTCGACGGCCAGGTCATGGCGATCACCGAAGTGCCGCGCAGCTATCTGCCGATCTATCTTGCCGTGCGTCTGCCGGAACTGGCGCTGGCCGGACTCGCTGCCGCGCTGAGTATGGCGCTCTCCGCGGCGCTGGCCGGACCGCACCGCACGTGGCGAACGCAGCTGTCGTGGCTGTCGGTCATTCTGGCGGCGCTGTTGCCGCTGGCGCTGGCCATCGCGACCCGGCCGGCGCTGTACAACGGCATCCGCCACTTCACCTTCCTGCTGCCGCCGCTGGCGGTCATCGCCGCCGCCGGGTTGTACGCCCTGTGGCGGCACGCCCGCACTTCGCGCCGTCTGGCGGCTGCCTTCATCGCGCTGTGCCTTTTCGGGGCGCTCGATCCGCTGGTCGCACTGGCGCGGCTGCATCCCTATCACTACGTCAATTACAACCGGCTGGCCGGCGGCTTCGAAGCGGCGGTCGCCGGGCGCTGGGAAGCCGATTACTGGTCGAATGGCGTTCGCGAAGCGACCAGTCTGCTGCGCGACCATCTGAAAGGCACGACCCGGCCGTCCGCGCCCTGGCAGGTCGCGGTGTGCGCCGACCCGGTCGAAGCCGACGCCTGGCTCGGCCCGGAATTCATCATCACCCGCGACTGGGTGAGCGCCGACTTCTTCATTTCGACCACGCACATGGACTGCGACAGCGTACTGGCCGGCCGCGTCATCGGCCAGGTGGCACGCGAAGGACTGCCGCTGACGATCCTGAAGGACCGGCGCATGCTGACGGCGGAACAGCGCCGGCTGCTGCGCTAGGGTCTGTTGACATTGAATCGCCCATGAGCCGCACCGATCCGCCGGTCGCCCGACATTTCCGCCAGATCCTGATGTGGCCGCTGCGGCTGATGCCGCTGCGCAGTGGTGATCAGGTGCAACGCCACCCGCAGGCACTGGCCGCCATCACCGAAGGCAATCCCTGGCGCGAACAGCGCGACGAATTCACCGGTTCACCGGCCGACTTCCATGAGCGGCACTACCGCGAATTCGTCACCTTCCTGCCGCATGTGCAGCGCTTCCTGTATGGCCAGGGACGGTCGAGTTCGACCCAGCCCGGCTACGGCGAATCGCCGATCCGCGTATTCCGGCGCAACGATGTGGCCGCGGTGCGGCTCGGCTGTGAAGACGGCAGCACGCTCGACCTCGCGGTTCAGCACATCGACCTGTACTTCTTCTACGACGTGGATGTGGTCATCCTCGCGATGGAAGTGCATGCCGACAACCTGCCGCTGGCCCGCGTGCAGGAGCTGCTGTTCCGCTTCGGACGCGCCTTTCCGGCGAAGTGGAGCAATGCCGATACGGATGGGCGCGCAGCACAGTGCATGCGCACCGTACAGTGGGTCGGCCACGACGGTGCAGTGCTGGCCGAGTCCGACTATGGCGACCGCGAACGCTATCTGCACCATGCCTGGGAGCACCGTGCCTCGTGCATCGGCCGGCACTGGGAATACCTGCTGCAGCCCATGGTGCTGCACCATTCGGAAGCGGTCGGCGATATCCGCTACCGGCAGCTGGAATACCACCGGCTGCCGAAGATGACCTTCCTGTCGTTCGACGACCCGTTCGCGCTGAACCGCGAGGATTTCGTGCGTCTGGGCCAGGCCACCCAGCCGGACGACGGCCATCCGCTGCCGTATTCGGAACAGGTGATGGACGAGTTCGAACGCACCGCCTGCTACGACCGCTTCTGGGTGCCGTCGCGACGCAGCGACAACGCCAGCACGCGCGTCATCTGCACCGGCCCCTCGATGGTGATGGTGGGCAAGCATGGCCTGACCGGCTATTCCGACCCGCAGAACGGCCTGCTGGCGGAGTTCCGCCACCAGTACTTCCTGATCGGCCTGATCGCGCACTTCCACCGCGCGTCGCTGCTGATGCTGATGGACCGGCTGGTGGTCGCGGTCAGCCTGCTCGATGCCGACGACGTCGATTCGCGCCGCCGTTTCAAGCGCGGCATCCGCCAGACGATGGAAATCTTCCTGCGCTTCAACCACCGCTACTGGTTCGGCGAAGTGTCGAAGCAGTCGATGGCCAAGGACCTGTTCGACCTGTGGACCCGCAACCTCGGCAATGAGGCGCTGTACAGCGAACTGCGCGCCGAGGTGCTGGACATGGACAACTATCTCGAGGCGGACGACAGCCGGCGCCAGAACGAAACGCTGCTGCGCCTCACCGTGGTGACCATCTTCGGTCTGGTCGGCACCATCGTCACCGGCTTCCTCGGCATGAACATCTTCGACGGCCCGCCGGCCACATTGGCCGGCAAGATCGGCGCCGTGCTGGTGGTGACGGTACCGACCGTGCTGCTCGCTTTCTACACGCTGAAGAAATCGAGCGCGCTGTCGGAATTCTTCGACGCGGTGTCGGACGACACGCTGACCCGGCGGCAGAAGTTCAGGTCCTTCCTGCGCATCTGGCGCGGCCGGCCGACCGGGCGACGGCGCAACGACCTGCGGGCGCGCAAGCCCTGAGGCTGCGGGTGGCGCGACAAGCCTGTTGGGCATCGCTGCGCTCACCCCAACCTACGTGGGTGCGGTGAGCGCAGCGAAATCCGATACCCGCGTCAATAGGCGGCGCTCGCCGAACGAGCCGTAGGTTGGGGTGAGCGCAGCGATGCCCAACGGACGAACGGCGCGCCGGCGCATGCCTGCAACACCCTTCCCGGCTGCAGCCCCCTGCAAAACCCCGCTCAGTCCGCTTCACCGCTCTCCGGTGCGGCCACCGGCAGCTCAGGCACCGGCGCGTCTGCCGCTGGCGTCTCGGGCGGCAGTTCCGCCTCGGCGATTTCTTCTGCGAGTTCTTCCTCGGACACCTGTGCCGCACCGGCCAGTGCAGCCAGATCACCGACCCAGCGGGCGCGCGCGTCGTTGTCGAGCAGATTGAGCTGGTCGATCTCGACCTCTACGCGCGAGCGCGGGTCGCGCGCCGGCAGGCTGGGCGAACGCAGCACCAGCGGCACATGCTCCAGCCGCACCAGCGATTCGCGCAGCACGATGGCCGGCCACACGGTATTGCCTTCGCGCGCCTGCTGGCGCAGCCAGCGCAGGCACCAGTAACGCTCCATGCCGCGCTGGAAGTCGGCGTAGGCCGCGTAGGCCAGTTCGAAATCGCGCAGCGCTGACAACAGCGCTTCGGACTTCGGCGGAAACACCGGCTCCTCGCCGCGCAGCAGCGCAATCATCTGCCACTGGTTCACCAGGTCTACATAGCGGCGCAACGGCGAGGTGGACCACGCGTAGCAATCGACGCCCAGCCCCTCGTGCGGTGCGGCGACCGTGGTCATGCGCACCTTGCCTGCACCCTGGGCGCGATACAGCGCCGGAATGCCGGCATCACGCAGATCGCTGCCCCAGGTATTGTTGGCGACGATCATCAGTTCGGCGACCAGCTTGTCGAGCGGGCTGCCGCGCGCGCGACGCTGGATGTCGACGCGGCCTTCGCCGTCTTCCGTCGTCTGTGCCCAGTCGACGTAGAAATTGAAATCCATCTGGCCGACATTGGCCGACGGCTTGCCGCGCCCGGCTTCCAGCACTTCGGCCAGGCGCCACAGCAGCAGCAGTTCGTCGCGCCACTCGAATTCCGGCAATTCGCCGCCGGTGATCGTGTCGTCGTTGAACAGCGGTTCGATTTCGTGGTGGCGCAGATTGGCGGCCACGGCAACCTGTTCGATGCGGCTTTCCTTCGCCGTGACGCGCAGGTCGGTCTCGACGTCGAGGTAGAGCGACAGCGCCGGACAGCTGCGGCCGGCCTGCAGCGTGTAGGTGTCCACTGCCTCGTCCGGCAGCATGGTGATCTTGCGGCCGGGGAAATACACCGTGGACAGCCGGCTTCGCGCGATGTCGCCCAGTGGCGTGCCCGGCTGGATGCCGAGCGACGGCGCTGCAATATGTATACCGATGCGCCAGCCACCGCCGGCCTTCGGCTGCACCGAAAAGGCGTCATCGATTTCGGTCGTGGTGGCGTCGTCGATCGAAAAGGCGCGCACGCCGGCCTCGGGCAGATCGCCGGCCGGCGGCACCTCGTGCGTCGGAAAGTCGGTGCCGCGCGGGAAGTATTCGAACAGGAAGCGACCGAGGTGGTACTCGTGGCTGGACGCAAATGCGCCGGCCTTCGCCATCAGCCCGACCACCGACAGGCCGGCCGACGCGGCGGCCGCTTCCACCGCCTTGGTTTCGAGCCGGTTGCGGTCCGGCTTGTACAAGATCTGCGCGCTGCAGGCCGCGATGTCCGGCGGCGTGCGCCCGGCGAGCAGCTCGGCGACCCAGCCATCGACCTGCTCCTGCTGCAGGCGCTTCTTTTCCAGGCCGGCCAGTGCGGCTTTCAGGATGTCGGGCGGCGCCTTGCGGAAGCGACCCTTGCCCTTGCGGTGGAAATACACCGGCGCGGCGTGCAGGCACAGCAGGATGGCGGCGGCCTGTTCGGCCGTGGGTGCGGCACCGTGATACTCGCGCGCCAGTTCCTCGAACGGGAATTCATCGTCGCCGCACACGTCCCACAGAAACGTGGCGTCGAGATCGGCCGCCTGCATCTCGGCCGCAGCCAGCAGGGCTGCCGGATCGGGGCTGGCGAAACGCAGCAGCACGTTGGCTGCCTTCACCTTGGAACGCTTGCCGCTCGGCAGTTCGACCTGCAGCGAGGACACGCTGTCGGTCATCACGGAGCCGGCGCGGAAGTGGCCGTCCTCTTCGAAAAGAACATTCATGAAGCGGGTACGCAAGAACTCGGACCGCGATTATCGCGGATAAGCGCCGCCCGGGGTCTGCGCGTTGTCGCATTGCGGCAAAAACCCGGAGCCGGCGGACAGTCGACGGCTACAATCGCCTGCCAGCCGCTGCAACGATCGCCCTGCCTGAACGACACCCTGTGGACGAACACGACGAAATCCTGCCGCTTGATGCAATGCACCGTCGCCTGAAAGAGGTGAGGTCGCTGCTCGACCGTCAGAAGCGGGTCGAAAGCCTGCTGCATCGTCAGGAAATGCCGCGTCACGACCTGGTGGAAACGCTGGTCGCCAAGCAGCACCACAGCGAGCTGACGAAAAAGCTCGACACGATGCACCCGGCCGACATCGCCTACATCCTTGAGGCCCTGCCGCCGGAGGACCGGCTGCTGGTGTGGGATCTGGTGCGCGCCGACCGCGACGGCGAAATCCTGCTCGAAGTGTCGGATGCGGTGCGCGAATCGCTGATCGATGCGATGGAGCCGAAGGAACTGGTGGCCGCGGTCGAACAGCTGGACGCCGACGAACTCGCCGATCTCGCACCGGATCTGCCGACCGAGGTCATGCAGGACGTGTTCAGCGCGCTCGACGTGGAAGAGCGCGAGCAGCTGCGTTCCGCCATGTCCTACCCGGACGATTCGGTCGGCGCGCTGATGGATTTCGACATGGTCACCGTGCGCGAGGACGTGACGCTCGAAGTGGTGCTGCGCTATCTGCGCCGCTTCGATGAACTGCCCGACCACACCGACCAGATCTTCGTCGTCGACCGCGAAGAGAAACTGCGCGGCGTGCTGTCGCTGAGCACCCTGCTGATCAACGACGGCGAAGTCGAAGTGGCGGCCGTGATGCGTGAGCATCCGCTGGTGCTGCACGCCTCGGACGACGCCGAATCGGCCGCCCAGGCGTTCGAGCGCTACGACCTCGTGTCGGCGCCGGTGATCGATCACCACGATCAGCTGATCGGCCGGCTGACGGTGAACGAGGTGATGGACTTCATCCGCGAACAGTCGGAAGAAGAGCTGCTGGCCCAGGCCGGCCTGCGCGAGGAAGAAGACATCTTCGCGCCCATCATGGATTCGGTGCGCAACCGCTGGGCCTGGCTGGCGATCAATCTGGGCACCGCCTTCTTCGCCTCGCGCGTCATCGGCGCCTTCGAAGGCTCGATCGAGAAACTCGTCGCGCTGGCCGCGTTGATGCCCATCGTGGCCGGCATCGGCGGCAATTCCGGCAACCAGACCATCACGATGATCGTGCGTGCGATCGCGCTCGGCCAGATCGCACCCGATGCGGCACGCCGGCTCTATCGCAAGGAAATGGGCGTGGCGCTGATCAACGGCATCGTCTGGGGCGGCCTGCTCGGCCTGCTGGCCGCCTGGCTGTACGATTCGTGGGCACTGGGTGCCGTGATGAGCGCGGCGATGACGCTGAACCTCCTGCTGGCCGCCTTCATCGGTGTGACGGTGCCTATCGTGTTGGCGCGGCTCGGCCGCGACCCGGCGGTCGGCGGTTCGGTGCTGATCACCGCGGTCACAGACTCCGGCGGTTTCTTCATCTTTCTCGGGCTGGCCACCCTTGTTTTGCTCTGATCGGGAACGTCCATGCGCCTCCGGCTCTTCACTGCCAGCCTTGCCCTGATGATCGCAGGCGCCTGCGCCGAAGCGGCCGACCGAGCGCTGACCGTCACCTGCGCCGAAGCCGGTGCGCTGGAACTGACCGTGCCGGACACCTGGACCGTCGAGGAAAGCCGGCACGATGTGCGCATGCCGCCAACCCTGACCGTGTCGGCGCCCGACGGCAAGGCGCAGTGGGTGGTGACCGCGGTGTGGAAGGCGGCCGATCGCAAACCGCCTTCGACACTGGATGAAATCCGCACCCGTGTGACGCGCACCGCGCAGACCGTCGGTGCGGCCGATGCACCGCTGCAACCGGTGCCGGCAAGCGCACCCGCCGGCTACTTCTTCGACGCCGGTGGCGCCATCACGCCGGAGCCGTTCTCCATGCTGCGACAGGGCATGCTGAAGGTGGGCGAGCTGACAGTGAGCTTCACTGCCATGGGTGCAGCGGGCCGCAGCGCCGATCAGGACGCGCTGGTGGAGCGGCTCGCCCGGGCCAGCCATCGCCGCTGACGCCCGGCGCGGATCAGGCGTTCCAGAGCTTCCACAGCATGCGCACGGCCAGCGCAACCAGTAGCAGCGAAAACAGCCGCTTGATCAGCGGCACCGGCAGCCGGTGTGCGGCGCGCGCGCCGAGCGGTGTCGTGAACAGGCTGCCCGCGACGATGGCGACCAGCGCCGGCAGGTGCACATAGCCCAGCACCTGCGGCGGCATGTCCGGCACGCCCCACCCATTGAAGATGTAGCCCGCCGTGCCACCCAGCGCGATCGGCAGGCCGAGCGCGGCCGAGGTGCCGATGGCCTGGCGGATGTCGCGATTGCACCAGGTCAGGAAGGGCACCGTCAGCGCGCCGCCGCCGATCGCAACCAGCGCAGACACCACGCCGATGCCGCCGCCAGCTGCGATCAGACCGCCCGGCCCGGGCAGCTGACGCGACGGCTTCGGCTTGAAGCCGATCAGCATCGTCAGCGCGACATAGCCGATGAACACCGCGAAGATCAGCGACAGCACCTGGGTCGACACTTCGCGCGCGATGAAGGTGCCCAGCAAGGTGCCGATCAGCACGCCTGTGGTCATCGTGCGCACCGTCGGCCAGTCGACGGCGCCATGCGCATGGTGGGTGCGCAGGCTGATCGCGGCCGACGCGACGATGGCCGCCATCGAGGTGCCGAGCGCCAGATGCAGGATGTGGTCGGGCGTGACGTGCAGCCGTTCGAACAGGCTGACCAGAATCGGTACCAGCAGCGCGCCGCCGCCGATGCCCAGCATGCCGGCGAAGAAGCCGACGACGGTGCCGAGCAGCAGGCAGGCGAGCACGAATTCGGTATCGGGGAAGAACATCATGGTGCGCTGCAAAAATCGCTATCTGAACACAGGCGGCAGTGCGACCGCAAAGCCCGCGTTGCGCTTAAGCACACAGGGCACCCGCAGGTGCCCTGTGACGGCAGCGCGCCGGGTCAACCGGCGATGGCCAGCTTGCCGCGCTTGTCCGACAGCGTGCGCGCCAGCAGCGACACCAGCGCATAGACCGCATCGATGTTCGGCGTCGGAATGCCGGTGATGCGGCCCAGTTCGCGCACCGAACCGACCAGCGCCTCGAATTCGAGCGGGCGGCCGGCTTCGACGTCCTGCAGCATCGAGGTCTTGTGCGCGCCGACCGCTTCGGCGCCGGCGATGCGCTTGTCGAGCGCGATCTTGAATTCCACGCCGAGCTTTTCGCCGACCGACTGCGCCTCGCGCATCATGTTGGCAGCCAGTTCGCGGGTCAGCGGGAAACGGCAGATATCTTCAAGCGTGGCATGCGTCAGCGCGGAAATCGGGTTGAAGCTCAGATTGCCCCACAGCTTGACCCACATTTCGGAGCGGATGTCCTTCGACACCGGCGATTTGAAGCCGGCGGCGATCATGGCCTGCGACAGCGCCTCGATGCGCGGCGAGCGCGAACCGTCGAGTTCGCCCAGCGTGAAGCGATTGCCTTCGATCAGCTTGATGACGCCCGGTTCGACCAGCTCGGACGCCGGATACACCACGCTGCCGATGACCCGCTCGACTTCGATGTTCGCGGCGACGATGCCGTCCGGGTCCACCGAAGTGACCGGTGTGCCTTCGTAACCCCCGGCCAGCTTGTGGAAGTACCACCACGGAATGCCGTTCTGCATCGTCACGACCATCGTGTCCGGGCCGAACAGCGCCCGCATGTCGGTAGCGACGTCCTTCACCTGATGCGCCTTGAGCGTCAGCAGGATCACGTCCTGCACGCCGGCGTCCGTCATCTTCTGCACGCCGCGGATGTCCGGCGCGTGCTCGACCGTACCGTCTTCCAGCATCAGCGACATGCCCTTCGCCTGGATGGCGGCGAGGTTGGGGCCGCGCGCGATGCAGGTGACTTCATTGCCGGCACGCGACAGCTTCACGGCCAGATAACCCCCGATGGCACCTGCGCCAACGACTGCAATCTTCATCTTTTCATCTCCCTCGAGAGCGCGGTGGCACGCCGGACACCGGTCACGCCGCCGCCGGCCGCGCCCGGCCGTCATGCGGCGGGCGCGGCGGTTTCAGATCAAGTACGGCGGCGCAGCTGGTGCTTGAGCACCGGCACGATGGGCCACAGCAGCATCACGAACGACAAGGCCATCAGGCCGCCGACCAGCGGATTCGCCCAGAAGATGTCCAGGCTGCCCTGCGACAGCAGCATCGACTGGCGGAAGCTCGATTCGGCCATGTCGCCCAGCACCAGCGCGAGCACCAGAGGCGCGAGCGGATAGCGCAGCTTCTTGAACAGGTAGCCGAACACGCCGAACACCAGCATCATCACCACGTCGAAAATCGAGCTGTGCACCGTGTAGGCGCCGATCGCGCAGATGACGATGATGATCGGGCCGATGACCGAGAACGGAATGCGCAGGATGGCTGCCCACCACGGCACTGTTGTCAGCACGATGATCAGGCCGACGATGTTGCCCAGATACATCGAGGCAATGAGGCCCCACACGAAGTCCGGCTTTTCGGTGAACAACAGCGGCCCCGGCTGCAGGCCCCAGATCAGCAGGCCGCCCAGCAGCACGGCAGCGGTCGGCGAACCCGGAATGCCCAGCGTCAGCATCGGCAGCAGCGCCGACGTGCCGGCTGCGTGCGCTGCGGTTTCCGGCGCCACCACCCCTTCGATGTTGCCCTTGCCGAACGAATCCTTGTCCTTTGCACCGCGACGGGCCAGGCCGTAGGCCATGAAGGAGGCCGGCGTGGCACCGCCCGGCGTGACGCCCATCCAGCAGCCGACCAGTACCGAACGGATCGAGGTCTTCCAGTAGCGCAGCAGTTCAGCCCAGGTCTTCAGCACCACGTCGAGCTGGATCTTCGCGCTCTTGCCCTTGAAGGCCAGGCCTTCTTCCATGGTGAGCAGGATTTCACCGATGCCGAACAGGCCGATCACCGCGATCAGGAAGTCGAAACCCTTCAGCAGTTCGGTCACGCCATAGGTCATGCGCAACGTGCCGGTCACCGTGTCCATGCCGACCGCGGCCAGCGCGAAACCCAGTGCCATCACAGCCAGCGTCTTGGCCGGTGGTTCCTTGCTCATGCCAACGAAGGAACAGAAGGTGAGCATCTGCACCGCGAACATTTCCGCCGCACCGAATTTCAGCGCGAACCTCGCCACCAGGGGCGCGAGGAAGGTGATCAGCAGCACGGCGAAGAACGCACCGACGAAGGACGACGTGAATGCCGCGGTCAGTGCGGCACCCGCCCGACCCTGCTGCGCCATCGGATAGCCGTCGAAGGTGGTCGCGACAGACCACGGCTCGCCCGGAATGTTGAACAGGATCGACGTGATCGCGCCGCCGAATAATGCGCCCCAGTAGATGCAGGACAGCATGATGATGGCCGAGGTCTGGTCCATCGAAAAGGTCAGCGGAAGCAGGATGGCGATGCCGTTGGCGCCGCCCAGACCGGGCAGCACGCCGATCAGGATGCCCAGCGTGACGCCGAGCACCATGAAGCCCAGGTTGGGTAGCGTCATCGCGACGCTGAACCCGTGCATGAGGTTGTTGAGTTCGTCCATCTCGGTCTCGGAGGATGAGTTCTTGTGGTGTCACAGACCGAGCATCAGCTCGATCGGACCTTTGGGAAGCGGCACGAGAAACCAGCGCTCGAACAGCAGGAAGGCGCCCAGCGGCACGCCGATCGAGGTGATCACCGTAGCCAGCCAGCCGAATTTGCCATGCACCTTCATGAAGAAGGCAATCAGCACGAACGACGACAGGTAGATACCCAGGAACACGACCGCCACCACGTAGATGGTCAGCGGAACCAGCATCTGCATCACCGAGCGCAGTTCCGTCCAGCTGGCGAACTGCGGCTGCGCGCGCTTGAACTTCATCAGCGCGGTGATCAGGATCCAGCCGCTTGACGCCAGCAGGATGCAGCCGATGTAGAACGGGAAGTAGCCGGCGCGCGGGCCTTCGCCCTCTTCCCAGCCTATGCCGACGCGGATGCTGTCGATGACCGCGATGATTCCCATGACGAACAGGAACAGCGCGACCAATAGTTCCGGCCAGCGGTTGGACAAGCCGGCTTCAGCGGCTTCCTCGGATCGCTCCATCACGAATCTCCAGAATGAAAACAGGGCGCATGCATCTTTGCGGCGGGCGATTAAATGAACACGGGCGGGATGACCCGCCCGTGTGACTGACTTGCTTGAGGCGGATTACTTGGCGAGGAAACCGGCGTCCTTCATCAGGCCGTAGTGCATCGCTTCGGTCTTGCCCACCCAGTCGGCGAATTCCTTGCCGCTCATGAAGGTCTGCTTGAACGCACCCTTCTTCATGAAGTCGGCCCATTCGGGTGTTTCACGCACCTTCTTGAACAGATTGACGTAGAAATCAACCTGCTCCTGGGTGACGCCCGGAGCGAGGAAGATGCCGCGCAGCATCAGGTATTCGATCGGCACACCGGCGCTCTTGCAGGTCGGAATGTCAGCCCAGGACTGCGTGTCCGTCACCTTTTCGGTGTAGCTCAGCTTTTCGGTGTCCATGATGCACAACGGGCGCAGCTTGCCGCCGCGCCAGTGGGCTTCGGCTTCGATCGGGTTGTTGACGGTCGAATTGACATGGCCGCCAACCAGTTGCACCGCCACATCGCCGCCGCCCTTGAACGGCACGTAGATCATCTTCTTGCCGGTAGCCTTGTCGATCATCGCGGTGATGATCTGGTCTTCCTGCTTCGAACCGGTACCGGCCATCTTGAACGTGCTGGCCGGCTTGGCCTTGATGTCGTCGATGTATTCCTTGGCCGTCTTGTACGGCGCATCGGCATTCACCCACAGCACGAACTGGTCGAGTGCGAGCATCGCGCCCGGCGTCAGGTCACGCCAGTTGAACGGAACACCGGTCGCCAGCGGCGTGGTGAACAGGTTCGACAGCGTGATGATGATCTTGTGCGGGTTGCCCTTGGCACCCTTCACTTCCAGAAAGCCTTCGGCACCCGCGCCACCCGACTTGTTGACGACGACCAGCGGCTGCTCCATCAGCTTGTTCTTGGCCACGATGCCCTGGATGAAACGGGCCATCTGATCGGCGCCGCCACCCGTGCCGGCCGGCACGACGAACTCGACCGGCTTGGTCGGTTCCCAGGCGTGTGCCGCGCCGGCCAGACCGATCGCTGCAACCGCAGACACCAGGGCTCTTGCGGCCCAGTTCTTGAACTCGATCATTGCGCTCTCCTCAGTGGATATTGTTGATGACGGTACTGCGGGAAAGGTCGTGGATCAGACACCCAGACCCAGTTTCTGTGCCAGCCCGATGCGTTGCAGCTTGCCGGTCGCACCCTTGGGAATTTCGTCCATGAACAGGATCTTGCGCGGCACCTTGAAGTCGGCGAGCTTCGTTGAAGCGAAGGCCTGGATTTCCTTGTCGGTCGCGCTCTGCCCTTCGCGCAGCACGACGACGGCGCCGACTTCCTCGCCCAGCTTCGGGTGCGGAATGCCGAACGTCACGACCTGGGCGACCGCAGGGTGGTCCATCAGCACTTCGTCGACCTCGCGCGGCGAAATCTTCTCTCCACCGCGGTTGATGATTTCCTTCAGACGACCGGTCAGCGACAGATAGCCTTCTGCGTCCTTGCTGCCCTGGTCACCGGTGCGGAACCAGCCGTGGGTGAAACCTTCCTTGTTCGCCTTCTCGTTGTTTTCGTAGCCGGGCGTCACGTTGGCGCCGCGGATGACGATTTCGCCGATCTCGCCGGCCGGCAGGATGTTGCCGTCGTCGTCCATGATTTCCACTTCAGGGCCGGCCGCCAGGCCGACCGCACCAGGCTTGCGCGGGCGCGGCGGCAGCGGGTTGGACGCCATCTGGTGCGACGCCTCGGTCATGCCGTAGGCTTCGATCAACGGCGCGCCGAACACCTCTTCCAGCTCGCGGATGACCTGCGGCGGAATCGACGACGACGACGAACGCAGGAAGCGCAGGGGGTTGCGGGCAATCGTTTCCTTATTGCGCGACGCGCGCGACAGGATGGCCTGGTGCATCGTCGGCACAGCGGTGTACCAGGTCGGATGCGCTTCATCCATCCAGGAGAAGAACTTCAGCGCGTCGAAGCCGGGCGTGCAGAACACCGACGCACCGGCGGACAGCGGCGCCATGATGCCGGCGATCAGGCCGTGGATGTGGAACAGCGGCATGATGTTCAGGCCGCGGTCCTTTTCGGTGAAGGCGAGGGTCGCGCAGATGTTCCGCGCCGAAGCAGACACGTTGCGCTGGGTCAGCGGCACGATCTTCGGACGTGAGGTCGTACCCGAGGTGTGCAGCACGAGTGCCACATCATCCGGCTGGGCGTTGCCCGGGTGCACCGGTGCGGACACGTCGGCCACTTCGCGCGGTTCCAGCAGGAAGTCTCCTGCGGCGTCCTGCGCCACCAGATCGATGACGCGCACACCCAGCTTCTTCGCCACCTCGATGGCCGGCGACACGCTGCCGCGATCGACCACGAGCGCCTTGGCGTTCAGATCGGACAGATAGAACTCGAATTCTTCGGCGCGATAGCCGGCGTTGAGCGGTGCGGCCGTGGCGCCGGCGGCGATGCTGATGAATGCGCTGGCCATGTCCGGGCCGTTCGGCAACACGATGGCGACGCGATCATTGCGGCCGATGCCGAGGGCGTTCAGGCGCGCAATGGTGCGTGCCATCAGGGCACGCAGCTGACCGAAGCTCAGGTCCGAACGTGCCGGCGCGGACAGCGCGACGGATGCATCGGCACCGGTGGAAAACAGCTCGATCAGCGTAGAAGTGGCCGACATACAGACTCCGTAAGACAGTTTGAAATTCAGGAAGACGCCAATGGCGCGCTTCGGGGTTCCGCAGACGCAAGCCGACAGGTCACCGCGGACAACCGCTGCTCCGCAAAAGCAAAACAATGGGCGATATGAGTGTCGTCCATAACGAACGATCGTTCAAGCCATGCCCGCACCAAGCGATCAGCTTATGCAAAACTCTGCTGCAAAAATCCTGAGTTGGAACAGTCTGTGGCAGATAAGCCACAAGACCTTGGTTGCGATGTGTCTCATCGCCAACCAGAGGCGGTCACCTTGGTGACCGTACCGCGCGCCCGGGGTGGTGGGCTGTCGGTAGGGGGACCCCCGCGCATGTCGCTAGGCCGGCATCCTGAACCGTGGGTTCAGAGCGGCTGCGTTCCTGCCGCATCAGGCCAGCCCGTTAAGGGCCGGCACAACAGCGGCGTCCTAGGTTCGCAACCTCATGCCAATCAACATTGGTTCAAGGAATCTATGACCTTGGCGAACACCGCAGGGGATTAGTGCTCAGGGCGTTCAGCCCTGACGCGACCGGCATCTAGAAAAGCTTTTCCTGACTGGAAAGCACCTCTTCGATGCGCGATTGCATGGAATTTATTCTACGCCGCAGCGGCACCAAATCAACACCGCCGGTCGCCTGCATCTGAAAAATTTCGTGTGCCAGATTGAGCGCGCACATCACCGCAAGCCGTTCACCGGACGCGCGCGTCGTTTCCGCAAGATCGCGCATGCGGCGCTCGACCAGTTCGACTGACGCGTTCAGCGCGTCGCGATCACCTTCCCGGCATTGCACCCGGTACTCGCGTCCGAGTATCGTGATTTCAGTGGTTTCCGCCTGCGCGGGTTCGCGACTCATTCCTGTGGCAACCTTTCAAGCAGACTGCTCACCTTCTCGCGCGCCGCTTCGATCTTGTCGCCGAGCACCCTGTTTTCGCCTTCCAGCGCCGCCACACGATTGCGCAGGACGATGTTTTCATCGTGCAGCGCCCCGAATCGACCCAGCAGGATGTCGAGGCGGTCGCCCAGTTGATTGATGTCGTGGTCCATCGGCGAACTATAGGGGGGCGCCCATCGGGCGGTCAAGACAAGCGCCGATCGGGCGGCAGCGCAAAGGAAAAAGCCACTCGCAAGAGTGGCTTTTTCCTGTGGGCGGCGGGGTCAAACCCGCCGGATCCTGCGATCAACGCGACAGTTCGGCCGTATCGACGCGCTTGTCGGTGGATGTTTCGGCGACACGGCCGCCATCCACCTTGCGGGTGAATACCCAGCGCGACGGCGTACGCACGAAGGCGAAGCCGGTCTTGGCATCGATGAACACCTTGTAATCTTCAGGGTGTCCGACTGCCTTCGACGACTCGGTGGTGTCGGCCGATGCCGCAAAGGCCGAAAGTGAAAGGCTCGCAGCAAGCAAGATACGGAGTGCAGTGGTTTTCATGATGAAGCTCCCAGCAAGTTAAAAAGCAGTTGTTGAATTGAATGTAGTGCACTGCAACAACTCTTTCAACCCCTTACCAGTATTGGATCGTGAAGAAAATCGTGTTTTATTTTTGCAGCGCAGCACAGTGGGACGCAAGCTCAGCACAGTGTGTCAGCGCTGCGCCTCGGGCCTGCGCGCCGGGCTGTTCGGGTGTTGTCACAGGCGGCACACGATGAGCGGAATGTTCCGTTTGAGTGATCCGCTCCAGCTCTATCTGGTGCGCCATCCGAAGCCGGCCGTGGCGCCGGGGCTCTGTTATGGCGTGACGGACCTGGACGTCGCCGAAGATCCCCTGACCTGCGCCGACCGGCTGCGCCTGCTCCTGCCGGCCGACGTGCGCATTGTCAGCAGTCCGTTGCAACGCGCGCGATTGCTGGCTCACGCCCTCGATCCGGCGGTCGAAACGGACGAGCGGCTGCGCGAACTCGACTTCGGCGACTGGGAAATGAAGCCTTTCAGCGACATTCCGCCGCACGGTTTCGACACCTGGGGCAATGCGCTGATCGACTTCCGGGCGCCGGCCGGCGAGCTGTACGCCGACATGGCCGCGCGTGTCTGGGCTGCCTTCGAGGCGCACCGGCGCGGCACTGATGCGCTCGTGCTGGTCGGCCACAACGGACCGATGCGCGCGCTGACCGGCACCCTGCTCGGGCTGCCGTCCGAACGCTGGCTGAATCTCGAATTCGACTTCGGCCACCTGACGCATCTGGCAATCGGCCCGCTCGGCGCCAAACTGCGCGCATTCAACCGCTGAGCGGGCTGCACCTATAATCCGCGCTTCTCCGCACCTGACCCGCCATGACTTCAGTCCAGGTTTCCAGCCGCGCGATCTATGTGCGCCTGCTCGGTTATGTGCGTCCCTACTGGGTGGCTTTTGCCGTTGCACTGCTCTGCATGGCGCTCACGGCAGCCGCCGAACCGGTGTTTCCGGCCATCATGAAATCGCTGCTCGACGGCGGTTTCGGCGGCACTGACCCGGATGCCGTGTGGTTCTATCCAGTGCTCATCGTCGCGCTGTTCGCCGCGCGCGGCATTTTCGGCTTCATCGCCGACTACGCCTTCGCCTGGGCCGCCAACAACGTCGTACTCGACCTGCGCCGCGCGATGTTCGGCCGCCTGCTGGCGCTGCCGACCGAGTTCTTCGACAACCACAACTCCGGCGCGCTGATTTCCAAGGTCGCCTACGACGTGCAGGGCGTGACGCAGGCGGCGACCAATGTCATCACCGTGTTCGTGCGCGACACGCTGACCGTGGCCGGCCTGCTGGCCTGGCTGCTGTGGCTGGACTGGAAACTCACGCTCATCGTGCTCGGCATGCTGCCGCTGATCGCCATCGTGGTGCGCCTCAGTTCGCGCCGCATCCGCGAATCGGCGCGCGGCGCGCAGACCGCCATGGGCAGCATCGCGCACACGCTGGAAGAAACCATCGAAGCACACAAGGTGGTCAAGATCTTCGGCGGCCAGGACTATGAAATGGGCCGTTTCGATGCGGCCTGTCGCAAGCAGCGGCGGCAGAACATGCGCAACATCGTCGCCGCATCGCTGGTGTCGCCGATGACCCAGGTGCTGACCGCGATGGCGCTGGGCATCGTCATCGCGGTGGCGCTGCACGACTCGGCGAGCAATCGCACGACGGTCGGCAGCTTCATGGGCTTCGTCACCGCCATGCTGATGCTGCTGGCGCCGCTGAAGCGGCTGACCGACGTCAATGCGCCGCTGCAGCGCGGCCTGGCGGCAGCGGAAAGCGTGTTCCAGCTGATCGACGAACAGGCCGAGCGTGACACCGGGACGGTCGAAATCGAGCGCGCGCGCGGGCGCATAGACTTCGACCAGCTCGGCTTCGGCTATCCGGGGCGCGACGAACGCGTGCTGCAGCACATCGATCTGGCGATCGCTCCAGGCGAGACGGTGGCGCTGGTCGGCGCATCCGGCTCCGGCAAGACCACGCTGGCCCATCTGCTGGCGCGCTTCTATACGCCGGGCAGCGGGCGCATCCTGCTCGATGGTCACGATATCCAGAACATCCGGCTGGCCAGCCTGCGCGCCAACATGGCACTGGTGAGCCAGGACGTTGTGCTGTTCAACGACACGGTGGCGGCCAACATCGCCTACGGCGCGCTGCGCGACACCGATCGCGGCGACATCGAAGCCGCCGCGCGCGCGGCCTACGCGCTCGATTTCATCCAGGCCATGCCGGAAGGTTTCGACACGCTGATCGGCGAAAACGGCGTCAAGCTGTCGGGCGGCCAGCGCCAGCGGCTGGCGATCGCGCGCGCGCTGCTGAAGGATGCACCGGTGCTCATTCTCGACGAGGCGACGTCGGCGCTCGATACCGAATCGGAGCGGCAGGTGCAGGCGGCGCTCGAAGTGCTGATGAAGAATCGCACCACGCTGGTCATCGCACACAGGCTGTCCACGATCGAACGGGCCGATCGCATCGTCGTGATGGACCGCGGGCGCATCGCCGAAATCGGTCGCCACGCAGAGCTGCTGGCAGCCGGCGGCATGTACGCCAACCTATACCACTCGCAGCTCGGCGGCGACTGAGCTCCACCCGTCATTTCGCGCCGCACGGCCGCATCGGCTTATAGTGGTCGGGCCGAGCCGTGCGCCCACTGCGCCGGCGGCACTCGAAAGGTCACACCATGAGCAAGGAACGAAACAGCGTGAAGGCGACGAAGAAACAGCCGGCGTCGACACCGAAGGAAAAGAAGGCCGCCAAGCAGGCGAAGAAAAATGCGTCCGAACTGATGCAGCCGCTGATCAAGCCGCACTGAGCACGACGTTCATTCGACCCGGATCGCGCGGATGCCGAGCGAGAAGGTGCCCGCCTGACGGTCGGCGATCATCAGGCCGATCTGGCGTGCGCGTGACGGGTCGAGCGGCGGTGCGCCCATCACGTTGCGACCGCGGAAGGTGGCGCGAAACGCCGCCACCGGCAGGTGCACGGTGGCCCACTGACCCGCCGGGGGTTCAAAGCTGATCTGGTGGCTCAGGCCGTCGAAGTCGTCGTCGCAGCGCAGGCTGAGCTTGTAGCGCTTGCCGTCGCCGAGCACCACGAGCGCATAGTGGGTCGCACCTGCTTCGGCGATGTTTCCAGGCTGGGCGCGCACCGAGGCGAAGCCGCCGTTGCGTTCCAGCGACACGATGCCTTCGAATACCGCGTGCCCGGCCGGGTCGGGTCGCAGCCTGCTGCGCGACATGCCGCCCATTACGCCATCATCAATCGGCGACCAGTCATCGACTGCGCCGGCGTTGCCGAAATCAAATAGTTTGCGCGCCATGGGCGCATTGTAAGGTGCTTGGCGCCGCGGGCAATCGCCGCGCGCCGAAGCACCGCCCAACCCGGCTGCCCGACCGCCGCATCCGCCTGCTGTCTGTTCAGTCATCCAGCTTCACCGCCCGCACCGCCGCGACATCCAGTGCACCACGTGCACCCAGTATCGCCGCGAGCGTCGAGGCCGCCAGCATGGCGAGCACGATGACGGCCAGCCAGCCCCAGGGCACCACCCAGTCCATGCTCCAGTGGAAGGACTGGCGATTCACCACTTCGATCAGCAGCGCGCTCATCGCGAACCCGGCGACCAGACCCAGCAGCAGCCCGGGCAGCGCGGACAGCAGACCTTCGGCTGCCAACTGCGCAGCGATCTGCCGGCGCGTGCAGCCGAGGTGGCGCAACAACCCGAATTCGCGCGCGCGCGCGCTGGCCGACGCCGCAAACGCCGCCGCGATGCCGGCCAGGCCGATCAGCGCCGATGCCGCCTCCAGCGCATAGGTGGCGGCGAAGGTGCGGTCAAATACGCCGAGCGACAGGCGGCGCACCTCTTCGCTCGACGTCAGTTCCAGCGCCTCGCCCTTGCCGCTGGCATCGCGCAGCGCTTGCGCGACAGTCCCTTCATCGGACCCTGCGTCGAGCCACAGTCCGAAGTCGTCGGACACCGTGTCGCCGGTCAGCGCGCGGTAGCGCGCCAGATCGATCACCACCGCGCCGTGCTGGCGCGCGTAGTCGCGCCACAGGCCGGCGACCTGCACACGCAGCCGCTGTCCGGCGAGCGGCAGTTCGACTTCGCGGCCGGCCGTCCAGCCATACAGATCCGCCATCGCCTCGGACGCCCACACCTGAGGCAGCGCGCCCGGCGCCACCGATGCGCCGACGCGCGGCAGCACGCGACCGGCGTCATCCGGCAGCGGCCGGGCGATCAGCGCCACCGCCGGCAGTTCGGCGCTCAGCAGCAGGCTCTGGTGCCGGATGGCTTCCAGCCGCTCGACACCGGGCACTGAGGCCAACCGCGCTTCGATATCGTACGGCCACGGTCGATCGCGATCGCCGCGCAGGTAAAGCTCGGCCGGCAGCACATCGGTCAACCAGCGGTCGACCGAGCTGCGGAAGGACGACACCATCACGGCCATCGCGACGATCAGTGCCGTAGCGGCGAGCACGCCGGCCGCGCTGCGCGACGCGAACCCGGGCTCGGCCATCAGCCGCGCCCGCGCCAGATCCAGCGGCACCGCCGAGAACGTCGGCACGCGCCGCGCCAGCGCCCGGGCCAGCGGCGGCACGGCGAGCACGGCGGCCACCAGCACGCAGGCGATCGCCGCATAGCCACCGAGCGGCAGACCGGCCAGCGGCGGCAGCGATGCGGCAGCCAGCGCCAGCAACAGCGCACTCAATGCCGCCACGGTACGGCGGTCGTTGCCCAGCGTGCGCAGCGCAGGACCGAAGTGACCGGCCCGCAGCGCCTGTGCCGGCGCAATCTGCAGCGCATCGCGCGCCGGCCAGCCCGCGCCGGCCGCCGCGCTGGCCACGCCGAGCAGACCGAAGCCCGCGCTGGCCGCGAGGTCGAACGACAGCGCCGGCGCCACACCTGACACCAGACCGGCGCCCAGATCGGCACCGATCAGCGTCAGCGCGAGCGCCGCCAGTGCGTGTCCGAGCGCGATGCCCAGCAGCGCGCCGCACGCGCCCAGCAGCGCCCCCTCACCGATCAGCATGCGGAAAAGCTGCGCGCGCGTCAGTCCGGCTGCCCGCAGGAAGGCGATTTCGGCCGTGCGCCGCGCAATCGCCGCGGCCTGCGTCGCCGCCACCAGAAAGCTGCCGACCGCCAGTGCGATCAGCGCCAGCAGACCCAGATTGACGCGATAGGCGCGCGACAGCCGGTCCGCCCGTTCCAGCGCCTGCGCGGGCGTCTGCCACTGCACGCCCGGCGGCAGCATGGCGGCGATGCGCGCGGTCGCCTCGGCGCGATTCACGCCTTCGCGCAGGCGCAGCGCGACGCGGCTGATCTGACCGAGTGTGGCCAGCCGCCACTGCGCCTCGCCGATGTCCATCACGGCCAGCGCGGCGCCACTGCCGGCCGACGGCAGCCAGCCGGCAACGGTGAAGGCGGTGTTGTCGCGACCGAGCTTCAGCGTCTGCCCCGGCTGGACGCCGAGCGCCTGGCCGGCAGCATGACTCAGAAAGATCGCGCCCGGCTCCATCAGCCGTGCGATGTCACCCGCCGGCGGCAGCAAGGTCGGCTGCACCGCCGCCGCGCGAAAGGCATCAAGGCCGATGACCCGCAGCTTCAGCGCGCGCGCGTCGACCGCGACGTCGAGTTCGCGCTCGACCAGCGGGCTGGCGTATGCCACGTCGGGCAGGCGGGCGAGCAAGGCATAGACCGACTCATCCATGCCGCGCGCCGCCACCACTTCCAGATCGGCCGAGCCCGACACCGCACGCAGGCCGGATTCGAACTCGTCGAGCGCCGCCCGGTGAATGGCGGACACCGCGACGCCGAGCGCCACACCGAGCGCGATGGCCAGCAGCGCAAGCCGGCTCGCACCACGCCAGGCCGAGCGGCACAGCAGCTCAAGCATCGACGTGCGCGTCGGCCGGATGCAGGCGGCCGTCGCGGCCCAGCCTGAGCACGCGGTCCGCAGTGGCGGCGACGGCGGCCGAATGGGTGACCAGCAGGCCGCAGGCAGCGCCCGACTTCACGGCATCGCGCAGCAACGCGGCGATCCGCTCGGCGTTGTCGGCGTCAAGATTGCCGGTCGGCTCGTCGGCCAGCAGCAGGCGCGGCCGGTGCACCAGCGCGCGCGCGATCGCCACGCGCTGCAGCTCGCCACCGGACAGCTGCGTCGGGCTGTCGTCGGCACGGTTCGCCAGCCCGACCGCGGACAGCTGCGCACACGCCCGCTCGCGGCGCTCGCGCGCCGACACACCGGCCAGCGCCAGCGGCAGCGCCACGTTGTCGCGCAGGCTCAGCCAGGGCAGCACATGGAAGGCCTGGAACACAAAGCCGACCCGGGTGCGCCGCCACACGGTGGCGGCGTCATCGTCCAGCGCCGACACCTCGACGCCGTCGAAACGCACCGAACCTGCATCGGGGCGATCGAGTGCCGCCACGACGTTGAGCAGCGTCGATTTGCCGGAGCCGGATTCGCCGATCACCGCGACGTATTCGCCGGCGGCGATGTCGAGATCGAGCGCCTGCAGCAGCACGCGCGGCGGCGTACCAGGCAGGGTCTTGTCGAGGGCAGTCAGGGAAAGCACGGCGGATGGACTGCGCGCCGCGCCGTACGTTCAGGCGCGCGTGGCGAGGAACTGACGGAATTCGGCGGCATCCATCGGCCGCGCGTACAGGAAGCCTTGCGCAATCTGAACGCCCTGCTCGCGCAGATAGGTCGCCTGCTGTTCCGTCTCGACACCCTCCGCCACCATCTGCAGCTTGCGTGTGCGGGCAATTTCGGCGATGTGCGGCACCAGCGGTGCGTGCGGCGAATCGGCACCGATGGTGCCGACGAAGGCGCGGTCGATTTTCAGCGCATCGACCGGCAAATCATGCAGGTAGGACAGACTGGAGTAACCGGTTCCGAAGTCGTCGAGCAGCACCTTGTGGCCGGCTTCGCGCAACTGTGCAAGCACGAGACCGGCCGATCCGGCCTGGATCAGGTTGCGTTCGGTCAGTTCGAGTTCGATCTGGCTGCGCCGGATGCCGTTGCCGTCGAGCACGTCGGACAGCAGCTCGCTCAGGCCGCCGCTTTCCAGATCGTGCGACGCCACGTTCAGCGACACCGTGAGTTCGGGCCGGCGCTGCAGCAGGTCTCCGATCTCGGCAATCGCGGTACGCAGCACGCGCGAGGTGATTTCATGTTCGAAGCCGGAGTGTTCGGCCAGATGCACCAGATCGTCGGTGCTCATGACCGGCTCGTTCTGGTCAGGCCAGCGCACCAGCAGTTCCGCGCCGACGCAGCGGCCGTCGGACAGGCGTATCTGCGGATGGTAGGCCACCCGCAACTCGCCACGCCGGATGGCCGCCAGCAGCGCCGTGGCCGGCGAGAAGAACTGGCGCGTAAACCGGCGCACCGCCCACACCATCAGCGTACTGACCAGTACGCCGAACAGCGTGGTCATCACCAGCGGCTCGGTCCACGCCGCGAGCAGCTGGGCGCGCGACTGGGCCGCCACCGCCACGATGGGCAGCTGGCCGGACTGCGCGACGGCATACAGGCGGTCACCCTGGATATGCTCGCGGCCGGTCATCGCGGTATCGATCATGCTCGACACCAGCGGCTCGTCGACCACGGCGAGAGGAAGCCAGTCGGTGATGCTCAGCACGACCAGACGGGTGTCGGCGATGCTGCGTACCTGAAAATGGCTGGCGTGGATCAGCGCAAGGTGCGAACCGCGACCGATGGCGACAGACGGTCGTGCATCGTCGAGCGGGTGCGTCAGCCGGAACCATATCTGGCGTCCCTTGCCATCGGTCCAGTCGGCAGCAGGCAACGAACGGATACCGTTTTCCTCTCCAGGTCCCATGCTGCTGCACTGTATGCGGCCATCGCGGGTATAGGCGATCTCGCGCACGAACGGCGTGCAATAGGCGATCTGGCGCATGCGCTCGATATGGGCCGGCGAGCACGGCGTGTCCGGAACCGCATCGAGGCCATGCAGTTCGGACTGCGCTTCGTCGAACACTTGCTCGGCGCGCAGCAGGGCCTGCTGCGCCAGCGCGTCGAGGTGCAGCGTTTCGACCCTGAGCGTATAGCTCCAGGAAAAATAGAGCGCTGCAGCGAGCGGCAGCAGCCCGGCAAACAGGGCAGCGACCGTCAGCAGCGTAATGAATGCGCGGCGTCGCATCAGGGCGTTCTTCAATCAACAGTCGCTTGGGCGACTTTATTGTGTGTGTGCACGATGCCGCAGTGTAAGCGCATCGTGTCGTTTCACTTACGTGGGCTGCGTGAAATTCACGATGCGTCGTGACGGGCGAACGCACGTCCAGTGCGGCAGCCCCGCCGCCGTGTGTTACATCAACCGCAACATCAACTCGACGCGCGCCTGCACCGACGTGAGCGTGCCGGCGTCCGGCAACGCAGCGCCCGGGGTGTCGATGACACTGCCGCGCGCGGTCCGGCTGGTACGCAGCACGGCGACGCCGCCCGTCTGCGCACGCAGCAGCGCCGCCTCAAGGGGTGCGCCAAGAGTGCCGTTGCCGGTGCCCGCCGCAACAATGCCGCGCACACCGAGCGCGCACAGTGCATCGACCAGCGCGTCGTCGGCACCGGCGTAGTTCAGCACGATGTCGACGCGCGGCCAGTCGTCGCGCAGCACATGCGCCAGACCCAGTGCGTCGCCGCGCGGCCAGTCGCGCAGGCGGCGCAGCACACCCTCTTCGAGGTAGGCGAGCGGACCGGCATCACCGGAATCGAAGGCGTCGACACGATACGGATGCGCCTTGCGCACCTCGCAGCCGGCATGAACGGTGCCCGCCATGCAGACCAGTACGCCACTCGCTTCGGGCGACGCGGCCAGGCGCACGGCGTCGAGCAGGTTCTGCGGTCCGTCGGCGGCCAGCGCACCCGCCGGGCGCATCGCGCCGGTCAGCACGACCGGTCTGGCCGGCGCCAGCACACGATGCAGGAAGTAGGCGGTTTCTTCCAGTGTATCGGTGCCATGGGTGATGACGATGCCTGCGACATCCTTGCGCGCAAGATGATGCGCAACGCGCTGCGCCAGCGCACGCCAGATAGCGAAAGTCATGTCCTTGCTGTCGGTCTGCGCGACCTGCTCGGCATCGATCGCAAACGCCGCCAGCGGCGGCACGGCAGCGACCAGATCCGCCACGGCGATCGTGCCGGCGACATAGCCGGTGTTGTCGGCGGCGCTGCGCGCCTGGCCGGCGATGGTTCCACCGGTGCCGAGGATGACGATGCGTTTCATCGGTTCGCTGCCTGTCGGATGCTGTCGGCGCATTCTGGTGGAGCGGCGCGCCACGGCGCAAGGGCGATGCACACGCCGGCCCGGCACGGGCCCTTATAATCGCGCATGACCGAATCCACAGCTTCCGAATCCACCTCGCCCGACGTTGCACCGTCGACGCTGACTGAAACCGCGTTCGACACCTTGCCGCTGGCGCCCGAGACGCTCGCCAACCTGACCACGCTCGGCTACCTCGCGATGACGCCGGTGCAGGCGGCCACGCTGCCGCTGGCGCTGGCCGGGCGTGACCTGATCGCGCAGGCGAAAACCGGCAGTGGCAAGACGGCGGCGTTTGCATTGCCCTTGCTGGCCAAACTCAATCCGCGCTGGTTTTCCCCACAGGCGCTGGTGCTGTGCCCGACGCGCGAACTGGCCGATCAGGTGGCGAAGGAAATCCGCCGTCTGGCGCGCGCTACCGACAACATCAAGGTGGTGACGCTGTGCGGCGGTGCGAAGATGGGGCCGCAGATCGGCAGTCTGGAGCACGGTGCGCATGTGGCGGTCGGCACGCCGGGCCGCATCATGGATCACCTGGAACGCGGCACGCTGGACATGCGCGGCCTGAACATGCTGGTGCTCGACGAAGCCGACCGCATGCTCGACATGGGCTTCTTCGACGACATCGTGTGGATCGCGCAACAGTGCCCGGCCGCGCGCCAGACCCTGCTGTTCTCGGCCACTTTCCCGCCCGGCATCGAAAAGCTGGCGTCGCAGTTCCTGCGCGAGCCGGAACGGGTGCAGGTCGCGACGCAGCATGCGGCCGGCAAGATCCGCCAGCGCTTCTATGAGATCGACAACACCGAACGGCTCGACGCCGTGGCGCAGCTGCTGCGCCACTTCCGGCCGGTCAGCACGCTGGCTTTCTGCAACACCAAGGCACGCTGCCGCGAACTGGCGGACCGGCTGAGCGCACAGGGTTTCGAGGCGCTGGCCCTGTACGGCGACATGGAGCAGCGCGAACGCGACCAGGTGCTGGTGCGTTTCGCGCACCGCAGTGCGTCGGTGCTGGTGGCCACCGATGTGGCCGCGCGCGGTCTGGACATCGACAAGCTCGAAGCAGTAATCAACGTCGACGTGACGCCCGACCCGGAGGTGCACGTGCACCGCATCGGACGCACCGGGCGCGGTGACGCCGAGGGCTGGGCACTCAGCCTGGTCAGCCGCAACGAGATGGGCCGGGCGCTGCGCATCGAAAAGGCGCAGGGCGTGGCGCTCGAATGGCAGCCGCTGGCGGAACTGGAGCCGGCCGGTCATGCACCGCTGGTGCCGCCGATGGCCACCTTGCAGATACTGGGCGGGCGCAAGGAAAAGATACGGCCGGGCGACGTGCTGGGCGCGCTGACCGGCGAAGCCGGCTTCACCCGCGAGCAGGTGGGCCGGATCGACGTGACCGACTACCTCACCTATGTCGCGGTGGAACGCAACATTGCCGACGAGGTGGTGCGCCGGCTCGATGGCGGGCGGGTGAAGGGGCGCGATGTGAAGGTGAAGCGGCTCGGCAGCGACTGATCAGGGCGACGGCGGCCCGCCTCGCGCGCCGGTCGACGCCTCCAGCCGGTCCAGCGCGTCGCCAGCGAGTCGGCGACCGTACTCGATCAACGGCGTCGCCAGATGGAATTCGTGGAAGCGACAGGTATTCTTCGGCACGCTGATCACCACATCGGGCCAGAACACCGCGAGATTGCGGCGCGTCAGGGCGGCCTGCATGGTTTCCAGCGAACGCATCAGCACATCCGACATGGCCAATCCCGATTCGGCAACCTTCACCGCGCCATTTCCGTTGCCGCCGGGCAGGTAGCTGCGCAGTCGCGCCAGCAGGCCGGTGTCGTTGTCCGCACGCTGCAGCGGAGGAGGCTCGACGGATTCGCCATTCAGATCGACGATGACCGTCAGATCGGTCAGTGTGCGCAGGGTCGGCGCCACCGGAACCGGATTCAGCAGCCCGCCATCGACCAGAAGGCGACCGCGGTAGGCGTGCGGCGTGAACACCGATGGCACGGCCATCGAGGCACGGATCGCTTCGAACAGCGAGCCGTCCGACAGCCACACTTCCCGCCCGCGTTCGATGTCGACCGCGACCGCCGTGTAGTCCAGCGGCAGGTCTTCGATATTGCATTCGCCGACCAGCTCGCGCAGACGCTGGATCAAAACCTCGCCACGGATCAGGCCGCCACCGGACAGCGTGAGGTCGAGCAGGCGGAGCATGTCCGACTGCCCCAGCGCGGTCACCCACTTTTCGTAGGCATCGAGTCCGCCCAGCGCGTGAATGCCCCCGACCAGCGCACCCATCGACGAGCCCGAGATGGCACGGATGTCGTAGCCGCGCGATTCCAGTTCGCGGATGACGCCGATGTGTGCCAGCCCGCGCGCGCCGCCGGAGCCGAGCACTAGCGATACGGTCGGTCGGCTGCCCATCGGATTCAGGCGGGCCCGCCGCACAGGTCGAGCTGGGTCAGGTGCAGCCGCAAGTCGAATTCATACTGGTGATACTGCGGTTCCATATGTGTACACAGCTGGTAGAACGCCTTGTCATGCTCGCGCGACTTCAGATGGGCCAGTTCGTGCACGACGATCATCTTCAGGAACTCCGGCGGCGCATCGCGGAACAGTGTGGCAACCCGCAGTTCGTGCTTGGCCTTCAGCTTGCCGCCCTGCACGCGTGACACCGTGGTGTGCGTGCCGAGTGCCCGGGCCGTCAGACCGAGGCTGCTGTCGTACATCACCTTGTTGATCGGCGCGCCATTGCGGAGATGGCGCTGTTTCAGCGCCATCACGTAATCGTACAGTGCGCTGTCGCTGCGCACCGCATGAGTGTCCGGGTAGCGCGCCTTCAGTGTTTCGGCGAGGCGACCCTGCTCGATCAGCGCGCGCACCTGGTCCTGGATGTGTGGCGGGTAGCCGGCCAGGTACGTAAGGGTATTCATTCAGGCCAGGCGGGGACGGCGCGCACGCCGTCCGCCGTCTCACTCAGTCGCGGAAGGCCTCGACCGGAATCTCGATGTAGACGATGTCGCTGATGCCGGGCAGGTACTTGGTCATGCCGAAGTCGGAGCGCTTGATCGTGGTGGAAATGTCGGCGCCGCACAGTGCCTTCTTGTTGATCGGATGCGTGCCGCAAGCGAAGCCTTTCACATCGAGCTTGACCGGTCTGGTCACCCCGAGCAGCGTCAGGTCGCCTTCGGCACCGACCAGCTTGTCGCCGTCGAACATGAGCTTCGTGGATTTGAAGGTCATGGCAGGAAACTGCTCGGAATTGAAGAAGTCTTCGCCGCGCATGTGCTTGTCCCACGCTTCGAGCCCCATGTCGATCGAGGCGGTGTCGATCTTGACCTCGATGCTGCCGCTGTTCTGCGACGGCACCAGCATGATCTTGCCGCTGGCGCTGTTGAAGCGGCCGCGCTGCGTCGAAAAGCCGAGGTGGTTGATTTCGAAGGTCGGGAAGGTGTGGCGGGAATCGATGGTGTAGCTGTCGGCGGCAATCGCACCGGTGGTCAGCGAGGCGCCCATCAACAGGCCAAACAGAGCGGAAGTGAATTTCATGTGGATTCCAGAATTGTGTTGAACGGAAAGCAGCAGCTTACTTGCCTGCGACGGCCAGCTTGAAACGGATCTGAACTTCGTCGGCGACCACCGAGGTATCGCCCCAGGCGCCGGTACCGACGCCGAATTCGAGGCGCTTGAGCGGGAAGCTGCCCTCCAGCAGCGCGCCGGTGCCGTCAGGCTTCAGCGTGAAGGGTGCAGCAACCTCTCGTGTCTTGCCCTTGATGCTCATCTGCCCGCGCACCTCGTAACGGTTGTTGCCGAGCGGCTTCACCGAACTCGACACGAAGCGCGCCCTCGGGTGCTGCTTGACGTCGAACCAGTTCTTGCCCTTGACCTCGTCGTTCGCTTCCGGACCGCCGGCATCAATCGACGCCAGTTCGATGTCGAGCGTCGCGCTGCCGGCTTCCGGCTTCGCGAGATCGAAGTCGAGCGTCGCCGAAAAGCGGGTGAACCGGCCGTCGACCGATACACCCATCTGCTGCGACACGAAGGCAAGCGAACTCTTTTCCGGGAGTACACGCGAATAGCTGCCTGCCGCCTGCACGGCGGACGACATCAGCGCAAGGCCGGCGCCGAGCGTCAGCACCCGGCGCGCGAGCTGCGAAATTCCCTGCTTCATCGACTGCTCCAGACTGTGAAAGACAATGGTGTGATGTCACCGGGGCCAAAAAATTCCGCAGCGAGGGCCGGCCGCCACGGAGCCGGGCGATCAGCCGGCACCCGCGGCGAGCTGCTTTTCCAGCTCGGATACCCGCGCTTCGAGCCCCTCTAGCTGGGCCCGGGTGCGGGCCAGCACATCCTTCTGCACATCAAATTCCTCGCGCGTAACCAGATCGAGGCGCGAAAACATGGCGCTTGCCATCGCCTTGGCGTTTTTCTCCAGATCCCTGGCCGGGCTGGCGGCGAGCAGTTCGGAAAAGCGCGACGACAGTTCTTCGAGCATCTTCGGATTCAACATAGGTTTCTCTCCAGGCTATGGCCGGTAAAACGCAGTACAGCGGGTCTGCGCCGACCGGGAAGCTCCGCATTGTGCCGTCACACCGCGGAACGCGCGATCCCGGCGTGACGGAATTCACGACAAATGGGTGCAGATGCCGCGCGGCGAGCACCGATAGTGCGCAAAGCACCCCCGCCAGACCGATCGCGCACCGCATTGGTGCAAAGCCAGATCGAAGTGCGTGCATTTGGGGCGGGTGATCCCGCCCGACCGTCTCCGATATTCGTTGTACTGCATCAAATCATTGAAAAACAAGGCGTAAGACCGTCTGGCACGGTCTGTGCAAGACAAGCCGGGCAGTTTCCCTAAATCAAGGAGTAAACCCAATGCAAAAGACTTTGATCGCCGCTGCCCTCGCCAGCGCACTGGCCGTGCCGGCCTTCACCGCTCAAGCCGAAGAACCGGCCAGCCCGCACACCTTCACCGGCAACGTTGGTCTGTTCAGCCAGTATGTGTTCCGCGGCATCAGCCAGACCAACGAAGACCCGGCGCTGCAGGGCGGTTTCGACTACTCGCACGCCAGCGGCTTCTACCTCGGCACCTGGGCATCGAACATCTCGTGGCTCAAGGACGCTCCGGCAGGCGTTGATTCGGCCTACTCCAGCTCCAGCATGGAAATCGACGTTTATGGCGGCTACCGCGGCGCCTTCGGCGAAACCGGCATCGGCTACGACGTCGGTCTGCTGCAGTACATCTACCCGGGTGACCGCAACCCCGGCATCACCAAGGCCGACACGCTCGAAGCCTACGCCGCCCTCACCTGGAGCTTCCTGAGCGCCAAGTACTCGTACAGCCTCGGCGACACCTTCGGTGTGAACAACTCGTCAGGCACCTGGTACCTCGACCTCTCTGCCAACTACCCGATCACCGAAGCCCTGACGCTGAACCTGCACTACGGCATCCAGGACTTCAGCGGCTCGACCGCAGGCGTGCAGAACGACGACTTCGCCTCATATGAAGACTGGAAGATCGGCCTGTCGTACGCCCTTCCGCAAGGCTTCACGGTCGGCGCCTTCTACACCGACACCAGCATGAACACCACGGAAAAAGCCTTCTACACCAATCTCAAGGGCAAGTACCTGGGTGACGACCAGTACGTAGTGTTCCTGTCCAAGACGTTCTGATTCAAAAACGCTTCACGGTATCTGCCAGGGGAATGTCATGAAACTAGTCACAGCCATCATCAAGCCTTTCAAGCTTGACGAAGTACGCGAGGCACTTTCGGCCATCGGCGTGCAGGGCATCACCGTTACCGAGGTGAAAGGTTTCGGTCGCCAGAAAGGTCACACCGAGTTGTACCGGGGTGCCGAGTACGTCGTCGATTTCCTGCCCAAGGTGAAGATCGAGGCTGCAGTCAGCGACGAGCTGGTCGACAGCGTGGTCGAAGCCATAGAAAAGTCTGCCAGCACCGGCAAGATCGGTGACGGCAAGATTTTCGTTTTCGATCTGGAACAGGTCGTCCGCATCCGCACCGGTGAAACCGGCGTCGATGCGCTTTAAGGGAGAACACAAGATGAAACGTTTCCTGGGCATCCTGTGCGCAACCTTGGCTATCGGCCTGGCTGCGCCTGTCATGGCAGAAGATCCCCCGGCAGCTCCGGCTGTCGTAACCGAAGAAGCCGCTGCCGCTCCGGCGGATGCGGCAGTTGAAGCACCGATGGCGGCGGAAGCTGCGCCGGCCGAGGCCGTTCCTGCAGAAGCGGCCGCTGCCGCCCCCAGCTTCAACAAGGGCGACACGACCTGGATGATGGTTTCGACCATCATCGTCACCATGATGGCTGTACCCGGCCTTGCCTTGTTCTACGGCGGTCTGGTCCGTTCGAAGAACATGCTGTCGGTGTTGATGCAGGTGATGACGGTGTTTTCACTCATCGTCGTGCTGTGGTTCATCTACGGTTACTCGCTTGCCTTCACGGCCGGAAACCCCTTCATCGGCACGCTCGACAAGTTGTTCCTGAGCGGCGTCACCGGCGAATCGGCTGGTGCGACCTTCAGCAAGGGTGTCTATATCCCGGAAATGATCTTCGTCGCCTTCCAGTCGACGTTTGCGGGCATCACCGCCGCGCTGATCATCGGAGCCTTCGCCGAGCGCGTGAAGTTCTCGGCAGTGCTTCTGTTCTCGGTGCTGTGGTTCACGTTCAGCTACATCCCGGTTGCCCACATGGTCTGGTACTGGGACGGTCCGGACGCGATTACCGACGCTGATACGCTCGCCGCTGTCACGGCAAATGCAGGCTTCCTGTGGGCCAAGGGCGCACTCGATTTCGCCGGCGGCACCGTGGTACACATCAACGCGGGCGTAGCCGGCCTGGTCGGTGCCTACATGGTGGGCAAGCGCATCGGCTACGGCAAGGAATCCATGGCGCCGCATTCGCTGGTGATGACCATGGTCGGCGCCTCGCTGCTGTGGGTGGGCTGGTTCGGCTTCAACGCCGGCTCGAACCTGGAAGCGAGCGGTACCGCCGTCATGGCCTTCGCGACCACCTTGCTCGCCACGGCTGCCGCGACCGTGTCCTGGCTGCTGGGTGAATGGGTCATGAAGGGCAAGCCGTCGATGCTCGGTGCAGCCTCCGGTGCAGTGGCCGGTCTGGTTGCCATCACGCCGGCCTGCGGGTTCGTCGGAGTGATGGGTGCCCTGGTGATAGGTCTTGTTTCGGGCATCGTATGCCTGTGGGGCGTGAATGGGCTCAAGCACATGCTGGGTGCGGACGACGCGCTCGACGTGTTCGGCGTCCATGGTGTCGGCGGTATCCTCGGTGCCATCCTGACCGGCGTGTTTGCTTCGCCTTCACTCGGCGGCTCCGGCATCTACGACTACGTCTCCAACAGTGTCGGTGAAGGCTACGACATCATGGGTCAGGTCATGATCCAGGCCACGGCGGTGGGCGTGACGATAATCTGGACAGCGGTGGTTTCCTTCATCGCCTTCAAGCTGGTCGATATCTTCATCGGCCTGCGTGTGCCGGAAGACGAAGAGCGCGAAGGCCTCGACATCACTGCTCACGGCGAAACTGCGTATCGCCTCTGATCTGCCGTCCATCCTCTCCTCTGCAAAGTTCGGGCACCTTCGGGTGCCCGTTTTTTTTGGGCGCGACCCGTGTCACGGATGGGGCGCGCGATGATGCGGTCAATGTCCGAAATCGCACGGAATACCGGGTGATCGTGGCGCTATTCTTGGCTTTGTCCATGGTCAAGCCCTGTGACACTCAGCACTTGATTCGTTTGAGGAAGAATCACCATGCCGACTCCAGTCAATCGATTCCTGCGCGCCGGACGCCGATCTGCGACCCGACAGGCCACACCGCTGTGCGCAGTGGGGGCCGTGGCATCCATGGCAGCCGGTCTGCCGACCGGCATCGCGCTGGCGCTCGGCGGGCTGGCGATTGTCAGCTATGTGCTGCGGCCTGCCCCGACCGTGCAGATCTGAACGTCCTGCCTCCCGCCCCGCGCCGCCATTGCATCCGGCAGCGACGCGGGCTGCCCCCTCCCGGGGACCCTTGGCGGACATGTCCTGTCCATCGGTCTTTGCCCTGATGCGTTGATCGTCCTTTGCATGTCGAAGGCTCGTCAGCCGGGTTAGCATCGCGGCCGATGGACCGCGCGGCGCAGCCCGGCGCCGACGTTCATTCAAGGATGAGGACGCTCGTGAACACTTTTGCCGCACACCTGCTGGCGGGACTGATTGCCCTGACGGCAAGCGGTCTGGCTGCGGCTGGCTCCGCCGCAGCCAACGACACCCCTGTTGCAGAGGCTGATGCCTTCCCGGCCGAGGAACGAGACCTGCTTCGCCAGCGCGCCAGCGATCTGAAGAATCAGGCACGCGAATTGCGGCGCAAGGCGGATGCCGACCGGGCGGCCGCGGACGCGCTCTGCTGGCAGCGCACGCTGGTGTCGTCCTGCATCGAAGAAGCCGACGAAACGCTGCGTCTGCGCGTGACCGAAGTGCGCAAGCTCGAGCTGGAGGCACGCGACATCGAACGTGACGTGCGCACGCGGTCCGCGCAGGCGCGACGCGCGGAAAAGCAGCGGGCAGCCGATGAACGCCGGCTCAAGTCGATCGAAATGAGCGTGAAGACGCGTGAAACCGAGCAGGCGCTGTCACGCCAGCGCGAGCAGGAAGCCCGGGAGCGCGCGCAAAAGGACGCCGACGCGGAAGCACGCGCACGGCTGAAGGCACAGGACGCCGCCCGCAAGGACGCCGAACAGGCCGCCGGACGACAACGTGAGGACGCGCGCGCTGCCGAACGTGCGGCCGACCAGCAGCGCCACGCCGACAAGATCGACGAACGGGTGCGCCGGAAGGAAGCGCAGCGCCTGCAGCGCGAAGCCGAAGCAGCCGCCAAGGCCGCGGCTCAGCCTCAGCCCGCACATTAGCGATCAGCGCGGCGGCGGGGTATGACCGGTGGCGGCGTGATGCGTGCCGGCGGCGGCATGGTGATGCAGCGCTGCGTGGTCCGGCTCATGCGGCAGACGATGGCCCACCCACTGCGGCAGCAGCGAGCCGACGATCATTCCGGTTGCACTGACCGCCAGACCGATCAGTTGGGCCGGTACCGCACTGGCCTCGCCCACCAGTATCTCGACCAGCAACCATGAGCCCAGGCCGCCGATGATCGCGGCCAGCGCGCCCTGGGTGGTGGCGCGCTTCCAGAACGCACCGAAGAACAGCGGCACGAAGGCGCCGGCCAGCGTCACCTTGTAGGCGTTCTCGACCATTTCGAAAATGCCCGCTTCGGAATTCAGCGCCACCACCAGCACGATGCTGGCGAAGCCGACGATGGCACCGCGCATGACGAACAGCAGCTGGCGATCACCCATCCGCGGGTAGAAACCCTTGACGATGTTCTCGGCGAAGGTGACCGACGGTGCCAGCAGCGTGGCAGACGAACAGCTCATGATGGCCGACAGCACCGCACCGAAAAAAAGGATCTGCGCGATCAGCGGCGTGTGCTGCATGACCAGCGTTGGCAGCACGCGCTGCGAATCCTCCTCGATCAGCGCGTTGAAGGTACCGGGGTCGATCAGCGTCGCCGAATAGGCGATGAACATCGGCACGAAGCAGAAGCAGAAGTAGATCGATGCACCGAGCACCGAGCCGCCGATCGCGACCTTCGCACTCTTCGCCGACGTGATGCGCTGGAACACGTCCTGCTGCGGGACCGAGCCCAGCATCATGGTCAGCCAGGCGCCGAGGAAGGTGATCCACAGCCACGGGTCGGCCGGCGGAAAGAAGTCCAGCTTGCCGGCCGCCGACGCGTGGTCGATGACCGGCGCCACCCCCCCGGTCAGGCCGCTGATGACGTAGGCAATGTAGAGCAGGCCGCCCATCGACACCGCCATCTGCACGAAATCCAGAATGGCCACCGAGAACATGCCGCCGAAGGTGGTGTAGGTCAGCACGATGAGGGCACCGAGCACCATGCCGGTTTCCTGACTGACCGCGCCATCGGTCACCATGAAGAAGATGAGGCCCATGGCCTTGATCTGCGCCGCCACCCAGCCCAGATAGGACACGACGATGCACAGCGACGTGATGACTTCGACGGTACGGTTGTAGCGCAGGCGATAGTAGTCGCCGACGGTCATGATGTTCAGCTTGTACAGCTTGGTCGAATAGAAGATGCCGGCGATGATCAGGCACATCGATGCGCCGAACGGATCGGCGACCACGCCGCCGAGGCCTTCGGTGACGAACTGCGCCGACACCCCGAACACCGCCTCGGCACCGAACCAGGTGGCGAACACCGTGGCCGTCACCACCGGCAGCGGCAGGCTGCGCCCGGCAACGGCGAAATCCCTGGCGTTATGGACCCGTGTCGCGGCGTACAGACCGATGCCGACCGACACCATCAGATAGAGCACTACGAACCAGATCAGCATGCACGCCCCGGAGCAACATTTCGCGGCGCGGCACGACACCGCGCAGGCTCAATGATAACGGCGCACAAGCCTTGCGGGCACTGGATTTGCGGGGTTTTCGATCAGGCGTCGAGGCGCCGCGCCGGCAGCATGGGCAACCCGGCGAGGGCGGTCATTTCGAGCACGACAAGACCATCGACGCGCAGGCCCGACAGATGCATGCGCAGATGAGTCACCAGCGCACAGCGAACGGATTCATCCATGCCGAACAGCCGATCGGGTACCGACAGCGTGACGCGCGGCTGGGCCGCCTCGATGTGCCAACCCAGCGCTCCGGCCAGCACACCGGAGCAGGCGTCGATGACGATGTTGCCGACTTCGGCGAGTGCGTCCTGTTCGAGTTCGCCCGGTTCGGCAATGTCACCCGGCAGACCGAGCATGCGCCGCACCAGCGCCAGACCGCCGATCTGCGGCAGCACCAGCATGGCTTCGGCGCCACAACCGTCGGTGGTGCGCATGCGCTGGGCGACGCCGCACAGGCAGCTGTCGAGGCTGGCCAGGCAGAGATCGAGGCGGGCGCGGTCGGCGATTTCGACATGCGAAACCGACATGCCCACCTGCTCGGACACGATCTGCGTGAAGGTGGACGCGGCGCCATGCACCGATCGGCTCATCGAGCCGGCCAGTTCGCCGAATGCCTTCATGTGTGGAGGAATCATGTTCCCGCCCCTGCGCTGCCCCGTGCAAGCCCCGCCGCCGCTACCGTGGTCGTTTTCATCGTTGGCATCTCCCGGTATGAACAGGGGCTAACGACTTTCGTGGCGACATCTTTAGGGAAGACATCCCGAGCGAAGCTCAGGCGAAGGCGTGCCACACCTCGAAGCCGATCAGCAGGGCGACCAGCAGGCACAGGAACTGTATCCAGCGCAGCTGCCGGCGGCTGCGCTGTTCGAGATCGACCGCCTCCTGCCGCACGTCCTGCGCGGCAGACTGGCTCAGTACCTTGTGCGCCAGCCGCGGCAGCTCCGGCATCATCATCGCCCACGCTGGCGCCTCGTCGAGCAGCTTGCGGCGCAGCGCGCGCCAGCCGACCTGTTCGCTCATCCAGCGTTCCAGAAAGGGCTTGGCGGTTTTCCACAGGTCCAGCTCCGGGTCGAGCTGGCGCCCCAGACCTTCGATGTTGAGCAGGGTTTTCTGCAGCAGCACAAGCTGCGGCTGGATTTCGACATTGAACCGGCGCGACACCTGGAACAGCCGCAGCAGCGTGCGGCCGAACTCGATTTCCTTCAGCGGCTTGTCGAAGATCGGCTCGCAAACGGCACGGATCGACGCCTCGAACTCATCCACCCGGGTGCCGCGCGGCACCCAGCCGGCATCGACGTGCGCCTGCGCCACCCGCTTGTAGTCGCGCTGGAAGAACGCGAGAAAGTTCTGCGCCAGGTAGTTTTTGTCCACATCGGTGAGCGTACCCATGATGCCGAAGTCGAGCGCGATGTACTGGCCGTCTGGCGCGACGAAAATGTTGCCCGGGTGCATGTCGGCGTGGAAGAAACCGTCGCGGAACACCTGGGTGAAGAAGATTTCTACGCCGGCGCGCGACAGCGCCGCCATGTCGACACCCTGGGCACGCAGCGCGTCGGTGTGCGAAATTGGCAGACCATACATGCGCTCCATCACCATGGCGGTGGGGCCGCAGAAGTCCCAGTAGACCTCAGGGACGGCGAGCAGCGGCGAATCGCGGAAATTGCGGCGCAGCTGCGAACAGTTCGACGCCTCGCGCATCAGGTCGAGTTCGTCGCCCAGATGCTTGGAAAACTCGGCCACCACCTCGCGCGCCTTCAGCCGGCGTCCTTCCGACCACACGCGCTCCAGCAGGCCGGCGGCGGTTTCCATCAGCAGGATGTCGTTGGCGATGATGTGTTCGATGCCGGGGCGCAGCACCTTGACCGCCACGTCCTCGCCATTGGGCAGCACCGCAAAATGCACCTGCGCTACCGACGCGGACGCCACCGGCCGGGTTTCGAAACTGCGGAACACCTGGTCCAGCGGCTTGCCGTAGAAGGCCTCGAGGCGGGCGATCGCCTGTTCCGACGGGAATGGCGGCACGCGGTCCTGCAGCTTGGCCAGTTCGTCGGCGATGTCCGGTGGCAGCAGGTCGCGCCGCGTCGAAAGCATCTGGCCGAACTTGACGAAAATCGGGCCGAGCGCCTCCAGCGCTTCGCGCAGCCTGACTGCACGCGGGTCAGTGAAGCGCCGCCCCATCCGGGTAATGCGCAGCAGGCCGGCAAAGCGCAACTTGCTGCCGGCGTCGAGCAGCATCTGGTCCAGCCCGAACCGCAGGCTCACCGTGAGGATCTTGAGCAGTCGCAGCCAGCGCATGCGGCTCAGCCCTCGGCCGCACGTTGCGGCGCAGGAACAGACGGTCTGGGGGGTTGAAACCTCATGTTGCGGGGACTCGACAGCGGCGTGCGGAGCGCGCACTGTACAAGAAGCACCGTCACGCCGGAAGCGGCTTTCCGGGCTGAATGCGGGCTCGCGCTATACTTCGCGGTCTTCAAATGCACTTGCGCATTGCGCTTCCGTTTCACTCATGACCCCCGAACTGCGCCGAGAACTGACCCGTCTGCTGCATGCCGCACTGGCCAGTGTGGCGCCCGACACCGCGCCACCCGACATTCTTCTTGATCGCCCGAAGCAGGCGTCGCACGGTGACCTCGCCTGCAACGTCGCGCTGCAGCTGGCCAAGGCGCTGAAACAGAACCCGCGCGTCATCGCCGAACGCATCGTGCGCGAACTGCCGCCATCGCGCATCGTCGAGCGCGCCGAAGTGGCAGGTGCCGGTTTCATCAATTTCTTCTTCAGCGCATCGGTCAAGCAGGCCATCGTCGGCCGCATCCTGAGCGAAGGCGAACGCTACGGCCGCTCGGACACCGGCGCCGGCAAAAAGGTGCAGGTCGAATTCGTGTCGGCCAATCCGACCGGACCGCTGCACGTCGGCCACGGTCGCGGTGCCGCCTACGGCTCGGCGCTGTGCAACCTGCTCGACGCTGCCGGCTACGCGGTGACGCGCGAGTTCTACGTCAATGACGCCGGTCGCCAGCTGGACATCCTCGCTGTGTCGGTATGGCTGCGCTACATGGAAACGCAGGGGGCGGCGGTGAAATTCCCGGCCGACGGCTACCGCGGAGACTATGTGCGCGACATCGGAGCGGAACTGTTCATCCAGCAGGGCACCCGCCTGAATCGGCACACGGCCGAACTGCCCGACGCCTCGGTTGCCGGCGATACCGCCGACGCCATGCTCGACGCATTGATCGCCCACGCCAAAACTACGCTGGGCGAGGACTGGTGGACGGTACATCGCTACGCGCTTGATGCCATGCTGGCCGACCAGCGCAATGATCTGGGCGAATTCCGCGTGCATTACGACGTGTGGTATTCGGAACAGTCGCTGCACAGCAACGGTGCCGTGGACCGCGCGGTGAAGCGCCTGCAGGACGCCGGCTACCTGTACGAACAGGACGGCGCGCTGTGGTTTCGCTCGACCCGCTTCGGCGACGAGAAGGACCGCGTCGTGCGGCGCGAAAATGGCGCCTACACCTATTTCGCGTCCGACATCGCCTATCACGCGGAAAAGTTCGCGCGCGGCTTCGACCTTGTGATCGACGTCTGGGGCGCCGACCATCACGGCTATATCCCGCGCGTGAAGGGTGCGCTGGCCGCGCTCGGCGAAAACCCGGACAAGCTCGAAATCGCGCTGGTGCAGTTTGCCGTGTTGTATCGCGGCGGCGAGAAGGCTGCCATGGGCAAGCGCTCGGGCGACTTCGTCACGCTGCGCGACCTGCGCGCCGAAGTCGGCAACGATGCGGCGCGCTTCTTCTACGTGCTGCGCAAGAGCGACCAGCACCTCGATTTCGACCTCGACCTTGCCAAATCCGAGTCGAACGACAATCCGGTCTACTACATACAGTACGCTCACGCACGCATCTGCTCGGTGCTGCGCGAGGCAGTGGCCAATCACGCGCTCGACCTGACTCTGCTGCCCGGCATCCCGTTCGATGCGCTGACCGGCGAGCGCGAACTGCTGCTGGCCCAGCGTCTGGCGGAATTCCCGGACGTGATTACCCAGGCGGTGGCCGACCGCGCACCGCACTCGGTCGCCTTCTACCTGCGCGACGTGGCGTCCGATTTCCACGCCTTCTACAACGCCTCGCGCATGCTGGTCGACGATCTGGCGGTGCGCGAGGCCCGTCTGGCGCTGGCCGCCGCCACGCGGCAGGTCATCGCCAACGGGCTGTCGCTGCTAGGCGTGTCCGCACCGGAATCGATGTAATGGTCAAAGCTGCGCAAAAGAAGGCGCCCGCGCGCAAGCATCGCGGTGGCACCATGGTCGGCATCTTCATCGGCCTGGTACTGGGCGTGGTGCTGTGCGCCGGGGTGATGTGGTACATCAACGGCTCGGCGCTGCCGCTGCAGTTGCGTGAAGCGGCGCCCGCGGCGGCTGCACCGGGGAGCGAACCGGTCGCACTTCCCGGCAAACCGGGTGACAAGCCCCCCGCGAAGCCGCGCTTCGACTTCTATGAAATCCTGCCCGGCAATCAGAGCGCACAGCCTGCTCCGGACCGGACGCCGCCTGCGGCAGCACCGACGCCGCCCGCAGACAGCCCGGCGCCCGCGGTCGCGCCGGCACCGGCTGCTGCCCCGGAATCGCTGGTTCTGCAGGCCGGCGCCTTCTCGTCGGAAGAAGAAGCCGACAACCTGCGCGCCCGTCTTGCGTTGATGGGTCTGGAGTCGAACGTTCAGACCCATGCCGTCGCCGGCAAGGGCACGCTGTACCGCGTGCGGCTCGGCCCGTTCGCCAGCCCGGAAGACATGGGCCGGGTGCGTGCCGAACTGGCCCAGAACGGGATCGATACTTCGCTTGTCCGATGACCGGACTTGCCATGCATACACAGGAGACAGCATGAAATTCGGATTCAAGCAGATTGCCGCGCTGGCTTTTGCCGGCTTCATGGCCAGTGGCGTCGCTGCCGCCCCGTTGAATGAAAAGGACTTTCGCGAAATCAAGCCGGCGCAGTCGGTCGAACCGGGCCCCAAGGTCGAGGTGATCGAGTTCTTCTGGTACGGCTGCCCGCACTGCTTCGAGCTCGAGCCGTCATTGAAGAAGTGGCTCGACCGCAAACCGGACGACGTGAGCTTCAAGCGGGTACCGGCCATCTTCAGACAGTCCTGGGTGGCCGGTGCGCAGACCTACTACACGCTGGAAACCCTGGGCGAGCTGGAGCGCATGCACAGCAAGGTGTTCGACGCCATCCACATGGAGCGCCAGGCGTTCAACGACATGGCGACCATCAGCAGCTGGATGGGCAAGAACGGCATCGACGCGAAGAAGTTCGAAGACACCGCCAAGTCCTTCGCGGTGTCGGGCAAGGTGCAGCGTGCGCAGCAGATGAGTGCCGCCTATCAGCTGACCGGCGTGCCGGCGCTGGTGGTCGATGGCAAGTACATCGCACTCGGCAACAGTTTTGAAGGCATGCTGGCCATCGTCGACCAGCTGATCGAGCGCGCCCGCGGCGAGCGCGCAGCGGCCGCAAAGAAGTAAACCGCATGGACGCAGCGCGTCCGGCGGCAACGGGTGCCCGCGCGGCACCCGTTGTCTTTCTGACCGGCGCATCGAGCGGCATCGGCGAAGCGCTGGCCCGCCATTACGCCGCGGAGGGCGCCACGCTCGGCCTGGTGGCGCGGCGGGCGGCGCAGCTCGATGCGCTGGCTGCCAGCCTGCCCGGACAGCATTTCACCTTTGCCGCCGACGTGCGCGACGCCGCCGCGCTGCAGGCGGCGGCCGAATCCTTCATGCAGCAGGCCGGCGTGCCGGACATCGTCATCGGCAACGCCGGCGTATCGGTCGGCACATTGACCGGCGAGCAGGAGGACCTGCCGGCATTCGAAACCGTGTTCGACATCAACGTTCTGGGGCTGGTGCGCACCTTCGCACCCTTCGTGAAACCGATGCAGGCGCGGCGCAGCGGTGCGCTGGTCGGCATCGCCTCGGTCGCCGGCATCCGCGGACTGCCGGGCGCCGGCGCCTACTGCGCGTCCAAGTCTGCGGCGATCACTTATCTGGAAAGTCTGCGGGTGGAACTGCGCGGCAGCGGCGTGAAGGTACAGACGATCTGCCCCGGCTACATCGACACGCCGATGACCGCCATCAACCCCTACCCGATGCCCTTCCTTCTCAGCGCCGACGAAGCCGCCCCGCGCTTCGCCCGTGTCATCGCACGCGGCACGTCCTACGCAGTCGTGCCCTGGCAGATGGGCGTGGTGGCCAGGCTGCTGCGCCTGCTGCCCGACCCGGTATTCGACTTCGCGTTCGCAAAGGCCGGCCGCAAACCGCGGGGCACGCTGTAGGACAGATGCAAGTTACAAGTTTCAAGATGCAAGGAAGGGCGGCGCCCACTTGAATCTTGCATCTGCGGTCAGCCGTCATGCCTTCGCGAACGCAGCCTTCGCCCGCGCCAGCGTCTGCGCCACGTCATCCTCGCTGTGCGCACCCGACACAAAACCGGCTTCGAACGCCGACGGTGCCAGATAGACGCCGGCATCGAGCATGGCGTGGAAGAAGCGGTTGAAGCGTTCGCGGTCGGACTGCATCACTTCGGCGTAGCTGGCCGGCGCCGCGTCGCGGAAATACAGGCCGAACATGCCGCCGACGGACTGCGCTGAAAACGGCACGCCTGCTTCGCGGGCCGCGGCGACCATGCCGTCGGTGAATTGCTTCGTGCGGGCGGCGAGCCGGTCATGGAAGCCGGGTACGTCGATCAGCTCCAGCGTCTTCAGACCCGCCGCCACGGCGACCGGGTTCCCGGACAGCGTGCCGGCCTGATACACGGCGCCGATCGGCGCGATGGCGGCCATGATGTCGCGTCGGCCGCCGAAGGCGCCGACCGGCATGCCGCCGCCGATCACCTTGCCCAGCGTGGTCAGATCGGGCGTGATGCCGAACAGGCCCTGAGCGCCGACCGGACCGACGCGGAAACCGGTCATCACCTCATCGAAGATCAGCACCGCACCATATTGTGTACACAGCGCGCGCATTGCATCGAGGAAGGCGCGCGTCGGCACGATGAGGTTCATGTTGCCGACCACCGGCTCGACGATGACGCAGGCGATGCGCTCGCCGTGGTTGCGGAAGCAATCTTCCAGTTGCTGCGGGTCGTTGTAGTCGAGCACCAGCGTGTGCTTGGCGAAGTCGGCCGGTACGCCGCCCGAACTCGGATTGCCGAAGGTGAGCGCACCGGAGCCGGCCTTGACCAGCAGGCTGTCGGCGTGGCCGTGATAGCAGCCTTCGAACTTGACGATGGTGTCGCGGCCGGTGAAGCCGCGGGCGAGGCGGATCGCACTCATCGTCGCTTCGGTGCCGGAACTGACCAGGCGCACCTGTTCGATCGACGGCACGCGGGCGCACAGCAGTTCGGCCATCAGGATTTCGCCTTCGGTCGGCGCACCGAAGGACAGGCCGCCCACCGCGGCCTCCTGCACGGCCCGGATCACGTCCGGGTGTGCATGACCCAGGATCGCCGGCCCCCAGGAACCCACATAATCGATGTACTCGACGCCATCGGCGTCCCACAGCCGGCTGCCCACGCCGCGCGTAAAGAAGCGCGGCGTGCCGCCGACCGAGCGGAAGGCCCGGACCGGTGAATTGACGCCGCCCGGAATGCTGCGCTGGGCGCGTTCGAAAAGTTGCTCGTTGCGGGTGGTCATGGCGATTCCTTCAGAAAAGCTGCGCATAGGCACGTGCCCGCGCGGAAATATCGGTTGCGTCGAACAGATCGGACACCACGGCGAGCAGATCGGCTCCGGCTTCGATCAGCAGCGGTGCCCGATCCAGCGTGATGCCGCCGATGGCGCAGCGGGCAATGCCCAGATCGGCCACTTCGGCGAAGCGCGCAGGGTCGGCGACCGGCGCAGCGGGTTTGGTTGTCGATGCAAACATCGCGCCGAAGGCCACGTAATCGGCGCCGGCACGCCGGGCCTCGCGCGCCAGCCCGGCATCGTTGTAGCAGGACACGCCGATCAGCGCCGCCGGACCCAGCCGCCGGCGGGCCGCCGCCGGATCGCCGTCGTCGCGGCCGACGTGCACGCCGTCGGCGCCGACTTCGTGCGCCAGTTCGACATCATCGTTGACGATGAAGCGCGTTCCGCAGACGGTGGTGATGGCTCGCAGCGCACGGGCGTCGGCCAGACGGCACGTGGCGTCTGATGATTTGTTGCGGTACTGCAGCAGCACGGCACCGCCGGCACAGGCGGCCTCGGCAGCGCGGTAGAGCGCAGAGCCGGTGAGGGTTTCGGGTGTCACCGCGTAGAGGCCGCGCATGGGACATCGGTCGGCAGCCATCGTCTAGTCGTCGCTGCCGTCGTCTGCGTCCATATTGCTGTTGCGCGTCCAGAAAAAGCGGTCAGGCAGGTACTGGCCCATGCCGGGCCGGAACCCGTTGACCAGCGTACGCCACGTATATTCCTGCGCCGCCTGCACGGCTGCGCCGACGTCCAGACCCTGCGCCAGCCAGGCCGCCACGGCCGACGCGAGCGTACAACCCGACCCGTGATAGCTGCCCGGCAGTCGGTCCCATTCGTCGCGCCGGATCACGCCGCCATGGCCGTACAGCACGTTGCTGACGCGCAGTGTCGATTCGTGGGTACCGGTCAGCAGCACATGCCCGCAGCCGGCCGCGATCAGCAGCCGGGCACACTCGTCGAGCGCGAGCGGGTCCTGTCGGCTGTCCGGGTCGTCGTCTCCGTCCTCGTCGTCTTCATCGTCTCCGAACTGCGCCAGCCGGCGCGCTTCAAGGCTGTTCGGCGTCAGCACCGTGGTCAGCGGCAGCAGCAATTCCTGCAGCGCGATCACCATTTCCTCGTCGGCCAGCTCGTCACCGCGGCCGGATGACAGCACTGGATCGAACACCACCGGCAGATGCGGGTAATCGGAAATGATTTCGGCGATGGCGGCGATGTTCTCCACGCTGCCCATGACGCCGATCTTGAATGCCGATACCGGCACATCCGACAGCAGCACGCGCGCCTGGTCGACCACCAGGTCGTCGTCCATCGGCACGATTTCCTCGACGCCGGTGGTGTCCTGCACGGTGACGGCCGTCACCACGCCGAGCGGATGGCAGCCGAGCGCCGACAGCGTCATCAGATCGGCCTGCATGCCGGCGCCACCGGTGGGGTCGGTGGCGGAAAAACACATGACAAGAGGCGGATGCGCCCGCACATCACGATTGACCATAAAGCGCGCGCCCGGATTGTCGTTACAGAAGGTTAATTACGGTAATATCGATTCGATTCTAACAAACCATACTGCCATGAGTTCCACAGTCACGGCCGAATTCCAGAGTTACATGTGTCTCATTTGCGGCTTCATCTACGACGAAGCCGCCGGTCTGCCGGGAGAGGGTATCGCGCCCGGCACGCGTTGGGCGGACGTACCGCCCAACTGGACCTGTCCGGAGTGCAGCGCACGCAAGGACGACTTTGAAATGGTCCAGATCTGACCAGCCGACGGCCGTTTCCGCAGCGGGCGACCCGCGTCGCTTTCTGACGGCGCACGGCACAACATCGCGGCATCGATCGTCGCGCACAAGAACGGGAGAGCATCTTGGCTGAATCGGGTGGCAGTGCCGGCGTCAAGGTGATGGTGATCGACGACAGCAACACCATCCGCCGCAGTGCCGAAATCTTTCTTGTCCAGGCGGGATATCAGGTCGTCCTCGCGGAAGACGGCTTCGATGCACTGTCGAAGATCAGCGACCATCATCCGCAGGTGATCTTCTGCGACATCATGATGCCGCGTCTCGACGGTTATCAGACCTGCGCACTCATCAAGAAGAACCCGAGGTTTGCCGCTACTCCTGTCGTGATGCTTTCTTCGCGCGACGGTCTGTTCGACCGCGCACGCGGCCGGATGGTCGGCTCGGACGAATACCTCACCAAACCTTTCACCAAGGACAGCCTGCTGCAGGCAGTGTCGCGTCACGCGCGCAACGGCGCTGACTGACCTGCCGGCGCTTACCGAACGCGGAGCCACAATGGCCATCAAGCGCATCATGGTGGTGGACGACTCGCCCACCGAACGCCATGTACTGAACGACTTCCTGACCCGCAAGGGCTTCGAGGTCATCATCGCCGAGAACGGCGAGCAGGCCATCGAGAAAGCCAAGGCTGAAAAGCCCGACCTCATCCTGATGGACGTCGTGATGCCCGGCGTCAATGGCTACCAGGCAACGCGCACCATCACGCGCGAAGACAGTACGCGCGACATCCCGGTCATCATGTGCACCAGCAAGGATCTGCCGACCGACCGCATCTGGGGCATGCGACAGGGCGCGCTCGACTACATGGTCAAGCCGGTCAATCTCGAAGAACTGCTGGGCCGCATCCAGCAGCTGGGCGCGGCGGGCAATGATGGCTAGGACGTCGCTGCGCGAATTCGAGGAAGAGCTGGCCCGGAAGCTGTCCGACACTTCAGGGCAGACGAGCGCGCGTGCGCTGCTCGGCGTGCAGGCGGGCGATGAATGGTGGCTGGTCGATCTGGCCGAATCCGGCGAAATCCTTCCGGTGCCCGCACTGACGCCGGTGCCGCTGACCCGCAGCTGGCTGCGCGGTATCGCGAATGTGCGCGGCCTGCTCTACGCGGTGAATGACTTTGCCGCGTTTCAGGGTGGCGCATCGACCGGCGTGGCCGGCGAAACCCGGCTGCTGCTGCCGCACGCCAAATTCGGGACCAACAGCGCGCTGCTGGTGTCCCGCGTGCTCGGCCTGCGCGCACTCGAAGATTTTGAAAGCGCTGATACCGGTCAGGCAGACGCCCGGCCCTGGGTGTCTGCCCGGCTGGTCGACACCCAGGGCCGCGTGTGGCTGCGGCTGGATCCGCGGCGCCTGTACGCAGACCCCGGCTTTGCCGACGTGGCGGCCTGAACCGCATGCCGGCCCTGCTCGCGAGTTATCCCGCTTCCGGCTGCCGCCGCTCACCCGGCGATGCATCGGGCCATGCTTTCGTTGTCGCTGTTCCGGACTGGCCGCTGCTCCAGTCTCCTGCCTTTCTCCCCAAGCAACGTAGTCCCCGAGGAAAGTCCCGATGGCGTTGAACATTCCTGGACTGAAGTCCGCTGCGCAGGCCGGCAGCGACCACGCGCCGTCGAATCCGGTGGATGCTGCGGGATTCCTGCGCGGCCGCCTGCCGCTGATCGGCCACCTGCCGCTCGGCCAGCAGGTGCGGGCGCTGGCCGTGATCTTCCTGCTGTTCATTGCGCTGGCTGCGGTACTGGTGTGGCAGGACTGGCGCGGCACGCGGCAAAACGCGGCCCACATCCATGCCGCAGGTCAGTTGCGCACGCTGATGCAGGGGGTGACTCAATCAGCGCCGCAGGTATTGGCCGGACAGGCCAGTGCGCTGGGCGAGATTTCGTCCGCTCGCGCAGCGGTTACGGCGCTGCTCGACACATTGAACCGTGGCGGCGAGGCGGACGGCGTGGCGCTGCCGCCCGCCCGCGGCGCCGCAAAGGATGCGCTGCAGCAGATCGACGCCGCGTGGAGCGGCCAGGACCGCAATGCGGCCCTGCTGCTTGGCCAGCAGAAAACCCTGCTTGCGCTTGGCGAAGCCGGCCGCGCGCTCGATGCTGCTGCAACACCGATGATGGCCGCGCTCGGTCGCATCGCTGCCCAGCGTGGCGCACGCGACGGCGGGCTCAGCCTGTTGTTCGCCGGCAGCGTCGGTCAGGTCCGGGCGGCGATCCATGCGCTGACGTCAACCACGCCGACGTCAGCCGATACGCTCGACACGCTTCAGCGCGCCCTGCCCGTGCTGCTCGACACCGCAGCCCAACTCGAACAAAGCGCCGAGGGCGAGCCGCGTGAGGCCTTTGTGCGGGCGCACAACGAACTGGTGCCGAACCTGACCGCGCTGGTTACGGCGCTGGACAAGCCAGCCGACCTGCTCGCCGCACGTGCCGCGGGCCTCTGGCTGATCGGCGGCGCTGCGGCGCTGGCGAGCCCGACCGATGCGCTGGCCGCAGTTTATTCGGCACAACGCGAAGACCGTGCGCTGCGTGCGCTCGGCGCCGCGCTCTGCGTGCTGCTTGCCTTGGTCAGCGTGTTCCTGATGGTGCGCGCGTACAACGAAGACCAGCACCGGCAGCGCATTCTCGTCGAGGGCTCGCGCGAGGAAGCGAAACGCGAGAAGGACACGACCCAGCAGGCCATCCTGCGCCTGATGAACGAAATGGGCGACCTGGCGGACGGCGACCTGACGGTGCGCGCGACGGTTTCGGAAGACATCACCGGCGCCATCGCCGACTCGGTCAACTACACCATCGAGGAACTTTCGGTGCTGGTGAAGCGGATCAACGACGCGGCCGGACGCGTGGCGGAAGCGTCGGAGTCCGCACAGCGCATTTCGACCCAGTTGCTGACGGCCGCGGAGCGGCAGTCGCGCGAAGTGACCGAGTCCGGCCAGTCGGTGCTGGCCATGGCGAAATCGATGAATGCGGTGTCGGAAGAGGCCACCCGCTCGGCGCAGGTGGCGCGCCAGTCGCTGGCAGCAGCCCAGAACGGCTCGAACGCGGTGTCGAATTCGATCCGCGGCATGAACGACATCCGCGACCAGATTCAGGAAACATCGAAGCGCATCAAGCGCCTCGGCGAGTCGTCGCAGGAGATCAGCGAGATCGTCGAACTGATTTCCGACATTACCGAACAGACCAACGTGCTGGCGCTGAATGCCGCCATTCAGGCCGCGGGCGCCGGCGAGGCCGGGCGCGGCTTCACCGTGGTGGCCGAAGAGGTGCAGCGGCTGGCCGAACGGTCGGGCGAGGCGACCAAGCAGATCGCGGCGATTGTCCGCACCATCCAGACCGACACCCAGGACGCGGTCGCCGCGATGGAAAACTCGACCCGGGGGGTGGTCGAGGGTGCGCGCCTGTCCGATGCGGCCGGTCAGGCGCTGGACGAAATTTCTACCGTATCGACCGAACTGACCGAACTGATCGAAGCGATTTCGTCGTCGGCGCAGGTGCAGGCAGAACAGGCGACCCGGGTGGCGCACGGCATGCAGGGCATCCTGCGCATCACCGAACAGACCACGGTCGGCACCAAGCAGACGGCACTTTCCATCGGACAGCTGGCCGATCTGGCGGCTGAACTCAAAGGCTCGGTCGCGGGCTTCAAGGTATGAACACGACGCCTTCCACCCATCAGGATCTGGGCCCGCTGATCTGGGTCCGCGGTGAAATCGATCTGGCGCTGATCCGTGCATCCGAAGCACTCGGCAACGAAGATCATCAGGCGGGTGCCGAGCCGCTCAGGTTCGCGCAGACCCATCTGCACCAGGCGCGCGGCGCGCTGGCGATCGTCGGTCTAGACGGCCTGACCCATTTCTGCGACGCGCTCGAACAGTTGTTCGCCGACTGGCACGCTGGCCGGCTGGCCAGCAGCCGGGGCGCTGCATCGCTCGCCCAGCGCGCCATTGCGTCGGTGCGCGGTCATCTCGACGAACTGGTTGCAGGTGGCGCAGACCAGCCGATGCGGCTGATGCCGCTGTATCGCGACCTGATGGCGCTGCGCGGCGAAACGGTGGTGGTGCCGTCCGAGCTGTTCTTCCCCGACCTCACCTTGCGGCCGCCGACGCCGGCCCAGCCGGCACCGCAACTGTCTCCACTCGACCGCGCGCGCGCGCTGCGTGCCGCGCGCAGCCAGTTCGAACGTGGCCTGCTGCGTTTCCTGCGCGACGATCGCGAAGGACTGCCGCAGATGCGTCAGGCCATCGGTGCCATCGAACAGATGCAGTCGGTCCCGGCCACGCGCGCCTTCTGGTGGGTGTGCGGTGCGCTGACCGACGGTCTTGCACAGGGCGCCATTCGCGGCGATTTCTTCATCAAGCGACTGTGCGCACGCATGGACGTGCAGATGCGCCGCCTGCTCGAAGGCTCTCGCGGCGTGGCTGAACGGCTGATGCGCGATTCGCTGTACTTCATCGCCACCGCCGAACAGATGACGCCGCACATTCGTCAGGTGCGCGATACCTATCAGCTCGACGCACTGCTGGCACCCGGCGACACCGCCGGCCACGACGACTTCGGCACCCTGCGTCCGGCGCTGGCCGCGCTGCGCGAATCGCTTGGCCAGGGCAAGGATGCATGGACACGTTTTTCGTCCGGGGCGGCGGTCGGCCTGCCGCAATTTCATGAACAATGCGAAGCCGTGGTCGCCGCGGCGGGCCGCGTCGGTCAGCCGGATCTGGCGCGCCTCGCTGCCGCGCTGCTCGACCTTGGCCAGTGGCTGCGCCGCGATCCATTGCAGCACACCGAAAACCTGGCGATGGAAGTCGCCACCGCGCTGCTGGTGATGGACGCACTGGTCGAACAATTCAGCCGCGCGCAGAGCGAAGACCTGCCGAGCCAGGTCGACACGCTGATCGACCGTCTCGCGCGAGCGCGCCGCGGTGAAGCGCTGCCGGCGATGCAGATCCCGCTGTTCGACGAAATGTCGCGCCGCGCGCAGGAACGGCTGTTCATGGGTCAGGTGGCACGCGAAATCATGGCCAGCCTGGCCGATGTCGAACAGCAGCTCGACGGCTACTTCCGCGATCCCTCGCGCGCGGCCGAACTGGCGGCGCTGGCCGGCCCGCTGAAGCAGATCGACGGCGCCCTCAACATGCTGGGGCAGGACGCCGCCGTATCGCTGGTGCGTCGCGCAGCGGCGCAGATCGCCGACATGGCGAAGCCGGAACATGAAATCGTGGAAGGCGAGTTCGAAGCCCTTGCGCACCAGCTCTCCGGCCTGGGCTTCTTTGTCGACAAGCTGCAGTACGGCCCGGCCGACCTCGACCTGATCCTGAACCCGCGCAGTGCGGCGCAGGACGCCGCCGAAGCCGGCGAAGGCGCAAGCGTGGAGTCGGAACTTGCGAACCGACGCGAGAAAGCGGCTCAGCTGCTCGACCGGCTGTCGCACGGCGGCGCCGACGAGCACACGCGCGACGAACTGCGTCAGGCACTCGAAACCATCCGGCAGGACGCCAAACTGCTCGCCGATGAAAAGCTCGAGCAGCGCGCCACCGAAGCCCTCGCCGCACTCAAGGCCGGCGAGGCGGTACCCGATGCCGCTATCGCCGACGCGGTGCAGGGCATCGGCCAGACGCCGCACGAGTCGCTCGCGCCGTCGGCCGATACGGTGCGTCTGGCCGAAGCCAGCCAGGAGGATTTCGACGCCGAACTGCTCGAAATCTTCATCGAGGAAGCGCGCGAAGTGCTGGACACGATGGCATCGAGCACCGATGCCGCCCGCCTGCAGCCGCACAGCCAGGACCTGCTGACCACGCTGCGACGTGGCTTCCATACGCTCAAGGGCAGCGGTCGCATGGTCGGCCTGCGCGATCTGGGCGAGGCGGCGTTTGCGGTCGAGCAGGTCATGAACCGCTGGCTGGGCAGCGAACGCGACGGCACACCGGAACTGTTCGACCTGCTCGATGGCGCGCGCATGCTGTTCGCTGGCTGGGTTGACCGGCTGTCACAGGGCGATACCCGCTCGCCTGAGCACGATTGGCTGCAGCCGGCCTGCGACGCGATACAGACGCACGACACAGAGCCCGCTGCCGCGCCGGCCGCCGAAGCGCTGGCTGAAGACGCCGCCCCGGGCGCAGCCGTTGCGGGCAGCGACCTCGACCTGGACATCGACTTCGATTTCGATCTGGAGGCGGACATGCCGGCCGCCGAGCCGGTCACCGCCGGTGCCTTCGAGCCCGACACCGGCCTCGATTCGGTGACCAACATCGTCGCGCTGGACGCACCGCTGGACGCCACGGGCGGCGATGTCGACCTCGAACTCGATTTCGACCTCGATGCACCGGGCGTCGACCTGACGCCGCCGGAAAGCACGCTGGACATCACGTCCGACATCGACGCCGAAGAGCGCGCACTCGATGCCGGCGCCGACAGCACGCTGTTCGACCTGTTCCTCGCCGAGGCGCGTGGTCACGTCGCCACGTTGCGGCGCGAACTGACGCGACTGCACATCAACCCGTCACTGCGCCCGAGCCAGGACAGCCTGCTCGCCGCGCATACGCTGGGCGGCATTTCGCTCACCGTCAGTCAGGAAGACATCAGCGCGCTGGCGCGCTCGCTCGAACATGCACTGCTGCGCTGCGAAGCCCGCGGCGACGCGCCGCAAGCCGACCAGTCCGCGCTGCTGAACAGCGCCGCCAGCGCGCTGGAAGCCCAGGTTGCCGCCATCGGTTCGGGTGCGATCGCCACACCCGCACCGGAACTGATCGCACGGCTTGACGCGCTGTTCGGCGCAGCAACCGTCGTGCCCGGGACAGTCGAACTGCAGGTTCTTGAACTGCCGGGCATGGACATCATGCCGGCTAGCGGCATGCCGGAAGTGCTGGCGGAAGCGCCCGAGCCGATGCAACCCGGGGCTTCCTTCGACACTGCGGACGAAATGGCCGCCCCGTTCGAGCCCGCACTGGATATCGTAGCGGCCGACCTGCCGGCGGTGACCGCGTTCGAGAAGGTCGCGCTGCCGGACGAGTACGTGCTGGCCGGGACAGCCGGCAATGAAGCGCAGCCGTTCGAACTGGCACGCCTGCCATCAGCCCGCGCCGCCATGCCGGCCGAGAGCGCGCAGGCCTTCGTGGTGCCGGATGAAATCGATCATCAGTTGCTGCCGATCTTCATCGAGGAGGCCCATGACCTGCTGCGGGAAATCGGCAGCGAACTGCGCAGCTGGCGCGACGACACCGGCGCGCTGAGTGCTTCGGACGCATTGCGCCGACAATTGCATACGCTCAAGGGCAGTGCCCGTATGGCCGGCGTGATGCGCTTCGGCGATCTGGTGCACAGCATGGAGACGCTGATCGAGCAGCCTTGTGCGCCGGACGATCGCGCGCTGCTGCTCGACGAGCTCGACCTCGGCTATGACCGCTGCGAAGAACTGGTGGCGAAGCTGGAACGCGGCGAAGCGCTGACTCCGGAGACCGTGGCAGCCGAGGATGCGGTGGCCCCGACGTCCGCGGCCGAGGGCGATGCCGGCGCGCCGCGCGAGCGTCCGTCGGTGCGCGTGCGCTCCGACATGGTCGACCGCTTCGTCAATGAAGCCGGCGAAATGAGCATTGCACGCACCCGCATCGAAGGCGAGCTGCGCTCGCTGCGTGGCTCGCTGAATGACCTGACGGAAAACGTGCAGCGCCTGCGCAGCCAGCTGCGCGAGATCGAAATCCAGGCCGAGAGCCAGATGCAGTCGCGCATGGCAGCCGCCGAAGCACAGCACGAACAGTTCGACCCGCTCGAAATGGATCGCTTCACGCGCTTCCAGGAACTGTCGCGCATGATGGCCGAAAGCCTGTCCGACGTGACCACGGTGCAGTACAACCTGGTGCGCAACCTCGATGCGGCGGACACCGCCATCCAGTCGCAGGCGCGGCTGAACCGCGACCTGTCGCAGGCACTGATGTCGGTGCGCATGGTGCCGTTCTCGACCCTGGAAGACCGGCTGTACCGGGTGGCGCGCCAATCGGCCAAGGAAACCGGCAAGAAGGTCAATCTTGAACTGACCAACACGCGCATCGAACTCGACCGCGAAGTGCTGGAAAAGATGACCGGCCCGATCGAGCACCTGCTGCGCAACGCGGTGGCCCACGGCATCGAGCCGCGCGCGACACGTGAAGCGGCAGGCAAGTCGGAAACCGGCGAAATCGTCATTTCCCTGACCCAGCAAACCAACGAGGTCGTCATCGAACTGGTCGACGACGGTGGCGGGCTGGCATTCGAACGCATTCGTGCTCGCGCCGTCGAGCGCGGGCTGCTCGGCGCAGACGAGGAGGCCGACGAGCGGCGTCTGACCAGTCTCATTTTCGAGCCGGGCTTCTCGACTGCCGAACAACTTTCCGAACTGGCCGGCCGCGGCGTCGGCATGGATGTGGTGAGGAACGCCACGACCGCACTGGGCGGCCGCATCGAAACCACATCGGAAGCCGGCCGCGGTACGCGCTTCAGGCTGTCGCTGCCGATGACGCTGGCCGTGACCCAGTCACTGCTGGTGAGCAGCGGCGGCAAGACCTACGCCATTCCGTCTTCGATGGTGAAGCACGCGCACGAGCTGCGCGATGACGAAGCGGTTGATCTCCGTCTGGCCGGTGGTCAGGACTGGATGGACCACCACTACACCTATCATTACCTGCCCCGCCTGCTCGGCAATACCGAGGCCCAGCCGGGCACCGGCACCTGGCTGCTGCTGCTCGGTGCCGGCAACGAATTGATGGCGCTGGAGGCGGACGGACTGCGCGGCAACCAGGAAGTGGTCGTCAAGCCGGTCGGACCGCAGCTGTCACGGCTGGCCGGCATCGCCGGCGCCACCGTGCTGGCCGATGGCGAAGTCACGCTGATCATCAACCCGGTGTCGCTCGCTTCACGCATCGGACGCATGGCCGACCGACCCGACATCGTGCGCGCCGTGCCGGAAGTGCCGGAAGCGTTGCCGCCCCTGATCATGGTGGTGGATGATTCGCTGACCGTGCGCAAGGTAAGCAGCCGGCTGCTGGAACGCGAAGGCTACCGCGTCATCACGGCCAAGGATGGTATCGATGCGCTGGAAAAACTGGCCGACAAGCTGCCGGCAGTCATGCTCGTGGATATCGAAATGCCGCGCATGGACGGTTTCGAACTGACGCTGCAGGTGCGCGCCGACGCGCGCACGCGCGACATTCCCATCGTGATGATCACCTCGCGCATCGCCGAGAAGCATCAGGCCTATGCGCGTGAGATCGGTGTGAACGAGTATCTCGGCAAGCCTTACGACGAGGCCCACCTGCTGCAGCGGGTGGCAGACTTCACCGGCGGCAGCGGCCGCCGGTGAAGTTAAGGGCGCCTTGCGCGCCCCTGGCTCAACCTTTTGCCGTGTCCAGACGCAACTTGGCGTAGCGGCCAGGCGCATCTTCGATCACCTTCAGCTTGCCCTTTGCCGGATCGCGCGCGGGCACCATGTCGGCATCGAGCGCGGTCACCCACTGCTGCCAGTCGGTCCACCAGGAACCGGTGTGTTGCGTGCAACCCTCCAGCCACGTGTCGGCATCGGCTGCCAGCTTGGGTGCGGCACTGGTCCAGTAGCCGTACTTGTTGGCGGCCGGCGGATTGACGATGCCGGCAATGTGGCCGGAGCCGCCGAGCACGAAGCGCGTCGGGCCCGACAGCAGCGTGGCGCCGGTGTAGGTGCTCTTCCACGGCGCGATATGGTCTTCGATCGCGGAAATGAAATACACCGGCTGCTTGATCTTGCGGATGTCGATCGCTTCACCGAGCACCGTGATACCACCCGGCTCGCGCAGCTTGTTGTGGATGTACATCTGGCGCAGGTAATAGCTGTGCATGCAGGCCGGCATGCGGGTCGAGTCGGAATTCCAGTACAGCAGGTCGAACGGGAAGGGCTCGCGGCCCATCAGGTAGTTGTTCACGACGAACGACCAGATGAGATCGTTCGAACGCAGCATGTTGAAGGTGCCGGCCATTTCCGACCCTTCGAGATAGCCGCGCGAGAACATCTTCTTTTCCAGCCCTTCGACCGCCTTCTCGTCGATGAACACGCCCAGTTCGCCCGGTTCGGAGAAGTCGATCAGCGTGGTGAAGAAGGTCGCGCTGGCGATCCGCTTGTCTTTCTTCGCCGACAGGTAGGCCAGCGTGGTGGCCAGCAGCGTGCCGCCCAGGCAGTAGCCGGCGGCATTCACTTCGGTTTCGCCGGTCTGCTTCGTGATCATGTCGAGTGCGGCCAGCGGTCCCTGTTCCACATAGTCCTCGAAAGTCAGCTGCGACAGCTTTTCGTCCGGATTGACCCAGGAGATCACGAATACCGTGTGGCCCTGATCGGTCGCCCACTTGATGTAGCTGTTCGAGTCGCGCAGATCGAGGATGTAGTACTTGTTGATCCAGGGCGGCACGATGAGCAGCGGGCGCTTGAACTGCTGTTCGGTCGTCGGGTTGAACTGCAGCAGCTGCATCAGTGCATTTTCGCCCACCACCTTGCCCTGCGTGGTGGCCACGTTGCGGCCCAGTTCGAACGCCGTGGTGTCGGTCATGCGCACACGCAGCTGGCCGTCACCGTCCTCAATGTCGCGCAGCAGGTTGTTGAAGCCCTTCAGCAGGTTCTGGCCGTGGCTGCGGACGGTTTCGCGCAGCACTTCGGGGTTGGTCAGCGCGAAATTGCTCGGACTGAATGCGTTGATGGTCTGGCGGGTGAAGAAATTGACCTTCTGCAGCGTGTGTTCGTCCATGCCTTCGACGTTGCTCACCACGTCATGGATGTGGCGCGCCGAAATCAGGTAGCTCTGCTTGAAGAAATCAAACAGGAAGTGGCTCTGCCACTCCTCGCCGCGAAAGCGGTTGTCGCCCTTGACCGGGGTGACCACCGGGGCGGCATCGACACCCATGAATTTCAGCATCGATTGCTGCCACAGCGTGTAGTAGTCCCACACCAGACCCATCTGCGCCTGCGCCAGCTTGTACGGGTTGGACAGCAGGTGCGACGTCATGTCCATGAAGGCCTGGGCGATGCCCAGTTCGTCGGCCGGCGGCGTGATGCCGCGCTTGAGCTGTCGCTGCACATGGTCACCGAGCAGCTTGGACGCACGTTCGGCAACCTGGGCATAGGTCTTGGCGACCTCTGCCGGATCAGGCAAGGACGACGCTTCGGGCTGTGTGGTGTCTTTGGTGGCTGGTTTATTCATGGCTCTGGCTCCCCCGGAAACTGGTTATGGCTGGGTGTAACGAAGCACGCCGTCCTGCTCAGGCAAGCGGCGCAGGCGACCCGTCTGCCACAGGTGGTTAAGGTGGGCAATCACCTCTCCCATGGCAAAGCGGGTCTGGAAACTGTCGAGTTCGCGTTTGAACAGCGATGGCAGCAGCGCCGCCGCGGTTTGCGGTTCGGCGCACAGGCTCACGATCAGTGCGAGGCGTTCTGCATGGTGCGCCTGAAGCGCGTCCACGCGTGCGCCGATGCCGACATACGGATCGCCGTGCGCCGGCAGCACCACGGTGTTGTCGGGCAGCGCGCGAAAAAGTTCGATCGAATCGAGGTACTGGCCGACCGCGTCCACCTCCGGCTCGTAGGCCAGCGTGGGTGTATTGGGCGAAATCCGCGGCAACAGCATGTCACCGGCGATCAGTACCGGATCGCTCGCACGATGAAAGGACAGATGCTCCGGCGAGTGACCGTAGCCGGCAATGGCGGTCCAGTCGTCACCGCCGATGCGCAGGGTTTCGCCGGGCAAGATGCGCCGCATCGCCAGCGGCAGTTCGCCGACGACCTGCCGGTAACGCCCGCTTTCACTGCGCATGGCATCGGTGTGTCCGGCAGCCAGGCCGTGCAGGACGAAAAAATCCGCCATCAGACCCCGGTCCGACGCCGGTACGGTGCCGAACCAGGCCTGCGCCGTCATGTATTCGCCGAGCGACATCCAGATGCGAGCACCCGTCTGCTTCGCGAGCCACTCGCCCAGACCGAAGTGGTCGGGGTGGCAGTGCGTGATCAGGATGCGCCGCACCGGGCGACCGGCGAGGTCGCCGGTCAGGGCGGCGGTCCAGTTGGCGCGCGTCGCGTCGTCGGGAAAACCTGCGTCCACCAGGGTCCAGCATGGTCCGTTGTCGACGCCATCCCCCGCCTCGTCCTCGATCGCCCACAGATTCACATGGCCGGGCGCGAAAGCGACCGGCATGCGCAACCAGTGGACGCCGCGCGCCACCTGCACCATGCAGCCGGGCGGAGGAGCGATCGCGGGATGAGGTTCGAGAGCAGACACGATGGGCAGCGCAGTCCAAGGCGTTGAATTCCTTGAATGGTAACCCGAAACGATCATGCATTGTGCAGTGCAATATCGAACCCGCTTCCGGAACGCGACGGCGGGCTTGCCCGGGTCTGTTGCCATGAATCACGAACCGCAATTTAATGTCGACAGACCCTAGACTTGCGGATCAAGGCACGGAACACCGGCGGCTGGCCGGCATCAGAGATCCGAGGATCGCCTGATGGTCCATGAATCCGGAGGAAACGATGCGGAAAACGATGTGTGCGCTGCTGCTCGTGCTGAGCGGCCCAGTGGTGTGGGCCGAGGACGAAGACCCGACGAAGTTCGTTACCTTCAGCCAGGATTTCGCCGGCAATTGCGTGTCACGCAACTCGGTGCAGCTGCTCGTTGCCAACAGCCATCCGACGCGCACCGTGATGGTGTGGCTCGACCGCTTTCACATGGATGTGGGCACCGGCGACCGCTCGAAGACGGAGATGAAGCCGGGCGCCGAGCCGGTACCGCTCGGCTGTTCGCGTACGCTCGACGGGCCGCAGGAGTGGCGTATTGTCCGGGCAAAATTTCTCGACTGAGAACCGATCCGGATCCGGAAAACTTTGCGCCCGGCCTCGCGTGCCCTGCGCAGGGCACGCGAGGCCGGGCATACTCGCCTTTGCACGCTTTCTCCAACCCGAATTCGTCTTGTCCGATGCGCGTCTGTGGGTTCTGCGGCTCCCGCGAGGGTGACCGCCCCCTCTATCGCGACACCGCCGCCGAGCTGGGCACGCTGATCGCGCGCGCCGGCCACGGCGTGGTCTATGGTGGCGGCAATATCGGTCTGATGGGCATCATCGCCGACGCGACGCTGGCGGCGGGCGGCGAGGTGATCGGTGTCAGTCCGCGTCACCTGCTCGATCGCGAAGTCGCCCACAGCGGGCTGAGCACGCTTCACGTGGTGGGCAGCATGCACGAACGCAAGGCGCTGATGGCGGAACTGGCGGACGTATTCATCGCCGCACCCGGCGGCTTCGGAACACTGGACGAACTGTGCGAAATTCTCACCTGGGCGCAGCTGGGGCTGCATTGCAAGCCGTGCGGCCTGCTGAACACAGCGGGCTACTTCGACCCGCTGCTCGCGATGTTCGATCATGCAGTGCAGGAAGGTTTTCTCAGCGCTGCGCACCGGCAGCTCATGCCGTCCGAGCACGAGGCGCAGCGCCTGCTCGATCGTCTGCTGTCCGCCGTCGTTTCCGGTGAGAATTCGCTGCATGAAGCCTGATCTCACGCGCCTGCTGTTCGCCTGCGCCTGCGCGGGCATGTCCGCCGCCGGCGCTGCCCAGAATGTACAGGTGCGCCCGGTCGACCTGGTGCAGGCGGTGCCATTGCTGACCGAAAGCGGTCGTGCAGGGTACAGCCGCTTCCTGCGCACCGGCCTCCGCCCGCGCGCCTTTGCGCTGAACATGAATGGCGACTGGGCCTGGAATGCCGGCGAAAGCGCGGTGACTGACGCACTGGCACGTTGCGAGGCACACGGCCTGCCCTGCCAGCTGTATGCCGTAGACGAGGAAGTCGTGATGCCCGGCTTCGAACTGGGCGCTCCGCTGCGCGCGCTCGGCGGCACGCTGGTACAGGGAGACCCGCAATGACGCGCCATGCTGACGCGCTGGTGCTGACGGAAATCGATGCCGGAATCGGCATCGTCACGCTGAACCGTCCGCATGCGCACAATCTGCTCGACGCTTCGCTCGCGGAATCATTGATCGGGGCCATCGACGATCTGGTCGCACGGCCCGGCGTGCGCACCATCGTCCTGTCGGCGTTGGGCGACAGTTTCAGCGTCGGCTCCGATCCGCTCGAACTTGAACGCAGCGGCCTGATCGCCGTCGAGCCGGCGCTGTCGGCACGATTGCTGCGCAGCGTCGCCGAATGCCCGCGACCGGTGGTGGCACGCGTGCAGGGCCCGGCCTACGGGCTGGGTGCCGGCCTGATCGCCGCATGCGACATTGCCATCGCCAGTTTCGATGCCGAATTTTCGTTCGAAGCCGTGCATATCGGTCGTGTACCGGCCGTCATCGCCCCATACGTGATCGGCGCAGTCGGTCCGCAGCGCGCGCGCCGATATTTCCTGACCGGCGAGCGATTTTCTGCATCCGAGGCCTATCGCATCGGCCTGCTGTCGGAACTGGCCGCCTCGGCAGAACAACTCGATGATGCGATCGGGGAAGTCGTCGATGCGCTGCTGCTCGGCGGACCGCGCGCGCAACAGCAGGTCAAATCTCTCGTGCGAGCGCTCGGCCGGCCGCGGGTGGACGAGAAGACGCTCGATCAGGCGGTGGACATCGAACACCGGCTCGACGCAGGCGCCGAAGCGCAGGAAGGACTGGACGCGCTGTTCGGGCGACGTCATCCCGGCTGGGTGCCGGTTGGCAGTTCGTGATGGCGGCGCTACCCGCTGCTGTGCGCATCGTCGAGGTCGGTCCGCGCGACGGCCTGCAGAACGAAGCGGTCGCGCTGAATGTCGAGCGCCGGCTCGCATTGATCGGCCGGCTGTCGGATGCCGGTCTGCGCGACATTGAAGCCGGTGCCTTCGTATCGCCGCGCCGCGTGCCCAATATGGCTGGCAGCGGCGAACTGATGCAGCAGCTCGACCGACGGCCGGGTGTCAGCTACACCTGCCTGGTACCCAACGAAACCGGCCTCGATGCCGCACTGGTGGCCGGCTGCACCGACATCGCGATCTTTGCCGCCGTGTCGGAAACCTTCTCGCAACGCAATACCGGCTGCAGCATCCACGAATCGATGGACCGCCTGGCGCGCGTGGCGGTGCGTGCACACGATGCAGGTCTGCGGGTGCGCGGCTACCTGTCGTGCGTCCTGGGTTGCCCGTACGAAGGGGCGGTCAGCGATGAAGCCGTTGCAACGCTGGCGGCCGAACTGATTGCCATGGGCTGCCACGAAGTGAGCCTCGGTGACACGACCGGCGTCGGCAGCCCTTTCCGGGTGCGCGCGCTGATCGACTGCGTGGTACGTCGCGTGCCACCGGAGCGGCTCGCCGGTCATTTCCACGACACCTGGGGCATGGCCGCAGCAAATGTCCATGCGGCGGCACTTTCCGGCGTGACGGTATTCGACGCCTCGGTCGGCGGATTGGGCGGCTGTCCGTTTGCGCCGGGCGCGACCGGAAACGTTGCGACTGAAGATCTTGTCTATCTCTTCGATGATGCCGGCGTGCACACCGGTGTCGATCTACGGAAACTGGTGGATGTGGCGAACTGGATCAGCGCGCAACTCGACCGCCCGGTCGCGTCGCGCGTGGCCCGTGCCTTGAACTCAGGACGCCCCACATGATCACTTCACCCTGTACTGGCGTTTGCCAGCTCGATCCCGCCACGGCGCTTTGCCTGGGCTGCCTGCGTTCGCGCGATGAAATTGCCTGTTGGGGCTCGACAACAGACAGCCATCGCCTGCAGATCCTGGCAAATATCGGTCGGCGCGAAGCGGCCGGGCACCTGCGGATCACGCCGACGGAGGGCCCGTGAGCGATTCAACCCGACTTCAGTTTGCGCGGGCTGCCAGCCGGCGCCGCCGGTGCCGGCTCGGCGGGCGCAGGATACTCGCGGGCAAGCGTATCATCCTGCACCGGTTCGGTGCGCGACCCCGCACGGTCGGCGTCACGTTCGGAACGCCGCCTGTTGGCCTGACTGCGCTGAAGTCTGAGATATCGCATGCCGGGCTCCTTCGATGTGAAAGTGCAGCGGGCGGAAATCCGGACATGGTGTGGGAACGCACCAGACCTTTCAGAAACTGGCCTGTGACGCACCCGTCTGGATCATCATGGAAAGCCTGTGGCGGGCGCTCGATAAAGGTGTCCGGCGCAGGCTTGAACTTCAAGCGTAGATTGCGGCTGGTCAGAGTCAAGCATGTTGCATGCATGAACATCCACTTGCAGGGTGAATCAAGGTGAATGAATTGCGACGTGGCGCGATGCGCCTCGTATTGATCAGCGGGATGTCCGGTTCCGGCAAGAGCGTGGCGCTCAATGTGCTGGAAGATGGCGGTTTCTTCTGCGTCGACAACCTCCCGGCACCCCTGCTTCCGCAGCTGGTCGGGCATCTGCGCGAAGCCGGCTACACCCGGGTGGCCATCGCGGTGGATGTGCGGTCCGGCAAGAGCATGGAAGCGTTGCCGCCAATGATGGGCGTACTGCGCAACGGCACCCAGTTGCAGACGCTGTTTCTCGACGCGCGCGACGCCACGCTGATCGCGCGCTTTTCCGAGACACGCCGCCGCCACCCGCTCGGCGACGACCAGACCTCGCTCGGCGAAGCGATCCGGCGCGAACGCGAGCTGCTGGCGCCGATCGTCGAACTGGGTCATCGCATCGACACCAGTGACCTGCAGGCCTCGGTATTGCGCAAGTGGGTGCGCGACGTGGTCGAAGTCGATGAAGCGACCGGGCTGACGCTGATGTTCGAGTCGTTCGGCTTCAAGCACGGCATCCCGCTCGATGCCGATCTGGTGTTCGACGTGCGCTGCCTGCCCAATCCGTATTACGACGTCGTGCTGCGACCGCAGAACGGTCAGGACAAGCCTGTCGTCGATTTCCTCGAAGGCCACGCAGAGGTGATCCGCATGCGTGACGACATCGCGCGCTTCGTGCGCGACTGGCTGCCCTGCTATGTGAAGGACAGCCGCAGCTATCTCACCGTGGCAATCGGCTGTACCGGCGGTCAGCATCGCTCCGTGTATATGGCGCAGTGGCTGGCCGAACACTTCCGCAGTGCGGCACGCGTACTGGTGCGCCACCGCTCGCTGGCTTCGGCGCATAAATGAAGGCAGTGCGGCCAGGCGACTGGCTGGTCATCGCCGCCGGCCTGCTCGCCACCGCAGCCACCGCGGCGGCGCAATGGGGCCGCAGCCCACCGGCCATGGCGCAGGTCAGGCTGGACGGGCGTATCGTGGCCGAACTGCCGCTGACCGGCACGCATCGCATCGCCCTGGACGGCGCCCTCGCCGCGCGCGGCCAGACGGTGATCGAGGTAGAACCAGGCCGGGCGCGCATCGCTGCCGACCCGGGCCCGCGCCAGTACTGCGTGCACCAGGGCTGGCTGACCCGAGCCGGCAGTGTCGCAGTGTGCGCACCGAGCCATATTTCGCTGCAACTTGTCGGCCCGGACGGTGCGCATGACACGGTGGCATTCTGATGGCGCCGTCGGCCACGACGCTGCAGGTCGAGCCGAGCGCCCGCGACCGCCGGCTGGCACGTTACGCGGCGGCTGCAATCGCCGCGTCACTGGTCGAAGCGGCGATTCCGAGTCCGCTGCCGGGCGTCAAGCCCGGTCTGGCGAACATCGTCATCCTGATCGTGCTGGCGCGCCACGGCTGGCGCGACGCGGCCTGGGTCAGCGTGCTGCGGGTGGTCGCCGGCAGCCTGCTCGCCGGCCAGTTCCTCGCGCCCGGCTTCTTTCTGGCGGGCGTCGGCGCGCTGGCCAGTCTGGCGGTGCTTGGCGCGCTGCAGGCGGTGTCCTGGCAATGGCTCGGCCCGGTCGGCCGCTCGGTCGCCGCAGCGTTCGCCCATATCGGCGCGCAACTTCTGCTGGCGCGCCTGTGGCTGGTGCCGCATGACGGCCTGTTCAATCTGGCGCCGGTGTTCTTCGGCGCCGCGCTGCTGTTCGGCATCCTCAACGGCATCGTCGCCGCGCGGCTGATGCAGGAGAAAGCATGATGCGTACGTTCCCCGCTGCACCGCCGACCGTCCTCGTCGCGCTGACCGGCGCCTCCGGCATGCCGTACGGCCTGCGCCTGATCGAGTGCCTGCTGGGCGCCGGCTGCAAGGTGTGGCTGGTCTATTCGCAAGTTGCACAGATCGTCGCCCGGCAGGAGATGGATCTGCTGCTGCCGGCCAATCCTGTGCAGGCCGCACGCGAACTGACCGGACGTTTCAATGCCCCGCCCGGTCAGCTGGAAGTTTTCGGCCGCGAGGACTGGAACTGCCCGCCCGCCTCCGGTTCGAACCCGCCCGACGCCATGGTGGTGTGCCCGTGCTCGATGGGCACGCTGGCGGCGATCGCCCACGGCCTGGCGTCGAGCCTGATCGAGCGCGCTGCCGACGTGGTGATGAAGGAACGCCGGCAGCTCATCCTGGTGCCACGTGAAACACCCTTTTCCACGCTGCACCTGGAGAACATGCTGAGCCTGTCGCGCAACGGCGCGGTCATCCTGCCGCCGTCGCCCGGCTTCTATCATCAGCCCCGGGGCATCGACGACCTGGTCGATTTCGTCGTGGCGCGCGTGCTCGATCAGCTGCGCGTGCCACACGATCTGGTGCCGCGCTGGGGCGACGCGCCAACGGAGTGAAGCGCGCGGGGTCTGTTCTCATTTGATTCGTGCATCACACTACCCTTGGGCTGGCAGCGCAGCCAATGCGCCACATGGCCGCACGCGTGAGGTACAAATCAAATGAGAACAGACCCAAAAGCGCTGTCACACGCCTGACATGGAAATGAAACAAGCTGCAGAGCTCGTCCGGCCGCCCCCAGTCGGCGATCGGACCATACCGGAGCAAGCAAATGAAAATGGACAGCCAGACGCTGGACGGCGACATCACCCTGATCCGGCTGGACGGCCGGCTCGACATCGAAGGCGCGCAGACCCTGGACCAGCCCTTCACCTATCTGACCAGCACGCATCCGGCGAAAATTGCGGTCGACCTGTCGGACGTCAGTTTCGTTGCCTCGATCGGCATCCGCACACTGCTGGCGGGTGCGCGGGGCCAGGCCTCGCGCGGCGGAAAACTGGTGCTGTTCGGTGCCCAGCCCATGGTACTGCGCGTGCTGCAAACCGCCGGCGTCGACCAATTGCTGACCTTGTGCACCGACCTCGACACCGCGCGCGCGGCACTCAACGCCTGAGTCCGCTCAACGTGCTTGCAGGGGGCGCCGATGCATAGCGCCCATGCGCGCCGCAGCCTGCGGCTGATCAACGACAGCGGCGCGATTTCCGCAGCCAGCGCCTGGCTGCGCACGCTGGGCGACAGTTTCGAGTTGGGCAGCGAGCTCACGTTCCGGCTCGATCTGTGCGTGTCTGAACTGGTGGCCAACATCGTCAGCTACGCCTTCGAAGACGAGGCGCCGCACACGCTGGCGTTCGATCTCATCCTCGAACCGCAGTCGGTCAAGCTGGTCATCGCCGACGACGGCTGCGAATTCGACCCGCTCGCGCTGCCCGACCCGGTCGCGCCGGCCACGCTGGAAGAAGCGAGCGTAGGCGGCCTCGGCGTGCATCTGGTGCGCCAGTTTGCCGATCAGGTGAGCTACGAGCGGGTCGGCGCGCGCAACCAGCTGACGCTCGCATGGACCCGGCCCGGCCGCGCCGGACCGGCGCAGGGCCGGGCACCGATCCGCCGCGGCATCGAGCGCCGGCGCCGCCCTGCCCCAGCCTTCCCGCTGACCGCCGGCGATGGCGCGGGTATTTCGGCGGATCGGCGCAGCGGTGGCGAGCGACGCGCACTCGGTTTCATTTCCCGCATCGAACTGTTCCGCGACGTGCCGTACGCACTGATCGAAGGTCTGCTCGCGCACTGTCCGCAGCGCGACTACCCGGACGAGTACGTCGTGCTGGCGCCCGGCGTATCGAACGAACATGTGGCGCTGGTATTGACCGGTCGGCTGCGCGTGCACCTCGATACGCCACAGGGCGGCGATTACAGCGTGATCGCGGCGGGCGAGTGTGCCGGCGAACTGTCCATCATCGACGGCGAACCGGCCTCCGCCTGGGTCGTGGCCGAGCCGGGTACCCGCCTGCTGCTGATCGATGCCCACCAGTTCTTCTCAGAGCTTCTGCCGCTGCCGCGCGTCGCGCGCAATCTGCTGGGCATGATGGCGGCGCGCATGCGCAAGACCAATCAGCAGGTGATCGACCGCGTACGAAACTCCATGCTGCTCGACCGGCTGCAGTCGGAAATGCGCACCGCGCAGGAAATCCAGACCGGCATGCTGCCGATGCGCTCGCCGCTGTTCCCCGAGCACTTCGAAATTGAGTGTGAAGCGACCATCCAGCAGGCGCGCGAAGTAGGCGGCGATTTTTTCGATGCCTTCTTCATCGACGAGAATCGCCTGTTCGTCGCCATCGGCGACGTGTGCGGCAAAGGCATGCCGGCCGCGCTGCTGATGATGCGCACGCTGACTACGGTACGCTCGGAAGCCGGCCGCAAGCAGGGCCAGAAGGGCCATCTCGAACGCGTGATGGAGCGCATCAACCGCAAGCTGGCGCTGAACAACGACCGCCTGCTGTTCGCCAGCCTGTTCATCGGCCTGCTCGACACCAGCAACGGCAGCTTCCGCTTTGCCAATGCCGGTCACATGCGCCCTGTCATCGCGCGACAGGGCGAACCGGCTTCGCTGCTCAAGGTACCGCGCAACCCGATCGCCGGCATCGATCCGGCTATCGATTACGCGCTCGGCGAAACCCGGCTTGCGCGCGGCGACCTGCTGCTGCTGTACACCGATGGCGTGACCGAGGCGGAGAACGATGCCGCCGAACAGTTCGGTGAAGCGCGCCTGCTCGCCGCCGTCACCGCTGCGGCCCGCGGCAGCGCGCTGCAGACCATCGGCGCAGTGCGCGACGCCACGCGCGCCTTCTGCGGCGCACACGCCCAGGCCGACGACATCACGCTGCTGGCGCTGCGCTTTCTCGAGCAACCCTGATGCAGCCCGGGGCCGTATCGCTGTAACCGTCGTGTCGCCGCTGCGTCATATCACCTGAACACTGCGCACCTATCGTGAAGGTGACCCTTTACGGAGACCGTCTGCATGCTTCAGGTCGATACCGCACGCGAGCGGCGTGCCCAGCGCAATCTCAGCGTCACGCTGGCGAACTGCGAATCCGAAATCCTGGCGGCGCAGAAGCTGCGCTGGCGCGTATTTGCCGAAGAACTCGGCGCGCGGCTCGACACGCCGACGCACGGCGTGGACAGCGACCGCTTCGATCCGCACTGCGACCACCTCATCGTGCGCGATGACGACAACGGCCGTATCGTCGGCTGTTACCGCATCCTGGCGCCCGACGCGGCACGTCGCACCGGCGGCTACTACTCGGAAACCGAATTCGACCTCGGGCGACTCGACCACCTGCGCTCGCAAATCGTCGAGATCGGCCGCTCCTGCATCGACCCGGACTACCGCAGCAACGCCGCGGTGATCGCGCTGCTGTGGTCCGGCCTCGCGCGCTATCTGCTCGACGGCGGCTACCAGTACCTGATCGGCTGCGCCAGCATCAGCATGGCTGACGGCGGTCACAATGCGGCGGCTATATTCAACAGCCTGAGCGAGCGCATGGCCCCTCCCGAGTACCGCGTGTTCCCGAAGGTGCGTCTGCCGCTGGAAAGACTGACACCGCACCCGGCCTGCGTCGTGCCGCCGCTGGTCAAGGGCTATCTGCGCGCCGGTGCCGACGTGTGCGGCGAACCGGCCTGGGACCCGGACTTCAACACGGCCGACCTGCCGCTGCTGCTCACCCTGTCACGGCTGGACGCGCGCTACGCCAGGCACTTCGTGCAGCGCGCTGCCTGAGCCGCGCACCCTCGTCAAACCATCAGGCAGAATGCGAGGACACGCGCCATGTCACTGATCGATATCTCAGCCGACTTCTTCGACGCATCTGCCTTGACCTTCGAAAGCCCGCCTGCCCGTCAGCCCGTCAGCAGCGCCTCCGACCGCGGCCTGCGCGCCGGGTTGCGCATGAGTTGGCGCATTTCGCGTCTGGCCGTGCATCTGGCCGACGGCTGCGCCCGCGTGGCACTGATCTATCCGCTGGTGTCGGCGCGCACGCAGCGCAAGATCAAGGCGCAGTGGTCACGCCGCCTGCTGCGCGTGCTCGGCGTCGAACTGCAGGCCGGCGGACCTTTGCCGCGTCCGGGTCAGTTGCTGGTGAGCAATCACATTTCCTGGGTGGACGTGTTCGTCATCAATGCGATTTCGCCGCTCGGCTTCGTCTGCAAGGACGAAATCCGCAGCTGGCCGGTACTGGGCTGGCTGGTCGCGCGCAATGAAACGGTGTTCATCCGGCGCACCAGCCGCAACTCGGCGGCCGAGGTACGCAACACGCTGGTCAGCGCATTGAGCTGCGGCCGCAGTGTCATGGTGTTTCCGGAAGGCACGACGACCGACGGGCGCAGCGTGCTGCCGTTTCGCGCCGCGATGTTCCAGGCGGCAATAGACGCCGGCCGCGCGGTCAAGCCGGTCCGCCTGCGCTACCTGGACGCACACGGCGAGCTGTCCGAAGCCGCCCTGTACATCGGCGACACCACCTTCTGGCAGTCGGTGTGCCGGCTCGCGCGCGCACCGCGCACCGTGGCACAGGTCGAATTGCTGCCGTCGCTGCCCACGCACGGCCATACACGCCAGCATCTGGCCAGAACCACGCACGCCACGGTGTCCGGCCTCGAAGTCCCGGCAGCCGCCCACGATCCGGCCGAACCCGGAAACTGACGCCCCGCAAAGCGCCGCAGGGCGGCGCGCGGTCTATACTCGGCACGCCTGCCAGAACGGATGACCGGTCGGTCGTCGGGCAGCGCCGGAGCCAGCCGTTGAAGATCTTCCTGTCCTACGCGTCGGAAATCCGCTCGCGTGCCGAAGGCGTGAATGCCGCGCTGCAGGCCGCCGGACACGACGTGTTCTTCGACCGCGAAGACCTGCCGGCCGGCCTGAACTACGACGACCGCATCCGCAGCGCCATCGAAAGCAGCGACCTGTTCGTGTTCCTGCTGTCGCCGGCAGCGGTCGCCGAAGGCCACTACACCCGCACCGAACTCAAGATCGCCCGCCGCTGCTGGCCGGACCCGGCCGGCCACGTGCTGCCGGTCATGGCGGAAGCGACGCCGTTCAGCGCCCTGCCGCCCTATCTCGGCTCGGTCACCGTACTGGTGCCGGAAGGCAATCTGGCGGCCGAGGTCGTGCTGGCGGTGGCCGACATCGAGCGGCTGCCGTCCCCTGCACCGGTTGACCCCGCGGACGCGGTCCCGCCCGACATGCCCGACGCCGCACCCACCTATGCCTCGCTGAAGGTGCGCTTTTCCTATGCCGAGGCCGGCCGCTACACGGTGGACATCAACAGCCCGCCAGCGGCCGACGGATTCAGCGGCGACTGCGCAATCGATGCACCGGCGATTGAGGACGCGATGCGCGGCGCGCCGGTCGGCGACACCCTGCGGCGCCCCCCCGGCGCACTTGCCCACAATGGTCTGCCCACGGCCGCGCAGGCGCGCGACGCGGGCACGCTGCTGTACAAGGCACTGTTCGGACCAACCCTGCGGCCGGGCATCGAACAAAGCCTGCGCGCCATCGATCCGCAACAGGGCAAGGGCCTGCGCTTCGTCATCGACACCACCGACACGCCGGAACTGGGCCGCCTGCCCTGGGAATTCCTTTACAGCCCCGAAAAGGACGACTTCCTGTTCTCCGACCGGATGAAGCCTGTGGTGCGCTGGCTCGACGTCGACGAACCCACGCCGACGCTGAGCATTTCTCCGCCGCTGCGCGTGCTGATCGCATTCGCTGCTCCAGGCGGTCTGGCGCCATTGAGCATCGGCGACGAACTGGCGCGGCTCGACCAGGCACTGGCGCCGCTGACCAAGCGCGGCCTGATCGGCATCACGCGGCTGGAGAACGCCACCCTGGAGCGGCTGGACGAGGCGCTGCTGACAGTGCGCCCGCACGTGCTGCATTTCATCGGCCACGGCGACTTCAACGGCGGCGATGGTCTGCTGCTGCTGGAAAGCGACACGCCGGACCGCGCCCCCGACCCGCTCACCGGGCGCCGGCTCGGCGTGCTGTTGCGCAATCATCTGGCCAATCTGCGGCTGGTGTTCCTGAACAGCTGCATGGGTGGCGCGGTGTCGCCGGTCGATCCATTCGGCGGTATCGCGCAGACGCTGATCCGGCGCGGTGTGCCGGCGGTGATCGCGATGCAGTTCGCGATTCCGGACAAGGCCGCGGTCGAGCTGTCGCGCCACTTCTATCGCTACCTCGCCGCCGGCCAGCCGGTAGATGCCGCACTGACCTCGGCACGCGCCTTCCTGTTCGCCCGCGGTCACGAGGTCGAGTGGGGCGCACCGGCGCTGCACATGCGCTCGCCGGATGGGCAGCTGTTCGCGATTGCCACCCCCGCTGCGCCGGCCGTTGCTCCGCCCGCCATCCCGGTAGCCCTGCCCGCCGCCGAACCGGAGGCGGTCATCCGTGAATCGACCGCGGCAGACCTCGCTGCACCGTCAGTCGCGCCCGGACTTGCGCCGACCGCGCCGGCCCGCGAGCCCGAGCCTGCACCCGCGACGGCACCGATCGCCGCACGTTCGTCCCGTACCCTGCTGTATGGCGCGCTGATCGCGCTGCTGGTGCTGGTGATCGGGGTCGTCCTGTTAACATTCAGCGCCTCCGATCACGCCCCCTCTCCGGGCGAGCTGGCCGGCGCAGCGCCGGCGGCCAGACCGGTCGCACCCTCGGAAACACCGGCGGAGCGCGCCCGCCTTGCGGTCGCCCGAGCCATCGCGCAACTGGAGGCCGGCGACGATGTCGCGGCAGTGGCCACCCTGCAGGCACTGCGGCAGCTCGATCCGGGCGCGCTCGACGCGGCGTCGCTCGGTGCTGATGCACAACGCCTGAGTGCTCTGCTGTGGGACGCGGCGCAGCGCGCCGCAGACCCTGCGCAGGGCGCGCTGCTCGGGCAGTTGTCCGCGTCGGTGGGTAATGTGGCGGCCAGTGCAGGTGAGCCGCCCGATCTCGCCGTCGATAGCAAGGTCGAACCTGCCGCTGGCGCCTTTGAGGGAGAGACGCTGTACACCGTGCGCCGCGGCGACACGCTGGAGGGCATCGCGAAGCGGCTGCTCGGTGACGCTCGGGAATGGACGTTCATCCTCGAACGCCACAATGCCGCCAGCAGGATGATGTCCGGACTGCGCCTGATCAAGGACCCCGATTTCCTGCTGGCCGGCGAGTATCTGGCCGTGCCGGTGACCGAAGACGACGCCGGCTTGCCCGGCTGGCCCTACCACGTGCAGCGTGGCGATTCGCTGTGGGGCATCGCAACGCGCATGTACGGCGAGGGTCGGCTCTGGCCGCGCATTGCGGACGCAAACGCGGACCTTGTGCCCGACCCCTCACGCCTTCAGCCCGGCCTTCGGCTGTTCGTCCCCGCCCCTGCGCGCTGAGCCCGTCACCCCGTTGACCCCGATCAAAGGCTGTACGCAGCGGGCGCGTACTGTGGAACCGACGCGCAACATCCATGCTGCGCGCGGCTTTCAGGGGGAAGATTGATGATTCAATACGTAACAGGCGACATTCTGCTGAGCCAGGCTCAGGTCATTGCGCACGGCATTGCGCCGCAGGAACACTTCGACCACGGTCTCGCGCTGGCGCTGCGCGAGCGCTGGCCGTCGATGGCGCGCGACTACCGGCATGCGCAGCGCGGCCAGCATCTTGATGCCGGCACGGTATGGTCCTGGGCTGGCGTGGACAGCGATGGCAGCACACGCACCATCCTCAACCTGCTGACCCAGAAAATGGTGGGCGAAGGTCCGGCCGCGCGACCTGGCAAGGCGACGCTGGAAACGGTCAACCACGCGTTGAAGGCGCTGGCGCGCTATGCAGGCTCAACCGGCGTCACCAGCATTGCACTGCCGAGACTGGCCACCGGTGTCGGCGGCATGGACTGGGCCGATGTGAAGCCGCTGGTCGAGCAGCATCTGGGTCCGTTGGGCGTGCCGGTCATCGTCTATGAAACCTATCATCAGGGCGTGGCGGCGAATGAACGGCTGAACTGAGCCGGCGCTACAACCGGTCGAGATTGTCCAGCATGTCGGCCGCGCGGATGCGGAGCGCGCTGCGCTCCGCATCGCCGATGCGCTGCAGGTTCTTCACCATCAGCGCGGTACGCGGATTGCCGGCGAAGACCGCCTCGTGGCGGTCGAGAAAGTGCCAGTACAGCGTGGTGACCGGACAGGCGCGCTCACCGGTGCGTTCGGCCGGCCTGTAGCGGCAGCCGTCGCAGTAATTGCTCATGCGCTGGATGTAGGCGCCGCTCGCCACATAAGGTTTGCTGGTGAAGCGGCCGCCATTGGCATACAGGGTCATGCCGGCGACGTTCGGCAATTCGACCCATTCGACCGCATCGACATACACCGCCAGATACCAGTCCTCGACCTGCTGCGGTTCGATCTCCGCCAGCAGCGCGAACTGGCCGGTCACCATCAGCCGCTGGATGTGATGTGCGTAGCCATACTGCAGCGTCTGGCCGACGGCGGCGCGCATGCACTGCATGTGCGTGTCGCCGGTCCAGTACCAGCGCGGCAGTGCGCGCATGTGGCCGAAGTGGTTGGCGGCGCGCAGATCGGGCATGTCGAGCCAGTACATGCCGCGGATGAATTCGCGCCAGCCCAGCACCTGGCGCACGAAGCCCTCGACCGACTGCAGGGGCAGCCGGTGCAGGCGCATCGCCTCGACCGCCGCCGCGATCACTTCGCGCGGATTGATCAGCTTCAGGTTCATCGCCGCGCTGATGCGGGCGTGCCACAGCCAGGGCTGGCCGGTCCACATCGCGTCCTGATGGTGGCCGAACAGTTCGAGCCGGTGCTCGACGAAATCGTGCAGGGCGGCCCGCGCGTCTGCGCGGGTGACCGGCCAGTCGAAGTGTGCCGTCGAGCCCGGGTGATCGGCAAACCGTGCTTCGACCAGATCGATCACGTCGCGCGTCACGTCATCGGGCGCAAAGGCGAGCGGTTCCGGCACGAGACCGGGGCCGCGCTTGCCGAAGCCTGCGCGATTGTCGGCGTCGAAATTCCAGCGCCCGCCCGCCGGCTCGCCGCCCTCCATCAGCACGGCGTGGCGCTCGCGCATGTGACGGTAGAAGAACTCCATGCGCGGCTGCTTGTACTTGCGCGCCCAGTCTGCGAAGCCCTGGCGCGACATCATGAAGTGCAGGTCGTCGCGCAGATCGAGCGTCATCCCGCTGTCCGAACACAGCGCACGGATCGCCTGCTCCAGCCGCCATTCGCCGGGCTCGACCAGCACCAGCTTGCGCGGACAGTGCTGCGCGAGGCGAGCCGCGAGGATGTCGACCAGCGTCGCTTCGGCGTCGTCGCCGAGCGCGCGGTAATCCACGGTCCAGCCGCGTGCGCGCAAGTCCTGCGCGAAGTGCCGCATCGCCGACAGGAACAGCGCGCTGCGCGCCTTGTGACTCCAGACGCGGGTCGATTCGCCGGCCGCCTCGATCATCAGCACGGCATCGCACGCCGGATCGAAACCTTCGAAGGCGGCTGAATCCGCATCGAGCTGGTCGCCCAGCACAAGTACCAGATGACGCAGTTCAGCCATGCGACACGCCCTTGCGACGGCAGGCGTCGGAGCAGTACTTCACCTGCTCCCAGTTCTTCGCCCAGGACTTGCGCCAGGTCATTTCGCGGCCGCAGGCGACACACGGCCGGCTGGGCAGCGACTGCTTGTTGCCTTTGAAATGAACGGTCATGGCGCTCGGGATTGACTTGACGTCATGAGGACCGGCAACGCGCCAGCGGGTTTCACCACGCGACGGATTTATTCGAAACGTTCCGCGGCCGCGCAATCGGCGCTGCGCCGATCGCTCAGCGCAGCCGCGCCTGCATGTCGGATGTCGCGACCACGCTGCCGTCCCGGTCGACGCGCAGCGCGTGACTGACGCCCACGCGCGCGGCCAGCGCCTGCCAGTGGTCGCGCCCGGCAATGAACAGCGGCTTGCTGTCCGCGTCCGAGCGCGCACCGGCACCGGGCGCAGCCGGGATCAGCACGGTCAGCGACTGCGTGTGGCGCACCGGCTGGCCGTCACGCGGATCGATCAGATGGCACAGCCGCTCGCCGTCGAGTTCGAAATAGCGCTGGTAGTCGCCCGAGGTGCCGATGGCTTCGCCGTCGCGCAGCTCGACACTGGCCAGCGCCTCGGACTTGCGCGGGTGCTGGATGCCGACGCGCCAGGGCTGATCACCCTTGCGGCCCAGCGCCATCACATTGCCGCCGATATTGATCAACGCATTGCGCACGCCGCGCGCGCGCAGCAGCGCGGCTGCGCGGTCGAGCGCGTAGCCCTTGGCGTAGCCGCCCAGGTCGAACTGAACGGCGGCATTGCGGCTGCTCAGACGATGACCGCCGGCCGGCCCGGCGTCGATGTCGACATCGGCCATGCGCGGTCGCGCCGCGATCAACGCCGACAGCGTCGCTGCATCGGGCCGCTGCGGCAGGAATTCGTCGGCGTGGAACCCCCAGGCGGCGATCAGCGCGCCGGCGGCCGGATTGAACAGGTCTTCGCCGCGCAGCGCCGTGGCCTTTACATCGGCCAGCAACTGCGCCATTTCGTCATCGATGTCGGCGGGCTGCCCGGCGGCGATGGCCGCATTGATGCGCGTCAGTTCCGACGGCTGCCAGGCATGCAGCAGGCGGTGCAGGCGGTCGAATTCGCGCAGTACCTCGCCCAGCGCGTCACGCGCCTGCGCCCGGTCGACGCCGTAGACGACGACTTCGACCCGGGTACCGAACACGAAGGATTCCTGCCGCTCGACCGGATCGCGCGCGCAGCCCGCGAGCAGCACGCACAGCCACAGCAGCGCAAAGACAGCGCTAGCGCGTTGCCGCACGTTCGAGCGCGTCGACGAACATCGCGGCGACATCGAAGCCCGTCTGTTCGGTGATTTCCACGAAACAGGTCGGGCTGGTGACATTGATTTCGGTCAGCCGGTCGCCGATCACATCCAGCCCGACCAGCAGCAGGCCGCGCGCGGCGAGCACCGGGCCGAGCGCGCGGGCGATCCGCCAGTCGGCTTCGGACAGTGGCTGCGCCACGCCGCGCCCGCCGACCGCCAGATTGCCGCGCGTCTCACCCGCCTTCGGGATGCGCGCGAGACAGAACGGCACCGGCTCGCCGTCGATCAGCAGGATGCGCTTGTCGCCCTGCGCGATGTCCGGGATGAAGCGCTGCGCCATAAGCGTGTCACTGCCGTCGCTGGTCAGCGTTTCGATGATGACGTTGCGGTTCGGGTCATCGGCGCGCACGCGGAAGATGCGCGAACCGCCCATGCCGTCGAGCGGTTTCAGGATGCTGTCGCGATGCAGGTCGATGAAGGCATTGATCGCCGCCACGTCGCGCGTAACCAGGGTCGGCGTGATCAGCTCGGGAAACTCGCAGATCGATACCTTTTCCGAGTGGTCACGCACCGCACGCGGATGGTTGAACACGCGCGCACCACCGGCGGCGGCACGTTCGAGCATCCAGGTGGCGGTGATGTACTCGAAGTCGAACGGCGGGTCCTGGCGCATGAGCACGGCGTCGAAGTCGCACAGCACGCGCGTCCGGACCTCGGCTGGGCTGTACCAGGGCTGGTCGCCTTGCGCGAGATCGATGCGCAGGGCGCTCGCCGACAGCTCGCTGCCGGACAGGCTCAGCACCTCGCGCTGCACGGTCCAGATCTCGTGGCCGCGGCGCGCCGCCTCGCGCATCATGGCGATGCTGGAATCCTTGACCGGCTTGAGCGCGTCGAGCGGATCGACGATGAAGGCGAATTGCATGATCAGCCGCGCAATTCCGCTTCGACGGCTTCATCCTCGCCGTCGAGCGGCAGGGAGCGGTCGAGTTCGATGCTGGCGGCCAGCAGCGCAAGACGCGCCACCACACCATACGCGTAGAACCGGTTGGGCGGCGCATCCGGCTCGCAGCCCGGGTCGGGCATCGTGCAGCAGGATTCGAACGCCAGCGGCTTGAAGTGCATGCCGGGCGCGTTCAGGTTCTCGTCGCGACCGCGCTCTGCATGCACGCGGTAGAAACCGCCGACGACATAGCGGTCCATCATGTACACCACCGGTTCTGCGACGCCGCCATCCACGGTCTCGAAGGTGGGAACGCCTTCCTGGATCAGCACGGAACTGACTTCCATACCTTCCTTGATGACAGCCATCTTGTTGCGCTGCTTGCGGTTCAGGCCGACGATTTCGGACGGATCGCGCACCGTCATGATGCCCATGCCGTAGGTGCCGGCATCCGCCTTCACGATGACGAAGGGGTCATGGTCGATGTTGTGCTGGGCGTACTTGTCGCGGATGCGCGCCAGCAGCGCGCCGACCCGTGTCGCCAGACACTCTTCGCCGCTGCGCTCATGGAAGTTGATGTCGTGGCAGACATCGAACATCGGATCGATGAGCCAGGGGTCGATGCCCATGACCGACGCAAAGCTGCGCGACACTTCGCTGTAGGCTTCGAAGTGCTGCGACTTGCGACGGGTCGTCCAGCCGGCATGCAGCGGTGGGATGACGGTCTGTTCGCGTACGTCCTTGAGCACCGCCGGCACGCCGGCCGACAGGTCGTTGTTGAGCAGGATGGCGCACGGATCGAAACCTTCGACGCCGATGCGACGCCCGCCCGGCAGGCGGATCAAGGGTTCGAGCAGCAGACTCTGACCGTCGCCGAGGTCCAGCGTGGTCGGCTCCGTGATGTCCGGCAGCACACTGCCGATGCGTACGTGCAGCCCGGCCAGCTTGAGGATGTGCGCGAGCCGGGCCACATTGCGCAGGTAGAACAGGTTGCGGGTGTGGTTTTCGGGCACCAGCAGGAGGTTACGCGCTTCCGGACACAGCTTTTCTATCGCCGTCATCGTCGCCTGCACGCACAGCGGCAGGAAGGCGGCGTTGAGGTTGTTGAAGCCGCCGGGAAACAGATTGGTGTCGACCGGCGCCAGCTTGAAGCCGGCGTTGCGCAGATCGACCGAGGCATAGAAGGGTGGCGAATGCTCCAGCCACTGCGAACGGAACCACTGTTCGATGTCGGTCTGGCGTTCCAGGAAACAGCGCTCCAGCGCAAGCAGCGGGCCGGTGAGCGCGGTGGTCAGATGAGGCACCATGGGCGTTGGGCGGTCGCGATCCGCATTGAAATTCAGGCCGCGAATTGTACCCCCGCAGCTCCCCCTGTCACCTCGGGAGCGCGCCGACCCGGACGGCTGCCCGGTGCGCTCCGGTACAATCCCGCCTCTTGCGCATCCGCGCGTTCAACTTTCCGTGAGTGCCATGCTGTCCGCTTCCAACATCACCATGCAGTTCGGTGCCAAGCCGCTGTTCGACAACGTCAGCATCAAGTTCGGCGGCGGCTTCCGCTACGGGCTGATCGGCGCCAATGGCGCCGGCAAGTCGACCTTCATGAAGATTCTCGCCGGCGTGCTCGAACCGACCGCCGGCAACGTCGTGCTCGATCCGCACGAGCGGATGGCCTTCCTTCGCCAGGACCAGTTCGCCTTCGAAGATCTGCGGGTGATCGACGTGGTCATGATGGGTCATGCGGAAATGTGGGCCTGCATGCAGGAGAAGGACGCCCTCTACGCGAACCCCGACGCGACCGAAGAGGACTACATGCGCGCCGCCGAACTCGAAGGCGAATTCGCCGAATACGACGGCTACACGGCCGAGGCGCGCGCGGGCGAGCTGTTGCTCGGGGTCGGCATCCCGACCGAACAGCACACCGGACCGATGCGCGAAGTCGCGCCCGGCTGGAAGCTGCGCGTGCTGCTGTGCCAGGCGCTGTTCGCCAACCCTGATGTACTGCTGCTCGACGAACCGACCAACAACCTGGACATCAACACCATCCGCTGGCTCGAACATGTGCTGAACGAGCGCAACAGCACGATGATCATCATCAGCCACGACCGTCACTTCCTGAACCAGGTGTGCACCCATATGGCCGACCTGGACTACGCGACCATCCGCGTCTATCCGGGCACCTGGGACGACTACATCGAGGCCTCGACGCAGGCGCGCGAGCGGGTTGCCGCGGCGAACGCCAAGGCGAAGGAACGCGTGGCCGACCTGCAGAGCTTCGTGCGCCGCTTCTCGGCCAATGCGTCCAAGTCCAAGCAGGCCACGTCGCGCCTGAAGATGATCGACAAGATCAAGATCGAGGAATTCAAGCCGAGCTCGCGCCAGTATCCCTGGATACGCTTCGAGTACGACCCGAAGGAAAAACTGCACCGTCAGGCAGTCGAACTGGAGAACGTGGTGTTCGGCTACGAGGGCGGCCCGCAGATTCTGAAAGGCTTCACCGCAACCTTCGACGGCGGCGACCGCGTCGCCATCATCGGCGAGAACGGTGTCGGCAAGACTACCTTCCTCAAGCTGCTGGTGGGCGAACTGACGCCGCAGCACGGCGCGATCAAGTGGGCGGAGAAGGCCCGGCTGGGCTATTTCGCGCAGGACCATTCGGCCGATTTCGACAGCGACCTGAATCTGACCGACTGGATCAGCGGCTATGTGCGCGAAGGCGGTTACGAGGGCGATGATGCGATCACGCTGATCCGCGGCACGCTCGGCCGGCTGCTGTTCGGCGGCGAAGACGTGAAGAAGAAGGTGCGCGTGCTGTCCGGCGGCGAACAGGGCCGCATGATGTTCGGCCGGCTGATGCTGCAGCGGAAGAATGTGCTGCTGCTCGACGAGCCGACCAATCACATGGACATGGAATCGATCGAGTCGCTGAATGCCGGTCTGGACGCTTTCGAAGGCACGCTGTTCTTCGTGTCGCACGATCGCGCCTTCGTGTCGACGCTGGCCACGCGCGTGCTGGAAATGCGCGCCGATGGACAGATCACCGACTACCGCGGCGGCTACGAGGAATACCTCGCCAGCCAGGGCATCGAAGATTGAGATGAAGCCCCCACGCTCACTTCGTTCGCACAGGGGCGGCTTTGTTCAGCCGCCCCGTTCGGCAGGCGCGGCGCAGGCGCCGCGAAACCCCTTGGCACGAGGTCCGGCATTGCGCAGCCGGTCCGTTCAGCCGGCTCGGCGCAAGCGCCGCGAAACCCCTGCTTCACCCCCCGCCGAGGGGGCTACGCTCGCCCTTCGGGCGGCGCGACGCCGTTTCATGCGTTGTGAGTTGCGCAACGTGCGTTGGAGCGACTGAGATGTCCAGCAGCTGCCCGATCTGCGGCGATGCGCCGGGCCATCACTGGCTGTGGCGCGACGAGCGACTGCGCATCATCGATGCACGCGATGCCGACCATCCGGCCTTCCTGCGCGTGATCTGGAATGCGCATGTGCGCGAAATGACCGATCTGACCGACGCCGACCGCCAGCACGTGATGGAGGTCGTGTGGCAGGTCGAGCGCGCCGTGCGCGAAATCGCCCAGCCGGACAAAATCAATCTGGGCAGCCTCGGCAACATGGTGCCGCACCTGCACTGGCACGTCATCGCCCGCTGGCCGGACGACGCGCATTTTCCGGGGTCGGTCTGGAGTGCGAAGCAGCGCGAAGGCGCGGCCCGCCCGCGGATACCCGCCGCGCTGTGGCGCGCCACGCTGCTGGCGCGGCTGGGGCTGCCGACGGTAGCCGTGACGCCCGAGCTGGTCACGGCCTACGAACACACCGCGTATGCGGCCGACCTGCCCGGCGGTCCTGCCACGCTGCGCATCGGCACGCCTGAAGCGCTGCTCGAGCACTGGCTGGCCGAACACGGACAGACCCGCTGGGCGGTCATTTCCGCTGCCAATCCGTGGTCGTCGCGCTGTGAAAAAGATGCCAACCATGCCGCGCACACCGCCTTGCGCGCGCTGCTGGTACAGCGCGGCCTGCCGGTGTGCGAAGCGATGAATTGGCCGGACGACGGCGTCGCCGGCTGGACCGAACCGGCGCTGCTGTGCGCCGGCCTCAGCCCGGAAGAAGCCATGCGGATCGGGGCGGCCTTCGGGCAGAACGCGGTGCTGTGTGGCGAAGCGGGCGACACCGCACGCCTGCTCTGGTGCGTGCGCCCGACCGCCAGCTGATTCAGCGCGCCGCCAGCCGGCGCCGCGCCACCGCGCCGACTGCCACCAGCCCGGCCAGCATCATCGCCGCGCTCGCCGGCTCGGGCACCGGCGCCGTCAGGCCGAGGCGATAGCTCGCGTCGGCCAGCGTGTTGTCGGTGCCGCTGACCGTCACCAGGAACTCGGTGCCGGAGGCGAACGGGAAGGGCGAGCCGAAAGGCCCCCAGGCGAAGGTGAGGTTGCGGCCGAAGGTGCCGACGATTTCATTGCCGTTGAGAAATACCGATAGCGACGCGCGCGACCCCAGCCCCAGGTTGGAGAAGTCGAGCACGAAATCGACCGGTTCGCCGACCGTGAAGCTGAAGCTGTCGCTGAAGCTGTCGAGCTGCTGCTCGAAGCTGAACTGCTGGCCGGCGATCAGAGTGCCGAGGTCCGCGGTGGCGGCGAAGGCCGGAACGGCCGGTAGGACGGACAGCGCGGTCACCGCCGCGGCGCGGCGCAGGAAGGGCATTGAATGGATCATGATGAACTCCGGAAAGTGAATGAAGAAGAAGGTCGAAGCCTTCAGTCGTCATATACGGAGCAGCGCGTCGATCGGAGACAGCCGGGCGACGAAATTCCTGCAGGCCCCTTGTTACCAGAGCTTCACGCAGTGGCCGCGCAGCAGGAAACCGGCGCTGGGGCGATCGCCGCTGAAGCCGGGCTCTTCGTCCGACACCGCCAGTTCGGTCACCGTCGTCAGCAGTTGCTCGGAGGTACCGCGCATCGTGATCACCTGCTTGGCATCGGGGCCGAGCTCGCCGACCACGAAGGGGGCACCGTCCTTCGGCAATGCCCATAGCACAAGCACGCGGCCGGCCGGCACAGTCACCGGCTGCAGCAGCTTGATGCCCAGCTGCGTACCGTGACGGCGCGACGACGCGAGCAGCGCGGGCCGTCCGGACGCATCGAGCAGCAGACCGACATAGCTGGCCGGCAGCACCGCCTGCGGCGGCAGGTCGGACGGCACGATCCAGTCCGGCTGCAGGCGCACCACGCCGACGGTCAGCAGCAGGCCGAAGGCGAAGCCGAGCACCGGGCGCAGCCAGTCGGCCCAGCGGCGACCGGTGCGGGCACGCGGTGCGACACCGATCCGCCGCTCGATTTCCGTCCACACCGCCGGCGCCGGCCGCACCGGCGGCAGCACGGCCGACAGCGCCGCACTGCGCGTCTCCCACACCCGCAGTGCCTGTGCCGCCGCGACGCTTTCGCGCACCAGCCGCTCGAAGCGGCGACGCTGGAGCGCCCCCAGCGAGCCGACCACGTAGGCGGCGGCCAGACGGTCGAGCAGTTCGGGACTGTCGTACTTCATGCCAGGTGCTCCATGCAGCGGCGCATGCGATCGATGCCGCGGCGCAGCCACACCTTGACGCTGCCGATCGGCGAACCCAGGTGCTCGGCCAGTTCGGAATGCGACAGGCCGTGGTAGTAGGCCAGCGCCAGACACTGGCGCTGCGGCCCGTCGATGTCATCGAGGCAGCGGCGCAGGTGCAGCGCATCGGCCGCCTGCTCCAGCAGGCCGAGCGGATTGGGACGGTCGTCGCGCAACGCGCCGGAGCCGGGAGCGTCGTCCTCCTCGTCGCCGGCATCGAGCGATTCGGCCCGGCGGAGCGATTCGGCGCGCAGCACATCAAGGGCGCGGTTGCGCACCACCGACGTGAGCCAGGTCATCGGCTGGCTGGCCCCGGGGCGATAGCTGTCGGCGCGGTGCCAGACGCTGGTGAAGGCATCCTGCAACACGTCCTCGGCCAGATCGCGCCGCCGCAGAAGGCGCAGCGCGACCCCCAGCAACTGCGGCGCGCAGGCTTCGTACAGGTGGCGAAAGGCTTCGCGGTCGCGCAAGGCGGTGCGCGCAAGAAGCCTTTCAAGCTGGGCGGAGTCGACCATCGCCGCATGATGCCACGCACATGCGCATGGCGCAGCAGACCACGGGCATCAATACCCCTTCGGGCTGTAGCCGGGTGTGCCGGCCGCTTGCTCAGCACCGCCGCGCACGACGTGCCAGACGCCGCCGCGCCCGTCGCCTGTGGTCTGGCCCGGTTCGGTATCGGCCACGTAGTAGTACAAGGGCTTGCCGCGGAAGGCCCACTGCCGGCTGCCGTCGTTACGGCTCACCAGCGTGTAGTCGGCCGTCGCCGCCGCCTCGGGCGCCGCGGCAAACGGCGGCCACAGCGCGGCGCATTTGTCGTAGCAGGCGCTCTGGCCAGCGCTGTCCTTGTCGAAGACATACAGCACGCGACCAGCGGCGTCGGTCAGTACGCCTTCCTTGCCGACGACCGGCTGGGCGTATGCGGCAGAGCAAACAGCGGCGAACAGGGCGAAGCGGGCGATGTATTTGAACATGATGAACTCCGTGCGTTGGATGGGTGGGCGGCGCGCTTGTCGACGCACCTGCCCACATGTACGGGCGGATACGCCAATCGGAGACAGCCGGTCCACAAAAAAGGTTACGCCGGCCGGACCGCCTGCGCGCAAACCGCCGCGGGCACATAGAATCGATGCTGTCGCAACCGTCACCCGTGACTTCAATGCACGCCTTCGCCCTGCCTGCCACTGCACCGACGCACCCGCCCGAGCTCGCCACGGCCCGGGCGGCGCGCGACTGGCTGCAGCAGTTCGACAGCACGCAGCCGCTGAACGCCCAGGCCAGCCTGCTCGGCCAGATCAACCTGCTGAACCGTTATCGCATGACAGCGGGCGAGCGTTTGCGCGTGATCGAGGAATTGCGCGAGGCCGTGCTGCATGCGCAAGCCGGCGCGTCGGGCCGCTTTGTCGGCCGGCCGCTGCCTTTGTCGGCCGCCGAGCGCTCAGCGTTCGATGCCAATCAAGCGATGTGGGATGCGCTGGCCACGGCCTATCTGCATTGCCTGGCTGCTGCACTCGATGGCGACGGCGGCGTCGCAGGGCAGGTCGGGCTGATTGCACATCGCGCGCTCAGCGCGCTGTCACAGATGCAGCTCGATGCGATGCGCGCGGCCCATCTGCCGCCGACCGGCTACTGGCGGCGCACTCATGCCTGCTACGAAGCAGCAGAAAAGCTCGGGGCGGCCGAACGCAAGATCCAGGACGACACGCTGAACGATGAACGCCCCACCAGCGTGCGCGCCGCCTATGTGCTGTGCGTGCTGATGCACACCGCCAGCCCGTTCGGCCTGACGCACCGCCAGTTGCGCATGCTGTACCGCTGGCTCGGCAAGTGGTCGGGCAAGGTGGCGCTGCTCGACAGCGCGATCCATCAGTGCGCGCTGCCACCGCTGATGCTCGATCTGTCGAGCGACGAAGCAATCGCGCGGGCAGCACAACGTGAAAGCTCGCTGCGCTGGCTGGTACTTGACGAGTTCTCGCACGGCATCCGCAAGCGCATGGGGCTGCTTGCGCAGGGTGAGACACCGGTCGCGCTGCGTCTGGGCGACGAACTAAGCCCGGCCCAGGCAGACCGGCTGCTGCGCCATCTGCACACGCACTGCTGCCGCGGTGGCCTGACGCGCGCCGAACCGAGGCGACCGCTGCAGCAGAACGCAACGGTGGTCGTCGGCATGCAGGCAGTGCAGCAGTTTTTTGGCGGCGGCGCCCCTGCGCTTGACGTACTGCAATCCGCCAGCGCGCCGGTCACCACCGCCACCGGTTATCTGGTCGAAGACTGGCGCATTCTGGACGACAGTGCCACCGGTCTGCGGCTGGACCGTCGCATCGGCGGCGACGGCATGCGCGTGAGCAACGGCATGTTGCTGGCAGTACGACCGGACAATGCCAGCCAGTTCATGCTGGCCTACATTTGCTGGGTCATGGCGAATGGCGTCGAACTGCAGATTGGCATCAGCCTGCTCGCCGGCACTCCCGAGCCGGTCGGGCTCGCCCGCGCGCCCGACGGCCAGGGCGAACATCAGGGGCACGGACTGCTGGTGCCGGCCGTCGAGCGCATCGGCCAACCGGAATGCGTGGCGCTGCCGTCAGGCTGGTATCGCAAGTCGCGCGACATCCTGCTGTCGGGAGACGCAGGCCGGCGTCGTGTACGGCTCGTTGAATCGCTGGAGCGCGGCGCCGATTTCGACCTCGCGCGCATCGAGCCCGCAGCATGAACGACATTCCACCGCTGCCGGGCACGCTGAACTACCGCGATGCTCGCGAGTGCAAGGCATTGATCGCCGAATTGCCGCTGACCAATGTTCCGCGGGTGCGCGACACGCTGACCCGGCTGCTGTATGGTCTTCGGCAGACTCCGCCGCGCAGCCCGGATTACCTCGACGTGCTCGAAGCCATGCGGGCACCGCTGCATTTCCTGCAGGAAAGCCTGGCGGTGCGCTACAGCAGCCGGCCGGTGATTCCGGGCGGCGCCGAAGACCCGGTGCTGCGCCAGGTGGTTGCGCTGTGGCTGGGCATGGCACAGGCCTATGCCCAGGCGGCCGAGCAGACCGGCGTGCATCCACTGTCCGACACACAGCTCGCGCTGGTCTGCCAACGCTGCGTGCTGTATGCCGGCCGGGCGGTGATCGAGTATTTTCGCGCCCGGCGGACCATTCCGCGCGGCATGTGGCTGGAACTGCATGGCTACTTCAGCACGGCCGACGAATGGGGATTCGCCACGCAGCCGGTGGCTGACAGCCTGAAGGAAGGCGGCTATCCACAGAGCGCGGCCGAATCCTACTGCTGCGTGCTGCTGATCGACCTGTCGAACCCGTACGGCCGCAGTCCGCGCGAGTTCGAATGGGTGTGCCGATGGGCTGACCAGTACGCCAGCCTGACCGAAATCATGCCGGTGTTCGGTGGCACAGACGCCAAGACCTATGCCATCGACCTCAACCGCGACAACGGTGCCAAGCCGCTGGAGGTTTTCGCCCGCGCGCCATCGCTGCGCCGGCTCGGCTCGGCGCGGCTGGCCAGCGAGATCGAGCGCGTCGTGGCGGGGCTCAAGCAAGGCCTGTCACCGGAACATCTGGGCCTGGGCGCCGATTGCCACCCGGTTTCAGCGGGTCGCCTGTTGCTGCTGCTGTACAAGCCGTGGTGCCACGCCGCCAATCCACGCCGCTTCCAGCGGCGTGTCGGTTCCGGCGACATCGATATCGCCCTCGGCTTCGATGCCATGCACTTCCTGATCAGCGGCAGCGAATTCGTCCAGCCACCGCCGGCCCGCATCTACAGCCACAGCGATTTCATCGACATCGCCACCTTTGGCGAACGCGCCCACGATGGTGCCGGTCTGGCGGTACGGCAGGCCAGCGCGCGGGCGCACTACCCGACCCAGCGCTGGGCCATGCTCGACCACAGTGTGATGGGCTATCGCCTGCGCGCGCCACCGGACACCGGTCCGGTCGAGCACGCGCAGATCGTGGCCGTGTTCGGCCCTGACGCAGAGCACTGGCGACTGGCGCGCGTATCCTGGTTGATGGTCGAAGCCGACGCCCGACTGCTGGTCGGGCTGCATGTGCTGCCTGGTACGCCACGCGCCATCGCAATACGGCCCAAGGCCGAAGACGGTGCGCCCGCCGAGCGCTTCATTCGTGCCTTTCTACTGCCGTCGGTACAGGTGATGGGCGAGGAAGCCACGCTGGTCGTGCCACGCGGCTGGTTCCAGCAGGACCGCACGCTGGAAATCTATCTGAACGACAGTGTGCTCGGTGTGACCCTGACCCGACTGAATACCTTCGGCATCAACTACGAACGGGTGGCATTCAGCGAACTGGCAAAGTAGCCGGCGGTACGATTCGCGCGGGCGAGCCCTGCGAAAACCTAGGCTGCCACAGCCTGCGCCGGCCTCAATGTGCGCCGGGCCGGAAAGCGAACGGTGAAGCAGCTGCCCTTGCCCGGTTCACTGACGACATTCAGCGTCGCCTGGTGGCGTTCGAGCACGTGCTTGACGATGGCGAGGCCCAGACCGGTACCGCCTGTTTCGCGCGACCGGCCACGATCGACACGGTAGAAGCGTTCGGTCAGGCGCGGAATGTGCTGCGCATCGATGCCGATCCCGTTGTCTTCGACCGAAAACACACCGCAGCCGTCCACCACCGTCCAGCCCAGTCGCACCCGACCGCCATCCGGCGTGTAGCGCACCGCGTTGCTGGCCAGATTGCCAAGCGCGCTGCGCAGATCGCGCGCGCAACCGGTGAGCGCGCCGGGCGGGCTGTCCAGCTCGAGCAGCACCTCGTGCCGCCCACCTGACAGCGCACGTGTTTCGATCATCACAATGTCGAGCAGATTGCGCATGTCGACCGCTTCTTCCGGCATCGGCGCATCGGTTTCCAGCGCCGACAGCGTCAGCAGGTCATCAACCAGACGCTGCATGCGCACCGACTGCTGCTGCGCCATTGCGATGAAGGACAGCGCTTGCTCGTGCGGCAGTTCGGGCAGCGCGTCCTCCAGCGTTTCGAGGAAGCCGTGAATCACCGTGAGCGGGGTCTTCATTTCGTGGGACACGTTGGCAACGAAGTCGCGCCGCATTGTTTCAAGCTTTTCGAGTTGCGTGATGTCGCGCGACAGCAGCAACTTCTGCTCGTCGCCAAAGGCCACCACGCGGATCTGCAGCGTGCGGCCGGGCTGGCGCGGCGAAGGCATTGACAGGGAATCGGCATAGTCACCCGACTGCAGGTAGCTGGCGAACTCCGGCTGACGCAGCAGGTTCAGCAGCGAACTTCCGATATCGCGCTGCCCGTCAAGTCCGAGATGCTGCTCGGCCATCGGATTCAGCCACTCGATCACCTCGTCGCGGGACATGATCAGCGTGCCGTCCGGCATTGCGCGACTGGCTTCGCGCATGCGCTCCAGCCGGCTGCGCAGGTCTTCGCGCAACTGTCGTGCGTTGCGCTCGCGCCTGGCCAGCTTGGCAAACAGGAATTCCCACTGACCGGCGCCATCGGGCAGCGCGGTATCGACAGTCGAGTTGAGCCAGTGATCGAAGCGGCCGATTTCGTACTGGTCGCGCAGGCTTCCCGCCAGCAGCAGTAGCACCGCCAGCGCCAGTCCGAACACGACTGACCCGGCGACCAGCCCGGTGAGCACGCAGGCGCCGACCAGCGCTGCGCGCAGCAGGACGCGAAACCAGAATTCACGCATGGCGGGCCGATCCGTTCATTCGCGGATTATCGCGCGCTATTCTTTCTGGCAGGAAAGTCTGTAGCCGCTGCCGCGCACGGTCTGGATCAATGCGTCGTGGCCGCTCGCTTCGAGCACGCTGCGCAGGCGACGGATATGCACATCCACGGTGCGTTCCTCTACGAACACGTGATCGCCCCACACGCTGTCGAGCAGCTGGGCGCGCGAATGCACACGCTCCGCGTGTGTCATGAAGAAGTGCAGCAGGCGGAATTCGGTCGGGCCGAGCATGACGGCCGCGCCGCGCGCCGTGACACGATGGGTCGCGGGGTCAAGGCGCAGACCTTCGATCTCGACCGGGTCTTCGGTGGCCTGCGGCTTCTGGCGGCGCAGCACTGCCTTGATTCGGGCAGCCAGTTCGCGCGGCGAGAAAGGCTTGGTGACGTAGTCGTCGGCACCGGTTTCCAGCCCCGTAACCTTGGACTGTTCGTCGCCGCGCGCAGTCAGCATGATGATGGGCACGCCGCGCGTACGTTCATCGCTGCGCAACCTTCTTGCAAGATCAATGCCGCTTTGCCCGGGCAACATCCAGTCGAGCAGCACCAGATCAGGCAGTTCGGCCTGCATCAGCCGCAGTGCGGTTTCCGCGTCGAGCGCGCGCAGCGGATCATGGCCAGTGCGCGTGAGGGTCACGCTGATCAGTTCCTGAATGGACGGTTCGTCCTCGACAACGAGTATGCGGGCCATGACGATGAAGGTCGTTCCGGTGATGGATCGCTGCGAAGTCTATTTCAGTACGATGACGATTTAGTGACAGCGCCTGCCCGCTATCGGCGCGTTCACGCAGGCAGTGCGGGCGGCGCGCGGTATCATCGGCGTTCTTCGTATCGAATGCAGAAAACCATGGCCGGTCTGGACAAGGGCACCCCGATTCCCACGGAAATAAAAGTGCAGCAGAAATCGAAGCTGATGGACGTCAGTTTCGACAATGGCCGGCACTTCAGCTTCAGTTTCGAATTCCTCCGCGTGTGCTCGCCATCGGCCGAGGTGCGTGGCCACGGACCGGGGCAGGAAACGCTGCAGGTCGGCAAGCGCGACATCGACATCACGCGCGTAGAACCGGTCGGCTCGTATGCGGTGAAACCTGTGTTTTCCGACGGCCACGACAGTGGAATCTACTCCTGGGATTATCTTTATCTGCTGGGCGAGAACCAGGAAGCACTGTGGTCCGACTATCTTGCCCGCCTTGATGCGGCCGGCGCCAGCCGCGATCCCGCGCTGACGCCGCCGCCCGCAGCCAAGGGGGGCTGCGGCACAGGCGGCTGCGGCCACTCTCATTGAGCGAAGCATGAGCGAACCGTCCACCGATTTCGGATTCGAGCGCGTCGCCGAAGCCGCGAAGGCAAAGCGCGTGTCCAGCGTGTTTTCGTCTGTCGCGCGGCGCTACGACATCATGAACGACCTGATGTCCGGCGGCCTGCACCGCGGCTGGAAGGCGTTCGCCATCCAGATGGCCGGCGTTCGCCCGGGCCAGCGTGTGCTCGACGTCGCAGCCGGCACTGGTGACCTGACCATTGCGCATGCCAGGCGTGCCGGCGAAACAGGCGAGGTCTGGCACACCGACATCAATCCGGACATGCTGCGCGAAGGTCGCGACCGGCTGACCAATGCCGGCCTGCTGCTGCCCAGTCTGCTGTGTGACGCCGAAAAGCTGCCCTTCCCGGACAACCACTTCGATTGCGTCACGGTTGCCTTCGGTCTGCGCAACATGACGCACAAGGATCGCGCGCTGGCCGAGTTCCGGCGCGTGCTCAAGCCTGGCGGCCGCGCGCTGGTGCTGGAGTTTTCGCGTGTCGCCAAGCCGCTGGAGAAGATGTACGACGTTTATTCGTTCAAGGTGCTGCCCTGGCTGGGCCGGCAGGTGGCGAAGGACGAAGCAAGCTATCGCTATCTTGCGGAGTCGATCCGCATGCACCCTGACCAGGACACGCTGGCGGGAATGATGCGTGACGCCGGCCTGGGCCGGGTCGAGTACTTCAACTTGAGTGCCGGTGTGGTCGCGCTGCACCGCGGCTTCAAGCTCTGAACGCCTGCACGCCCACAGCCATCCGTCGTGAAAGAACAGAACCTTCCGCGTATCCCGCGGTCTGTTAGTGTGCTAATTTTTGGGCGATGATCCGGAGGCCGGAAAGGCACCGTTTTCACGCCTTACCCGAGGAGACAACAGAATGAAGAAGTTCCTGCTGATGCTTTTTGCCACCGTCGTCGGTTTCGGCGGCATGACTTACGAAGCCGAAGCCAAGCGGCTCGGCGGCAGCAAGTCGTTCGGATCGCAGCGCGATTCGTCGGTGATGAAGCGCGACGCCACGCCTGCGCCGGCACAGAACACGTCGTCGGCGACGCAGCAATCGGGTGCGGCGGCCGCCGGCGCCGCAGCTCAGCCTGCCAAGCGTTCCTGGATGGGGCCGCTGGCCGGCCTGGCCGCCGGTATCGGTCTGGCCGCACTGGCGTCGCACCTCGGGTTCGGGGAAGAACTCGCGTCCTTCATGATGATTGCGCTGCTGGTCGTCGGCGCCTTGGTGCTGTGGCGCATGTTCGCCCGTCGCAAGTCGCCGGCTCCGCAGCAGGGCATGCAGTACGCGGGGGCAGCCGCCGGACGCCCGGCCTACGTGCCGCCGCAAGCTCAGCCCTTCGACGCACCCGCCGCCGGGTCTGCCGCAGCGACCCCAGCGACAACCTTGCCGGCGCACATTCCGGCCGATTTCGACGTGGCCGGTTTCCTGCGCCAGGCCAAGCTGAACTTCGTGCGCCTCCAGGCCGCAAACGACGCCGGTGACGTCGAAGACATCCGCAGTTTCACTACGCCGGAAGTGTTCGCCGAAATCCGCATGCAGATCCAGGAGCGCGGCAGCGAGCCGCAATCCACCGATGTGGTGCAGGTCGAAGCCGTGCTGCTTGATGTCAGCACCGAAGACACGCAGTACGTCGCCAGCGTGCGCTTCTACGGCCTGATCCGCGAGCAGGCGGATGCGTCGCCGGAATCGTTCGATGAGGTGTGGCACCTGTCCAAGCCGGTGTCGGGCGACCGCGGCTGGCTCATCGCCGGCATCCAGCAGATGGAATGAGCGGGATGAGCGCGCTGCTCGCTGCGACCGCACTGAAGGTGCTCAATCACCTGCTGGCCCAGACGCCCGGCGCGCGGGAAAGACTGTCCCGGCATGCCGGCCGCCACGCGCGGCTGGCGGCCGGAGAGATCGCTGTGGCGTTCGCCATCGCACCTGACGGCACGCTGGCCGTGTCGGCTGAAAGTACCCCGTCCGTCACGCTGCGTTTGCCCGCCGATGCGCTGCTGCGTCTGCCGCACCAGGGCGAAGGTGTTTTACGCGAGGCACGCATCGAAGGTGACGCCGCGCTGGCCGAAACGCTCGGACAGGTGCTGCGTTCGCTGCGCTGGGATGCCGCCGAAGACCTCAGCCGCGTGGTCGGCGATGTGGCGGCTGAGCGCGTCGTCGGCGGCGCCCGCTCGATGTTGTCCGCCGGCGGCGATCTGGCGAACCGGTTCGCCAACGCAGGTTCCGAATACGTCGCCGACGAAGCGCAGATGTTGATCCGCCCGGCGGCGTCCGCGGCGTTCGCGTCGGCTGTGGATATATTGCGGGACGATTATTCCCGTCTTCAGAAGCGGATCGAGCTGCTCGAACGCCGGGCTCAGCCAAAAGGCTGAGCGCTCCACCACCCGGTGAATGCAGCCCGCTGCGCGGGCGTCATCCGCACGCCGCATCGGGTGCGACGCCACATGACGTCATCGGCCGCCGTCGCCCACTCTTGTGCGGCACACCAACGCGCCTCCGCCTCGAACAGGCCACCACCGAAATCTCGGCCGGCGCCTCCTGCCCCACCGGCGTGATTGTCGATCAACTGCGAGGTCAGTGCACCGTGGCGATGCCACAGCGCGTCAATCCATTCCTTCGGGATGACGCCTGCCTTCCGGTTCAGGTCAGCGAGCGCTGCGCAACCCGCGGGTCCGGACCCGGGGAGGTTCCGGTCAGCGGTCGATGAACGGCTGGCAAGCCCGAGCGGGCCATTCAGCAGATCAACGGCCGTCTCGGCAAGTCGTCTGTAGGTCGTGAGCTTTCCGCCCTGTACGGTGAGCCAGGTCCGCCGACGGTCCGTTGTGTCCAGCGACAGACGATATTCGCGGCTTGCCGTGCGTGCATCCTTCCCGTCACCACCGATCAGCGGTCTCATGCCGCTGAACGCCCACTCGATATCGTCGGTGTGCAGGCGCCGACCAAAAGCGCGCTGCACTGCCGACAGCAAGTAGTGAAGTTCAGTGGCGGTTTCACCCAATGCGGACGGAGATTCGAGCTCCGTTTCGGTCGTACCGACCAGATGCGAATGCGCGTCCCACGGAATGACGAACACCACGCGCCGATCGGGCTGTTGCAGCAGCCACGCATCGTCACCCGCGTGCAGCCGCGGCAGCAGAATGTGCGTGCCCTGCACCAGCCTCACCGGTGGTGGTGGCGCACCGCGCAGCCCTTCCACTTCGGCCACCCAAGGTCCGGCGACATTGACCACGCAGCGTGCGTGAATCTCGCGCCTCCCGGCGTGTCCGGACAACGTGCAGCGCCAGCCCCCCGCCGGGTCGGCGCTCGCCGCGACCAGCGCATGCCGGGGCAGCACCTCCGCGCCATGTGTACGGGCATCCATCAGATTGGTCAGCGTCAGGCGGGCGTCGTCGACCCAGAGGTCGAAGTAGGCGTGGGCGCCGGAAGCAGGCCGATCGAGTTGGTGAAGCAGCGGAAAGTCCGGCGGCAGCCGTTGCGAGGCCGGCAGACTGTGACGACCGGAGAGCAGGTCGTAAAGCTTCAGGCCGACTGCGAGCATCCATGCAGGACGTTCGCCGGTGTGCGGCACGATGAAGCGCTGCGGACGAACCAGGTGGGCGGCGATGCGCCCGAGAATCTCGCGCTCGCGCAGGGATTCGCGTACCAGCCCGAAGGCAGCCTGTTCCAGATAGCGGATGCCGCCGTGGATCAGCTTCGTCGATGCCGAAGAGGTTGCACCGGCGATGTCGCCACGGTCGCAGACAACGACAGACAGGCCCCGCAACGCGGCATCGCGCGCAATCCCGGCACCATTGATACCGGCGCCGACGATCAGCAGATCATGCGAAGGCGAAGCCATGGTCGACATTCTGCGCCGGAACAGATGGTTGCCTGAAACGAAAAAGGCAGACCGAAGTCTGCCCTTTTTCGTGTCTTGCATTGCCAGAACGCTCAGTGGCGCTTGCGCAGCTTCTGGATCGCCGCGAGTTGGGCGACTGCGGAAGCGAGTTCCGCTTGCGCTGCCGCGTAATCCATCGAGGCATTGCGGTTCGACAGCGCCTCTTCGGCCTGGCGCTTTGCCTCAAGCGCCTTGGCTTCGTCGAGATCGGAGCCACGGATTGCGGTGTCCGCCAGCACGGTTACCAGACCCGGCTGCACTTCGAGCATGCCGCCGGCCACGAACACGAATTCTTCGGCATCCTGGTTCGGCAACTTGATGCGCACTTCGCCCGGGCGGATGCGCGTGATCAGCGGCGTGTGGCCGGGCAGGATGCCCAGTTCGCCGCTTTCGCCCGGGAGCACGACGAATTCCGCCAACCCGGAGAAAATTTTCTCTTCCGCGCTGACCACGTCGACATGTACGGTCTTGGACATAAGTACTCCGTGAATGCTGCCCGTGTGCGGCAGCGGGCGAACCCGTCACCGCACACGCCGGTGCATTACTGCAGGGTTTTCGCCTTTTCGAACGCTTCCTCGATGCCGCCGACCATGTAGAAGGCCTGTTCCGGCAGGTGGTCGCATTCGCCATTGACGATCATGTTGAAGCCCTTGATCGTGTCGGCCAGCGGCACGATCTTGCCCGGCGAACCGGTGAAGACTTCGGCCACGTTGAACGGCTGCGACAGGAAACGCTGGATCTTGCGCGCACGGGACACGGCCAGCTTGTCTTCCGGCGACAGTTCGTCCATGCCCAGAATCGCGATGATGTCGCGCAGTTCCTTGTAGCGCTGCAGCGTCATCTGCACCTTGCGCGCACAGTTGTAGTGCTCTTCGCCAACGACCAGCGGATCGAGCTGGCGCGAGGTCGAGTCGAGCGGATCGACCGCCGGGTAGATGCCCAGCGAAGCGATGTCACGCGACAGCACGACGGTTGCGTCCAGATGCTGGAAGGTGGTCGCGGGTGATGGATCGGTCAAGTCATCCGCAGGCACATACACGGCCTGGATCGACGTGATCGAACCCACCTTGGTCGAGGTGATCCGTTCCTGCAGGCGGCCCATTTCGTCGGCCAGCGTAGGCTGGTAGCCCACGGCGGACGGCATGCGGCCCAGCAGTGCGGACACTTCCGTACCGGCCAGCGTGTAGCGGTAGATGTTGTCCACGAAGAACAGGATGTCGCGGCCTTCGTCGCGGAACTTCTCGGCCATGGTCAGGCCGGTCAGTGCCACGCGCAGACGGTTGCCCGGCGGCTCGTTCATCTGGCCGAACACCATCGCCACCTTGTCCAGAACCTTCGACTCCTCCATCTCATGGTAGAAGTCGTTGCCTTCGCGGGTCCGTTCGCCCACGCCGGCAAACACCGAAAAGCCGCCGTACGACTTCGCGATGTTGTTGATCAGTTCCATCATGTTCACGGTCTTGCCGACGCCGGCGCCACCGAACAGACCCACCTTGCCGCCCTTGGCGAACGGGCAGATCAGGTCGATCACCTTGATGCCCGTGGGCAGCAGGTCAACCGACGGGCTCAGCTCGTCGAACTTCGGGGCCTTCTGGTGGATCGAGCGGCGCTCTTCCGTCGGGATCGGGCCGGCTTCGTCGATCGGGCGACCCAGCACGTCCATGATGCGGCCCAGCGTCGCGCTCCCGACCGGCACGCTGATCGGCGCACCCGTGTTCGCCACCTTCATGCCGCGGCGCAGACCGTCGCTGGAACCCAGCGCAATCGTACGAACCACGCCGTCGCCCAGCTGCTGCTGGACTTCGAACGTCAAACCCGCTTCGGCGGTGTGCGTGCCATCTGCTTCGTCGAGTGTCAGAGCTTCAAACACTTTCGGTATCGAATCGCGCGGGAACTGGATGTCCACGACTGCGCCAATACACTGAACGATGTTTCCGGTATTCATCGTCTATCCCCAATACAAAAAATCATTGTGCGCGATCAGACTGCAGCGGCGCCGCCGACGATTTCGGACAGCTCCTTCGTGATCGCCGCCTGGCGGGTCTTGTTATAGACCAGCTGCAATTCTCCGATGACATTGCCCGCATTGTCGGAGGCCGCCTTCATGGCCACCATGCGCGCACTCTGTTCGGACGCCATGTTCTCGGCCACTGACTGATACACCAGCGCCTCGACGTAACGGACAAGCAATTCATCGATCACCACCTGCGGATCGGGCTCGTACAGGTAATCCCACGTGCCCTGCGGCGTACCGAGGCGATCACCGGTCAGCGGCAGCAGCTGTTCCATCACCGGCTCCTGCTTCATCGTGTTGATGAAGCGGGTGAAGGACATGTACACCGCGTCGAGCTCGCCGGCCTGGAAGGCATCGATCATCACCTTGACGGTGCCGATCAGCTTTTCCAGGTGCGGTGTGTCGCCCAGTTGCGTTGCCTGTGACACCACCTTCGCGCCCATGCGCTGCATGAAACCCAGACCCTTGTTGCCGATGGCGGCAACGCGGATTTCGGTTGCGCCCTTCGCTTCCCATTCCTTCATCGAATTCAGGGCAAGGCGCAACACGTTGGTGTTCATGCCGCCGCACAGACCCTTGTCGGTCGTGACGACGATGATGCCGACGCGCTTGATCTGACCGACGGTCGCGAGGAAGGGGTGCTTGTACTCGCTGGCGGTGGCGGCGGACAGATTGGCGGCAAGACGACGGATCGTGTCGGCGTAGGGGCGGGCAGCCCGCATCCTGTCCTGCGCCTTGCGCATCTTGGATGCGGCCACCATCTCCATCGCCTTGGTGATCTTCTTCGTGTTTTGCACGCTCTTGATCTTGGTACGGATTTCTTTTCCGCTGGCCATGGTTATCTCCGGTCCGCGCGCTTACGCCCAGCTCTTCTTGAACTCGGCCACCGCAGCAGCGAGCGCCTTTTCCGATTCACCGTCGAGATCCTTGGTGGACTCGATCTTGTTCATCAGATCCGGGGTCTTCTGCTGCAGGTATTGATGCAGGGCCGATTCAAAAGCGAGCACGCGCGGCACATCGACGTCGTCGAAGTAGCCGTTGTTGGCGGCGTACAGCGATACACCCATCTGCGCGACGGACAGCGGCGAGTACTGCGGCTGCTTCATCAGTTCCATCACGCGGCGGCCACGCTCGAGCTGCTTGCGGGTCGCTTCGTCGAGGTCGGACGCAAACTGCGCAAACGCAGCCAGTTCGCGGTACTGGGCCAGCGCGAGACGCACACCACCACCGAGCTTCTTGATGATCTTGGTCTGCGCTGCACCACCGACGCGCGACACCGACACACCCGCGTTGATGGCGGGACGGATACCGGCGTTGAACAGGTCGGTTTCCAGGAAGATCTGGCCGTCGGTAATCGAAATCACGTTGGTCGGAACGAAGGCAGACACGTCACCGGCCTGCGTTTCGATGATGGGCAGCGCGGTCAGGGAACCCGTCTTGCCCTTCACTGCACCATTCGTGAATTTCTCGACGAATTCCGGATTCACGCGAGCGGCGCGCTCAAGCAGACGGCTGTGCAGGTAGAAAACGTCGCCCGGGTAGGCTTCGCGGCCCGGTGGACGACGCAGCAGCAGCGAGATCTGACGGTAAGCGACGGCTTGCTTTGACAAATCGTCATAGACGATCAGCGCATCCTCACCGCGATCGCGGAAGTATTCACCCATCGTGCAACCGGCGTACGGTGCGAGGAACTGCATCGCAGCGGAGTCGGATGCCGTTGCCGCGACGACGATGGTGTAAGCCATCGCGCCATACTCTTCCAGCTTGCGCACCACGTTGGCGATGGTCGAGGCCTTCTGGCCGACCGCCACGTAGATGCAGGTCATGTTCTGACCCTTCTGGTTGATGATGGCGTCGATTGCGACTGCGGTCTTGCCGGTCTGGCGGTCGCCGATGATCAGCTCGCGCTGGCCGCGTCCGACCGGCACCATCGAGTCGATCGACTTCAGACCGGTCTGCACCGGCTGCGACACCGACTGACGTGCGATCACGCCCGGGGCGACTTTTTCGACTTTGTCGGTCATCTTGGCGTCGATCGCGCCCTTGCCGTCGATCGGCTGGCCAAGCGAATTCACCACACGGCCGATCAGCTCGGGGCCGACCGGCACTTCCAGAATGCGGCCCGTGCACTTGACGGTCTGACCTTCGGAAATGTGTTCGTAGTCACCGAGCACCACGGCGCCGACGGAGTCGCGCTCGAGGTTCAGTGCGAGACCGAACGTGTTGCCTTCGAATTCCAGCATTTCACCCTGCTGCACATCATCCAGACCATGCACGCGCACAATGCCGTCGGTCACCGAAACCACGGTGCCTTCGGTGCGTGCCTGCGCGGTCAGGTGCAGGTTCTGGATCCGGCTCTTGATCAGGTCGCTGATTTCAGACGGATTGAGGTTCATCAAAAAACTCCTAGTTCTGTAGCGCAGTGGCCATGGCGGCAAGCTTGCCGCGGACCGAGGCGTCGATCACTTCGTCACCGACCGCAACCTTCACACCGCCGATCAATTCCGGATCGATGCTCACCCGTGCCTCGAGGCGACGGCCGAAACGCGGTTCCAGATCGGCCAGAAGACGCGCCACAGTGGCGTCGTCCATCGGAAAGGCCGAACTGACGTAGGCCACGGCATTGAGCTCGTGATCGTTCTTCAGGCTGACAAACTGCTCACACACCTCGGGCAGCAGCGACAGCCTGTTGTTCTGGGCCAGTACGCGCACGAAGCTGCGGTGCTCGTCGGTCAGTTCGCCCGGTACCGCGGCGAGGAACAGGAAGCCGCGATCCACGGACGTGCGGGTGGGATCGGACAACAGCTGGCGAACGGCCGGGTCGGACGCTGCGGCCGCCATGCAGCCTAGCGCATCGGCCCAGGCAGACAGCGCACCGGCTTCCCTGGCGAGCTGGAAAGCGGCTTCAGCGTATGGTCGCGCGATGGTGACGTTCTCTGCCATGGTGTCAGCTCAATTCCTGTTTCAGGTTGGAGAGCAGATCGGCGTGGGTTTGAGCGTTGATTTCGCGACGCAGGATGCGTTCGGCGCCAGCGACTGCGAGCGCTGCCACCTGATCGCGCAATGCGTCCTTGGCCTTCTGGGCAGCGGCACCGGCTTCGGTGGTCGCGGCTTCGCGGGCGGCAGCGATGATGCGATTCGCTTCAGCACGGGCATCCTCGACCAGCTTGCCGGCCTGCTTTTCGGCGCCTGCGCGGAGCTCGGCGGCAGATTCGCGCGCGGAGCGCAGCTCTTCCATCGAGCGCTTCTCGGCATTGGCCAGATCGGCCTTTGCCTTGTCCGCAGCAGCCAGTCCGTCAGCGACCTTCTTCGCACGCTCGTCGAGTGCCTTGACGATGGGCGGCCATACGAAATTCTTCGTAAACCACACGAACGACAGGAACACCACGAGCTGGATGATGAGCGTTGCGTTCAGATTCACGGCAACTTTCCCTTCAATGAGTCGGTGTTGGGGCGGTTGCCTGTCTTACTTCAGGAAGGTCGACGTGGCGAACCAGAGCGCAATACCGAGACCGATAATGAACGCAGCATCGATCAGGCCGGCCAGCAGGAACATCTTGACCTGCAGTGCGTTCATCAGCTCGGGCTGGCGTGCCGATGCTTCGAGGTACTTGCCACCCATCAGTGCGATACCGATACAAGCACCCAGAGCGCCGAGGCCGATGATCAGACCGCAGGCGATAGCAACGAATCCCAGTTCCATAACAACTCCTTAATGATAAGAATAGAAAAACAACAACAACCTGATGAACAGCAAATCAGTGACCGTCATGCGCCTGGCCGATATACACCAGCGTCAGCATCATGAAAATGAATGCCTGCAGCGTGATCACCAGGATGTGAAAGATCGCCCAGGACAGGCCGGCAACGAAGTGGCCGGCGGCGAGCAGGATGCTCGGTGCGTTCATGCCGGTCCATGCGCCACCCATCAGCGCGATCAGCATGAAAATCAGTTCGCCTGCAAACATGTTGCCGAACAACCGCATGCCGTGTGACACGGTCTTTGCGAGGAATTCGATGACGTTCATGGCGAAATTGAACGGCGCAAGCAGGATGTGGTTGCCAAACGGTGCCGAAATCAGTTCGTGGAACCAGCCGCCAGCGCCCTTGATCTTTACGTTGTAGTACAGGCACAGCAGCAAAACGGCAATCGACATGCCCATCGTTGCATTGATGTCGGCGGTCGGCACGACGCGCATGTAGGCGTGATGCGGATCGTGACCTGAAGCGGCATAGACGCCTTCCCAGATGCGCGGCAGCAGATCGACCGGCAGCAGGTCCATCGCATTCATGAAGAAGATCCAGACAAACACGGTCAACGCGAGCGGAGCCACGAAGCGGCGCGATTCTTCGCTGTGGATCATGCCCTTGGCCTGATCGGCAACCATTTCGACGAGGATTTCGACGGCGGCCTGGAACCGGCCCGGAACGCCCGACGTGGCCTTGGCGGCGGCGCGATGCAACAGGAACACCGTGAGCAGACCGAGCACGATCGAATAGAACAGCGTGTCGACGTTGTACAACCCGAAATCAATCAGGTTGGCCTGCATTTCGCCGGAATTGTTCAGAAACGTGAGGTGGTGGGCGATGTACTCGCCCGCGGTGGGAGCGGCGTGCGTCAGTTCGGTTCCGGATGCCATGTCAGTGTTTGAGCAAGAAAGCAAAAAAACCAGCCTGCAGCGAGACGGCCAGACCTCCGACAAACCAGCCCCACATGAGGTCCGGCACGAGGTAAAGGCTCAACGCCAGCAGTCCAATCGTCGAGAGGATCTTGATCGCCTCGCCGAAGAAGAATTCGAGCGGATATGCGTTGCCGGACGCCGAAGCGACTCTCGTCAGGCGGCTCAACCTGAGGGCGAACAGCAGTGACGGGAGCGCGTAGCTCAAACCGCCCAGCAGCACCGACAACCCTGCAAGCGTCCCACCGAACAACAGAGCACAACCGGTAGCGACCAGAATCAGCGAGAGCTGCAGCATGACCGCCTTCAGCATGCCTGCTCTTTCCGTTGCACAGCGACTTTCCGGCCCACTGCGCGAACCTGTCCGATCAACTACGTCAGCGTCGCTTGCGCGACATCCCCATCTGCATCGCAGCGGCGCACATGGAACTTATGCGCCACACACAAAGTCCGCGATGATACATGAGCTTACAAGACCGGTCAATTGAAGCGGCGCGCTGATTCAAGGTGGCCGCGCGCCCTGCACGTTGCGCCGCAACAGGGTCCGGGCTTGACGCGACGCGCCAATTGGTCGATATTTTTCGACATGAAAGACGCTTGCCGATCGGACATCCCGCCGGAGTGGCTGCATCTGTCGCAGGTCTTTGCGGCGCTGGGCGATGAAGAACGACAACGCATCCTGCTGCTGTTCGAGCCGGGCGCACAGCTGAAAGCCAGCGACATCGCCCGGGCTTCGACGTTGAGCCGCACGACCGTGTCGCACCACCTGAAGCTGCTGTGCGACGCCGGCATACTCGAACGGTCGCGACACGGCCGCGAAATCCATTTCCGGCTCTGTGCCGCAACATTGATCGGCCACCTGACGAGCGTGATCGACTATCTGGAAGATCACCGATGACCACTGCCGCCACGCTTTGCCGCTCGCCCTCGACGGGCGCGCCGTTTCCGGCCTTCGCCGGACTCGATGTTGCGGCGCTCGCCGATCGCGTCGGCAGCACACCGTTCTTCGCCTACGACGCCGCGGCGATCGAATGGCGCATCGACACGCTGCGCGCACAGCTGCCCGCGGACACGCTGCTCTGTTATGCGGTGAAGGCCAATCCGCTGCCGGCGTTGCTGCGCCGGCTGGCGCCACGACTGGATGGCGCCGACGTCAGCTCCGGCGAGGAGTTACGGCGCGCGCTGGCGGCCGGCTTCGACGGTGCTCAGCTGGGTTTCACCGGACCGGGCAAAAGCGATGCGGACCTGACGCTTGCGGTCCGCCAGCGCGTTCGCCTGTGCGCGGAATCGATCGGGGAGATCGGTCGCATCGTGCGCATCGCGGCACGCGAAGACCTGCCGGCACGGGTGGCACTGCGCGTCAACCCGGATGTCGCCGTGTCCGGCACGCAGGTGCGCATGAATGAGGCGGGTGTGTTCGGCATCGACAGCAGCCAGCTTCCGGCGGCACTGCGCGCAGTGCGCGACCACCAACTCGTATTCGCAGGCTTCCACTATTACTGCGCGTCGCGCATGCTCGACGCCGATGCAGTAGTCGCGCTGCATGCGTTCTGCACGGCCGACGCGCTGCGTGCAGCCGATGACGCCGGACTGGCGCTGGACTGGCTCAATCTGGGTGGCGGCTTCGGCATCCCGGCCAGTGCGAACGAGGCAGTGCTCGACATGGCGACGGTCACCGCGCACCTGCACCGCATCGACGTACAGCTGAAGGCAGCGCATCCGGCTGCGCGCCTCGTGCTCGAACCGGGTCGTTACCTGGTCGGCGAGGCCGGCATCTACGTCTGTCGCATCCTCGACCGGAAGACGGTGCGCGGACGCACCTGGCTGGTGGCTGACGGCGGCGCCCATCACCACCTGCACGCCACCCTGCAGCCCGATCGCGCACGGCCCGCCAATCTGCCGATGATGCTGGTGCAGGCCGCACCGGACACGGGAACCGAATGCGTCAGCATCGCCGGGCCACTGTGCGCGCCCTTCGATGTGCTGGCGCGCGACATCACGCTGCCGGTCGCGCAGCCGGGTGACCTGCTTGTGGTGTTCCAGTCCGGCGCCTACGGCCCGAGCGCAAGCCCGGTGAATTTCCTGGGTCATCCGCCGGCTGCGGAGATCGTGCTGTGACGTCCGCCGCGCGCCATCTGCTTACACTGGGCCTGATGATGACTTTCGCGCACCCTGCCCTGCCCGCGTCCGACGCAGTGTCCGGCGGACGACTCGGTCTGCATGACGCGACCGGTTTTCGCGCCGTCAGGGGCGCCTGTGCAGGATGCGCAGCAGCGCCGCAGGCGCTGTGGTACTTCCAGGACGACTGGATCGCCGTACCGCAGGCACCGGCGAGCGGTTTCGATCCGGTGCTCGCTGCGCAGGACGATGTACGCACATGGGCACAGGCGCAGGACACGCGCGCCGAAGCGACGCACCCGCCGCTGATCTGGATCGGCTCGCCCCATGTCCTGACCGACGCGCGCCTGACTGCCGACGGCGCCCGGCTCGACGTCGGCGACGGCGACGGCAGGAGCCTTGCCTTTTCGCTGGTGCCGCAGCTGGCGTCGAACGTGTCCTGGTTCAACGCCGACAGCGTGGCGTGGCTGCAGGGCCAGTCGCTGACGCTGCGCGGAGAAGCGAGCGCCGGCGGCTTCACCGCGCGCACCCTCTGGCCGCACGGTTTCGACATCGACCTCACCGCGTTGCGCGCCGACCCGCTGCGCGACGGCGAAACGCTGGCCACGCTGGTGCGCGCCAACGAGGGCGGTGCGCGCCAGCCGCCATCGGTGCGCCTGCTGTGGGAACGAACGCCGGGCGCGGCGCGGGCGGCCGGCGGCAAGCCGGTGCTTGCACTGGTGCTCAACGGCGCCCAGGGCGACGATGACGAGGCGCACGGGGGTCATTTCGCGCTGGCCACCGGCGTGCTCGGCGAACACGGCCAGTGGAACGACTGGCTGGTGAACAATTTCTACAACCTCGATGCCTGGAGCGAAAAGGGCATCGTGGCCGCCACGCTGCCGATGGACGCCTACCTGACCGATCTCAACGCAGGTCAGTCCTGGTACCGACCTTCCGCAGTGCTGGTCGCCGTGCTGCGCGAGCCGCGCGCCGCCGCCCGCGTGCAGCAGGGGCTGGACCGCGTGTTCAGCCATTTCTACCGGCACGACATCAGCTACCGTCACGCCACGGCCAACTGCGCCGGCATCAGTCTCGATACGCTGCGCTCGCTCGGCTGGGCGGTGCCGCAGCTGGGCCCGACATCGAAACTGAAGGCCTGGCTCGGTCTGCCCTGGATGGCGCTCAAGGAGCGGAGCGTGGCCAGCGGCCTGCAGGCCTTCGACTACATGAGCGCGGAACGCAGCGGCCTGTTCCCGTTCGTCGCCTTCAACGTCGCCGGCAGCGACCTGCTCGGCCGGCTGACTGCCGGCAAGGCGGCGGAACAGGGGCTTGAGCGCCTGCTGGCCGACGACGTCGAAGCGCTGCTGTACATCCACATCCCGCAGATCCCGTCGTCGCGTGCCTTCGGCGGCGCGCCGGTCACGTCCTATGACGAGTACGCCGCGCGGGTGCCGGCCGAGCGCTCGCAATGGATCGTCCGTCCGGCCCCGCCGCGGCCTTTCCCCGACGAGCTGCGCGATGCCGCGGCACCAAAGGAAGCGCCGCCGGCGTCGCGCCGTGCCCTCATCGTCTGGCTGGTGGCGCTCGGCGCGGTCGCGCTGTGGCTGCTGAGCCGGCTGTTCCGCCGCTGACCGGGGCCCCGCATGAGTTCTCAATTCCACCTGTTGAAGGAAGGCCGCTTCCGGCCCTTCTTCCTGACCCAGCTGCTCGGCGCGCTGAACGACAACGTCTTCAAGACCGCATTGATCACGCTGCTCACCTTCCGGGCCGGCAGCATCACCGATCTGTCGCCCGGGCTGCTCGCCACCGTGCTGCCGGGCGTGTTCATCCTGCCCTTCTTCCTGTTTTCGGCCACCTGCGGCCAGCTCGCCGACAAGTACGACCGCGCCATGCTGGCCCGCCTGAGCAAGCTTCTGGAAATCGTCGTCATGGCGCTCGGCGCCTGGGGCTTCGTCGCCGGCAATCTGCCGTCGCTGGTGCTGGCACTGTTCCTGATGGGCACGCAGTCGACGCTGTTCGGGCCGGTCAAGTACGCCTACCTGCCACAGCATCTGCATGACGGTGAGCTGGTCGGCGGCAACGGGCTGGTCGAATCGGGCACTTTCGTCGCCATTCTCGGCGGACAGATACTCGGCGCCTGGCTGGTCGGCAACACCTCGGCCGGCGCCATCGCGCTGGTCGTGCTCGCGCTGGCCGTGATCGGCTGGTGGACCAGTCGCGGCATCCCGCTGTCGCCGGCACCGGAACCAGCGATGCGACTGGACTGGAACCCGCTCAGTGCCACGCGCGACACGTTGCGCTTTGCCACCGGCAACCGCACGGTGTGGCTGTCGCTGCTCGGCGTGTCGTGGTTCTGGTTCTATGGTGCGACGCTGCTGGCACAGTTTCCGGTCTATGCATCCGATGTGCTGGGCGGCGGCGAAGGCGTGTTCATCGTGCTGCTTGCCGTGTTCTCGATCGGCGTGGGCGCCGGTTCGCTGGCGTGCGAAAGATTGTCCGGCGGCAAGGTGGAAATCGGTCTGGTGCCGTTCGGCGCCATCGGCCTCACGCTGTTCGGCATCGATCTGCTCTTCGCCACGCCGGCAGCACCGGCCGCGTACGACGGGAGCGCGGCGGGCTTCCTGCAGCAGGCCGCGCACTGGCGGCTGCTGATCGACATCGCGCTGATCGGCACGGCCGGCGGTATCTACATCGTGCCGCTGTATGCGTTGATCCAGAGCCGCTGCGAGAAGCATCATGTCGCGCGCGTCATCGCCGCCAACAACATCCTCAATGCAGGTTTCATGGTGGTGTCGGCGCTGGTCAGCCTGCTGCTGTTCCGCGCCGGCCTGGATATTCCGCAGCTGTTTCTGGTGACTGCACTGTTCAATGCTGTGGTCGCGATCTACATCTACACGCTGGTGCCGGAGTTCCTGATGCGCTTCATCGTGTGGATATTGATCCACACGGTATACCGGCTCGACACGCGTGATCTGGAACGCATCCCGGACGAAGGGCCGGCCGTCGTCGTGTGCAACCATGTGAGCTTCGTCGACGCACTGGTCATCACGGCCGCGTGCCGGCGGCCGATCCGCTTCGTCATGGACCACCGCATCTTCCGCACGCCCATCCTGAGCTTCGTGTTCCGCACCAATCGCTGCATCCCGATCGCCCCGGCGAAGGAAGACCCGGTGCTGCTCGAACGTGCGTATGAAGAGATCGCCGCGGCGCTCGAAGCCGGTGACCTGGTGGGGCTGTTCCCGGAAGGACGCATCACCGATACCGGCGAGCTGTACCCGTTCAAGCCGGGCATCACGCGCATCGTGGGGCGCACGCCGGTGCCGGTCATTCCACTCGCGCTGCGTGGCCTGTGGGGCAGCTTCTTCTCGCGCAAGGACGGGCCGGCAATGCGCCGGGTGCCGCGGCGCGGGCCGTTCAGCCGCATCGAACTGGTGGCGGGCGACGCCATTGCGCCGGACGCCGCGACGCCGGCGGCGCTGCAGGCCATCGTCGCCGGGCTGCGTGGCGAACGGCGATGAAGTGCCTGCGATGCTGACCGCCATCCTGTGTCTGCTCGGACTGATCGCCGGCGCTGCGCACGGCGGGATCGAAAGCGTTCTCGGCGGCGCGGTCGGCCTTGCCGCCGGCCTGTGGATAAGCGCCCGCAGCGCACAGCGGGAACGCGACCTGACGCAGAAACTGCGCGAGCTCGATGACAAGTCACGCTGGCTGTACGACACGCTGACAGCTCTGCAGCGCGAGCGCAGCGCTGCGCCGCCGGTCGAGGCCGCATCGCCGGACAGCGAGGCCACAGTCGCGCACGTCGTCGATCCTGCGGCTGCGCCGATCGTTTCGCCGACGCCGCCGGCCGTCAGCGCGCAGGCCGCCCCGCTCGATGCACTGCATGCACCCGGGGTGCGCGTCGCTGCAGTCGCCGGGAGCACAGACCCGGCCGCGCCCGAATCGCGCAGCGCCTCCGCCAGCCCATCGTGGTCGGCCCTCTGGGCTCGCCTGATGGGCGGCAATCCGCTGGCGCGCATCGGCGTCGTCGTGCTGTTCTTCGGCGTCGCGTCGGCGCTGCGGCTGGCCGCGCAGGCCGGCCTGCTGCCGCCGGAGCTGCGACTAGCCGGCGCGCTGGCGGTCGGGCTGGTCATGATCGTCGCCGGCTGGCGCATGACCGGCGACGGGCCGCGCCGCATGTTCGCACTGGCGGTGCAGGGCGGCGGCTTTGCGCTGCTCTATCTGTCGGTCTATTTCGCGCTGGAGCGCTATGGCTTCATCGGTCCGGCGCCGGCCTTCGGACTGTTCGCCGCGCTGGGTGCCGCCTGCGCGCTGATGGCCGCGCGCCAGTCGGCGCAAAGTCTGGCGCTGCTCGGCCTGTCCGGTGCCTTCGTGGCACCGGTGCTCGCCACCACCGGACAGGGCGACCACATCGTGCTGCTGTCCTACATCCTGCTGCTCGACATTTTCATCATCGCGCTGTCCTGGCGCCACGCGTGGCGCGCACTGATACTCGCCGGCTTCCTGTTCACCTTCGTGGTCGGTACGGGCTGGGGGCTGCGCAGCTACACGCCGGACGACTATCTCGCGGTGCAGGGCTTCCTGATCGCGTTCTTCCTGCTGTTCAGCGCCACCCGGGTTGCGCTGACGGTGGCACGTGTGCCGCGCGAAGCAGACAGGGCATCGGGCTGGAACGCCGGCAGCCTGCTGTTCGGCCCGCCGCTGGCGGCCGGCGTGCTGCAGAGCGCGCTGATGCAGCCGTTCGAGTATGGCGACGCACTCAGTGCGGTTGCCGCCGGCCTGTACTACCTCGGGCTGGCCTGGCTGCTGCGGGCGCGCGCGCCGGATGCGTCACTGGCCTTCCGTGCGCACGCCGGCATCGGCGCGGCGCTGCTGACGCTGGCCGTGCCGCTGGCGCTCGACCTGCAGATGACCGCTGCGGTCTATGCCATCGAGGGAGCGGCCGCACTGTGGTACGGCTGCGTGCGCGGATCCAGGCTTACGCTGTGGGCCGGCGCGGCACTGCAGGGGCTGGCCGGCCTGTGGCTGGTCGCCGCGCTGCCTGAGCTGACGCTGGCCTGGCCGCTGGTCAATGGCCGCACGCTGGGCTGCCTGCTGATGGCCGGTGCGGCACTCGCATCGGTGCGGGTGCTGCGCGTCACGGCGGCAACCGGTGACGGACTGCCGCAGGCACTGACCGTCTGGCTGGCCGGCTGGTGGCTGTTCGGCGGCCTGGCCGACATCGACGATTTCGCGCCGTCGGCGCTGCAGCCGGCGCTGGCGCTGCTGTTTGCGATGGCCAGCGCCGCTTTCGCCGAACAGCAGGGACGCCGCCGCAATTTCGTCACCGCGCGCGCCCTCGCCGCACTGTCGCTGCCGGTGCTCTGGGCGGGCAGCCTGGTCGCCTGGGACATGCAGCACCACCTGCTGTTCGGCGCGATGGCGCTCGCGCTGCCACTCGCCTGGGCCACCCATCTGTGGATCCTGCGCCGGCAGGACGAAGACAAGACCAGCCTGTTCAGTGGTTCCCGCCATGTCGCGACGGCCTGGACGCTGCTGCTGTCGGTTGGCGTCGAAGCGGGCGGTTGGCTGGATAAGTGGCTGCCCGGACAGGACCTGTGGCGCTGGCTCGCCTGGATCGTGGTCTGGCTGGTGGCCGGCATCGTGCTGCAGCGCGCCCTGGCCGACGATCGCGACGAATGGCCGTGGAGCGCGCAGCGCGACCGCTACGAAGGCTACGTGCTGCGACCGGTCGCCGCGCTGCTCCTGTTGTCGGTCGCGGCACTGCAACTGGCGCACGATGGCGGTTCTGCATTGCGCTACCTGCCGCTCGCCTCGGCCCTTGATGTGGTCAGCATCGCCGCGCTGCTGTGGCTGGCACGCGGTCAGTCACAGCGCCTGCTTGTGCTGCCGCTCCAGCTGCCACTGACCGGCGCCGTCGGTCTGCTGTGGGTGTCGGCGATGGCGGCGCGCAGCGTGCATCATCTGGCCGGGGTGGCCTGGTCGGCCGATGCGATGTTCCAATCCACGCTGCTGCAGGCCGCGCTGTCGCTGACGTGGACGCTGACCGCGCTCGGACTGATGATCCACGCCACCCGCAGCGGTGCGCGTACCCTGTGGTTCGCCGGTTTCGCGCTGCTCGCCGCGGTCGGTGCAAAATTGCTGATGGTCGATCTGGCCAGCGCGGGCACCGTCGAATGGACCGCCTCCCTGCTCGGGATCGGCGCACTCATCCTGATTGCCAGTTACGTCGCGCCGGTGCCGCCTGCCACCGATCCCGAAGGAGCCACACCTTGAATACACGATTGACCGCCGCACTCACCCTTGCCCTGTGCGCTTTCGGCAGCGCACACGCCGCCGACATCAAGCCCGGCCTGTGGGAATTCAAGTCGAAGCTGGCGATGCCGGGCATGCCCGACATGTCGGCGCAGATGGAAATGATGCAGCAGCAGATGAAGAACCTGCCGCCGGAGGCGCGCGCCATGATGGAGAAGCAGATGGCCGCCCAGGGCGTCGCGATGGGCAGCGGCGGCGCGCTGCAGGTGTGCATCACGCCGGAAGATGCCAAGGGCGCGAACGTCTACACCGGCAAGACCGACGGCGACTGCCGCTACACGAACGTCACCAACAGCGCGACCCGGGTCAAGGGCACCATCACCTGCACGAAACCGAAGGCCAGTGGCGATTTCGAAGCCATCATCGACAGCCCGACCCATTTCACGTCGAAGGTGAACATGCAGTCGGCCGAAGGTTCGATGACTGCCGACACCGACGCGCGCTGGCTTGCCGCCGACTGCGGCAAGATCAAGCCGACGGCGCGTTGAACCCCGGCCGGCGCCGTATCGGCGGCTTCGGCCAGACGCGCCTTGTCTGCGGGGCGCCATCGGGGAACCGGCGTGCGCTGATGGCCTCGAAGCTGACGCAGACCCTTGAATTCACGTATCGTCCGCGCTTCGACTTCCGGTGCCGGCGCTGACCGCATCGACTTGTGTACCTTCCCCCTCCGCATGCTGCCGGCGCGCGGCCAGACCTGAAGATGGCTTTACACCGCCGACGACATCCTTCCACGCTCGGCTTCGACGCGTTCGACATGGCCTGGGAGACGACCCCGCCGGGCGTCGTCTACCTGACCCTGCGCGTGCGCCGCAGCGTGCTGTTCGCGCTGGCGGTGGCGGTGTGCCTTCATCTGGCGCTGCTCGGCTGGATCCTGCACAAGGACAGCATGCCCGAGCTGCCGCTGACCGGTACGCCGAGCGAAACCATCAGCGCCCGCCTGGTCCAGCCGGAAGCCCCGCGTCCGCGCGCCGAACCGCAACCGCCCGCGGTGCAACCGGCGCCCGTTCCGCCGCCGCCAACCCGTCAGGTCGAGCGACCCAAGCGCGACCGCAAGCCCGTGCCGGTCAAACCGCAACCTGAAGTGCTGCGTGCGCCGGTGCCCGACCCGGCCCCTGCCCCGCCGCCGCCGCCGACCCGGCCGAAGCTCGACGACGAACCGACCGACATGGCGTCGTACGTCAATCGGCAGCGCGAACGACGGCAGGCGGCCGAAGCTTCGGAAGGCCGCGAAACCGCTGCCGGCATCGCGCGCGAGCGGGTGCCCAGCGCGGACGAGATCGCCATGGCGAACATCAAGCGCAACCTGCAGTCGGGCACCAGCGGCGTATTCCAGATCACCCGCAAGGGCGTGCGCACGGCGTCTTTCGTGTTCCGCGGCTGGACCACCGACGCGGTCAACGCACGCCGTGAATACATCGAGGTCGATGCCGGTGTCGGCGGCGACATCGAGCGTGCACTGGTCAAGCGCATGATCGAACTGATCCGCCGCTACTACCAGGGCAACTTCAACTGGGAGTCGCGCGTGCTCGGCCGTACCGTCGTACTGTCGGCGGCACCCGAAAACAATGCCCAGCTGGAGGATTTCCTGATCCGCGAGTTCTTCCGCAGCGGCTACAGCTATCCGCCCTGACGCGCGGTGGGCGCGTCAGGGCGCCCGATCATGGCGGGCACGCTGGGTTCGCTGTCGCACGGAACAGGACCGACGGGACGCCTATGTTGAGTGGGCCGGCTGCGCCAGACCGGCCAGCCGGCCCACCCAACCCGAGGTACATCCCATGAAAATATCGAACATGCTCCTTGCAGGCGCTGCCGCATTCGCGCTGTCGGGCTACGCGCTGGCCCAGTCCACCCCGACCGACCCGGCCAGGGCGGCGGGCTCCAGCGGCACGGTCAGCAGTCCGCTGATCGCCGATCCGGCGACAACCCGGACACCGGCATCCCCCACGCACCCTGCGATCGAAAGCGCGCAAAAGCCGCTCACCACCGCCCCGGACGCGGTCCGGGGCAGCACGGCACAGCCGGGTTCCGCCGCGCAGGAACGGATGAACAACACCAGCGCCGACGAACGGCTGCGCATGAACTCATCGAACGGCGCTTCGACCGACTCGGCGGCAGAAGTCCGCAGGCTGTCGGACGAAGGCGCGACCGGAGCGGGCGGCAGCACAGCCCGCCCGCGTGCCGCACGTGCAGACCGCAACTGAAAGCGCCTGACACGCGGCGCGCACCTGCCGCCCGGGGGGCGGCACGGAGACAGTTTCAGAGCCGCCTCCGGGACTGCGCCGCCCGATTTGTCGCACTCGTCGCACTAGCCATACCGCCGGGACTGCCCGGGCTGGCGGGTGCAGCCGGACCGGGCACCGACCCGGCACTCGCGACGGCATCACCCGAAGTGCGCCGCACCGTCGTCCGGATCATCGCGTCGCAGGACAGCGCCGGTGCGCCCTTCCACGTCATCGACAAGAAGCAGGCACGCCTGTTCGCGTTCGACGCGGACGGACGCCTGCTCGGCACGACTGCGGTGCTGTTGGGCGCAGCCGTCGGCGACCACTCCGTGCCCGGCATCGGCAACCGGCCGCTGAGCCAGATAAGACCGGAGGAACGCACCACGCCCGCCGGGCGCTTCGTTTCGGAACAGGGGACGAATCTGAAGGGCGAGGATGTGACCTGGGTGGATTACGACAATGCGGTGTCGATGCACCGCGTCCGCACCGGCAAGCCCGCCGAACGGCGTCTGGCACGCCTGGCCACGCCGACACCTGCGGACAACCGCATTTCGTATGGCTGCATCAATGTGCCGGCGGCCTTCTATGACCGCCACATCCGGCCCGGTCCGCAATCGCTGAAGCCGGCCGTGGTCTACGTGCTGCCCGAAACCGGCTCTGCGACAAATGCATTCTCGCCCGGCAACTGACAGCGCCGCACGGCTCTCCCGGAGATTTGTGCGCTGGCAGACGGTCAGCCCGGCGGCAACGCGCTACGGTCAGTGTCGGCGTGCCGGCGCAATGCCTGCACGTATCGTCAATCCGACTTCACCTGCACCCGGGCTCCCCACATGAACAGCATTGTCTATATCGTCGGCGCCGTCGTCATCGTTCTCGCCGTCCTGTCCTTCTTCGGCTTCCGCTGACCCGCCCGGACGCCTGAAACACTCAGGCGCCCGGCGTGCACGCCTGCGCGAGAAAGAAGCGCAGCATTTCGCGCGTGGCATCCGGGCCGCCGGCATCGGTATAGGAGCCGGCTGCCTGTCCGCCTGACCACGCGTGGCCCGCGCCATGCACCACCCAGTGCTCGGCGAGCGCTGCCCCGTCGTGATCGTCATGCACGATGCGCGTGTAGTGACGCCCCTTTTCCGACACGCCCTGCTGCGTGTGCGTGCGGCGCTTTTCCGGCTGCCCTGCAACGCGGCCGAGCGCGGCAGCAATCACCTGTTCGCCGTTGCGCGGATGCACGGTGTGGTCCCGATCGCCGTGAAACACGATGGTCGGAACCGCGCGTACTGCCGGCTGAGCCGCGCCGCGCCGCTTCTTGATCCCACCCGTCAGTGGTGAGGTGTCCGGCGTACCCCCCGACATCACCGCGAACGCCTCGGCAACGCTGCCCGCCGCGCCGCACGGCAAGCCGGAATGCACGCCCGCAGCCGCGAAAATGTCCGGATAGGCGTTGGCAACGATGTCGGCCATCGCCCCCCCTGCCGACAATCCGGCAACGAACACGCGCCGGGCGTCGATGCCATGCGCCTGTATCACCGACAGCGTCAGCGCAGCCAGGGCCGCAGGCTCGCCGCTGCCGCGCTTCTGGTGGGCGTGCTCGAACCAGTTCCAGCAGCCCTGCGGATTGGCCGCCTGCGACTGCGCCGGGTAGAGCACGACGAATCCCAGCTCGTCGGCGAGTGCGTTCATGCCGGTACCCGCGGCGAAATCGTCAGGGTTCTGCGTGCAGCCGTGCAGCATCACCACCAGCGGCAGCGCCTCGCCGGTGCGTCCGGCCGGCTGGTACAGCTTGTACTGGCGCGTCACACCGCCATGCATGAAGCGTTCGTCGGTGAAACGGCCCGCCTGCGGAGCCGGCACATCCTGCTGCAGCGTCGGCTGATCGGTGCCGATCAGGCCGGATGGCATCTCCTTCACCTCGAAAGCTTCGCCCTCAAAGGTCTGCGCAGGCATGCCGGCCGCCGCGGCCATCCCTTCGAGCGCGCGCTGGATGGCTTCGGTGGCTTCGTTCAGCCGCCCGGCTTGAGTCAGCCGGGTGGCGTCGCGCATGAAAAGCTGGAACTGGGTGTTCATGGGAACCTCATTCATGGAAGCGGTTGTCGTCGGGGCTCAGGACGCGCGATCGGCCAGCGCGGCTTTCACCGCGGGGCTCGCATGCAGCGCACCCAAAACATCGATCGAGGCGATGGCGGCGCGTGCCAGTTCGGGTGTGACGTCTTCGGCCAGCGTAACCAGCCCAAGCACGCGTATCTGCAGCGTTTCGCCGACGTCGCACACGGCCTGCAGGTCGGCCGCACTGAAATGCTGCAGGCCCAGCACGAACATGCGGCGCGTCACGACATGCTTCACTGCGTCGGCGTGGCTGGCCAGGTGATTGCGGATGGCGGTACGGATGAAGTCGCTGCGGTTGCCGTAGAACCCCTCGGCGACCAGCAGATCGATCTGGCCAAGGTCGACAAAACCCAGATTGATGGTGATCTTCTCGGAGTCGACAGGCTTCACCTTGACGGCGGATAGCGAACGGGCTGTATTCATGAGAACCATCCTAACACCATCCATGTGGATGGCCTACAGATGTTTTCTCTTCGTCGGCGTTGTCTTCGCTACGCCGCGCCGGGCCAGCGCCGCGCAGCCGGCGGCGAGGCGGTCCGCTTCGTCAATACTGCCGGCATCCACCAGCGGCAGCAGCGCCGCCAGCGGATTGAGCAGCGCCAGCAGCGCGGCGCCCGCCATCTTCATGCCGATCGGTGCCTTCTCCAGCGACACGTGCGGGTCGGCCAGACTGCCCTGCACCCGCGGCGGCGAGCGCAGGGTCAGCGGACTGAAATCCTTCGGCAAGGCTATCGCGGTCAGGTCCAGCGTCTCGGCTGCAAGCGACAGCGAACCGCTGACCGACACGGTCGAATCCTCCGTGTCGAGCACCATGACCTGCGGGCGCAGCACGCCTGCCTCGGCCTGAATGTCCGCCACCGCGCAGTCCAGCGGCAGCGTGCTGTCGCCGCTGACCAGCAGGCCAAGCGCTTCGGCCAGATCCAGCCCGGCCGCTTCCACCACCAGATGCGACATGCGACCATCGCGCAATTGCACCTGCACCCGGCCTTTCAGGCTGGCGAGGATGTCCGCCGTCGACCGCCCCTGACCAGTCACCGTGGCGCGCCCGCCGAGACGGCCGGCAACATAGGGCGGTGCGTCGGTGCGCGCCTGGCGCAGCCACTTTTCGAGCCGGACGTCGCCCCAGCGCATATCCGCCGACCACAGCGCGAGGTCGCCCCGGCCATCGAGTCCGATATCACCCTTGAGCCAGCCCTCGGCGGTGCGTGCCTCGAGTTCGCTGATCGACAGCACGCCGGCAGCCAGCCCGAGCTGCGCGCGCAGTGGCTGCAGGGCGCCCAGCAGCGGTGTGCCCAGATCGACTTCGGCGATGTCGATGGCGATGTCGGCATCCATGGCGCGCAGCGCGGCCAGATCGAAGGCGCCACCGGGCAGCACCTTGCCTTCGCGCGGGGCAGGCCTGACACCGCCGAGCGCCGGGCCGAGATCGGCCAGCAGCAGGCGCGCACCGCCCAGCCGGCCGCTCAGCAACGGCCGGTCGGCGCCCGCGCGATACAGGAAGTCGCCCTTCAGCCGGCTCGACCCCACCGTGGCGTCATCGATGCCGACCCGCCACTCGCCGCCGGACTTGGTCAGTGTGCCGGTGGCACGAAACGGCGGCGTACCCGGCAACGTGACGCCGATCGGGTCGCCGATCGCCGCCAGCGACGGCCCGGCAAGCTTGAATCGGCCGGTCAGCCCGGCGAAATCCTGTACGCCTCGGCCACTGCCGGTGAAGTCCAGTATGGCGCGGCCGATCGAACCGCTGACCGTCAAGGCGACTGCGGTGGTTTGCGCTTCGGACGCACTCTCCGGTCGGGTACCTCTGGCGCGCAGCGTGACCTGTACCGGCTGGTCACGGTAGGCGCCGGTCAGATCGACCTTCAGGACGCTGTCCGCCTGCTCGCCAGCGACCGAAACGCGCGCTTCGAGCGTGACGTCGTGCCGCAGGTCGCTGTAGCGCAGCAGACCATCATTGATCCGGACCTCGCCGAAGCGTGGCCATTCGGTGGTTTCATCTGGTGAACTGGCGGCGGCGAACTGCCACGACGCGCGCCCGTCAGCCAGTCGCTCGAGGTGAGCGTCGAGCGCGCCCGCCTGCAGGCTTTCGATGCGCAGCGGCTGCCCGCGCCAGGCACGCCACAGATCGATGTAACGCAGCCGCAGGGCGACGTCACGGCCGTCCAGCAGATGCGGCGCGGTGCTCCAGGACGTGCTCGCGATGTCGAGCCGCGCGCTGTGCAGGCGCACGCCGCCGATGAAGCGCATGGCGAAGGTGCCCGGCGCGTCGTCGATGAACCGCACGCGCCGCTCCAGCTGTCCGGACAGCAGGTTCTGCAACGGCGACTCAAGGAAGGGCCAGCCACGCCACTCGCCGATTGCGATACCGGTCAGCAGCAGGAGCAGCACGGTGACGGCGACGACACGCGGCCGACGCCAGGGACTGCTTGATGAATCAGACATGAAGGGTACGGGTCAGGAAGCCCACGATGCGGCCGGCGCAGGCGCCTACCGCATCGCTGAGGTCATGACCGGCGTCCACCGGCAGCAGTTCCGCCCGGCCACCGCTGGCGGCCTGAAGCCTCAGCGCATCGGCATAGGGCACGACCTCGTCGTGCACGCCATGCACCAGCAGTACCGGACAGGTCAGGGCCGGCAGGGTCGTGACCGGTGCGATGTCGTCGAGACGGGCGCCGATGACGTGCTGCACATAGCGCGTGAGCGCCCAGCCGAGCGGCATCCACGGTACGCGCCGGCCGGTCAGCATGCGGCGCATCAGCGCAGTCGGGTGGGCGAATGCGGACAGGCTGACGACGGCTGCGACATCGCGCCGCCGGGCGGCGCACAGCAGCGCGGCTGCAGCACCGACCGAATGGCCGAGCACCGCGAGCCGCGTGGCGTCGACCTCGGGTCGCTGATGCAGCCAGTCGAGGCCGCTGGCAATGTCTTCCGCAAAGCGCGGCATCGACATGAAGTCCTCTTCGTCGCTGGCGCCGTGGCAGCGTGCATCGATCAGCAGCACGGCCATGCCGGCCGCGTGCAGCGGCAGCATGGCGGGCAGCATCATGGCGGCATTGACGCCCCAGCCGTGGATCACCAGCACCGCAGCCGATGGCAGGGCGGCGCGGGTGGCCGTCGGCACCCACCAGGCGAACAGGGTTTTACCGCCAGTGGCCGGGATGCGCAACGGACAGGCCGTCAGGCCGAAGTCTCCCGGCGTCTGGTGGTGCGGGCGTCGCGGTGCGGCAAACCCGCGCAGCAGCCGCGACCGCGCGGCGCTGCTCAACGCCCACCGTGCGGCGACAAGGGCGGCGGCACCGCGCTTCATGACCGAGTGGGTCGATGAATGCCTGACTGTTGAATGATGGGCCGCGCTGGCGGCGTGCCTGATCTGCGAATCGCCCGGCCGCATCAATCCGGCTTGAGGCTCAGCTCGTCGCGCACCGCCCGCACGCCGTCGACCGCGCTGGCAAGTTCGAGCGCGCGATCGGCCTGATGCCGGTGATCGACCACGCCGATCAGGTTGGTACGGCCGGTCAGCGTGATGACGTCGATGTCGAAGCGGCTGACACCGGCGTCCTGCAGCAGCGCAATCCTGACCTGCCTCGTCACTTCCGCGTCCTTGCGCAGGGTCGACCGGACGCTGGTCACCAGCGGGTCCTCGATGGCTTCTGCAGACACCCGCGGCGGCGCGGCCGGAAGGCCCGGGGGGGCCGCGTCGCCTCGCCCGCCGCAACCGGCGGTCGAGGCGACACCCAGACCGGCAAGCGCGGCGGCAAGCATCACGACTCCGGACTGCCAGTGGGAAGATGCGTGCATTTCAGCCATACCGCGCAGGTCAGCCAATCGTGACGCTCGGACTGTGTGCCGATCAGGCTGGAGACTCTGTGCGCTGGCGAACCCATTCCAGCACGCGTGTACGTGCCGCCCGCATTGCGGGGCGTCGGCGGAACAGCCAGCGATGGGCACATAATCTGCAAGAAACCGGACAGGAGCCCGCGATGCTGAACAGAACCACTCCGGAAGGGACGGAACCGGACAGTCCCGAAGAGGCGACCGTGCCTTTCAACGGCCTGATCCGCTACGAGCGGCAGATGCCGATCCACCAGATCTCCTACTACCTGTGCGGCGACATCGGCGAGCCGCAGCACTACACCGAACTTTTCTACACACTGCGCACGGCAAGCGAGACCGACCTGATCTATCTGCATCTGAACTCGCCCGGTGGGGAATTCGATACAGGACTGCAGATCATCAACAACATCCTCGCCTCCGAAGCACACGTGATCACCGTGCTGGAAGCGCGCGCCTACTCGATGGCGGCGCTCATCTTCCTGAGTGGCGACGAACTGGTCATCCATGACAACTGCCAGCTCATGTTCCACATCTATTCCGGCAGCTTTGCGGGACGTGGCAACGAACAGCAGGCTGAAGTGATCGCCGTCGGAAAGTGGTTCGAAAAGGCGATGGGCCGCATCTGCACACCTTTCCTGTCTGACGGAGAGATCGGGAAGATCCTGAAGGGCAGCGACCTGTGGATGGATTCGGACGAAATCCAGCGTCGCCTGATGCGTCTGCAGCGCGCGCGGGCAAAATCCGGTGCGCCGCGGAAGAAACCCGGAACCACGCCGGGCGGCGCAGCCTGAGAAGCCCCGGGCTCCCGGGCGACGACATGGGCCCGACCATCCGGCAGCATCGACCCGATCACCGCAAATACGGCCGAGGCCCGCGCGCCACGGGAGAAAGGTCAGCGCCCTGCCGGATCGGGACCGAAAACGTGTTCCGGGACCGGCTGCAGCATCGCGCCATCGTCGCCCAGCCAGATCTGGCCTTCGTTCACGATGCACTGCAGGTTCAGCGCGCGCTGCGCCAGACCGGCCAGTGCCTGCGTATCGGCCGTGGTCAGGCGCAGCACGGTGAGATTGTTCAGGCGCGCCAGCGTGGACTTCGACTGTTCCCACCATTGCACCGCGGTGCGGCCGTAGATCACGACGACCACCTTCCCGGCGCGCGAGGCGGCGCGACGCACCAGCTTTTCGTCCGGCAGACCGACGTCGAGCCACAGCCGGATGGCTCCGGTCAGGTCGGCTTCGTACAGATCCGCCTCGTCTTCGGCGCTCAGGCCGCGCCCGAAGCGAAGATCTTCTGACGCGTACAGCGCGAAGGCCAGCACGCGCACCATCAGGCGCTCATCGTTCTCCGACGGATGGCGGGCGACGGTCAGCGCATGCTCGGCGTAGTAGCCGCGGTCCATGTCCGACACGTTCAGATTGATCTTGTAGATGGTGGATTTCAGAGCCATGGCCGACAATGCTGTCCCGTGAGTGTTCCGGCGCGTCGAATGCGCGCCGGAGCCGTGAAACAAGACCCGACAGGATACCGACTTGAAGAAGACCGATCTGTACAAGAATGACCGCCTGAAAGTGGTGGCGCAGATGAAGCATGCCGCCGGACAGCGCACCACACTGGGCGAGGCGCCCGCACCGGACCGCAAGGAGCAGCGCAAGCTCGATCAGGCGCGCGGCCTGGTGCCCTTTGCGGTGAAGATCGATTCGGCCCTGGCGGCGCGCCTGCGCGATCTGGCAACCGAGCGGCAGATGTCGCTGAACGACCTGACCGACGAACTGCTGCGCAAGGCGCTGGATTAGGTTCCGGTGAGCGGCGGGATATCGATCTGGGTCGACGCCGACGCCTGCCCGGCGCCGGTGAAGGACATCCTGTTCCGCGCCGCCACGCGCACCGGCCTGCGACTGACGCTGGTCGCCAACCGGCTGCTGCGCGTGCCGGGGTCGCCGCTGATCCGCGCCGTGCAGGTGGCGCACGGTTTCGACGCCGCTGATCGCCACATCGAAGAGGCGGTGGTCGCCGGTGACCTGGTGATCACATCCGACATTCCGCTGGCGGCGGCCGTGCTGGCGCGCGGCGCGCACGCACTGGAGCCGCGTGGCGAGTGGTTCTCGCCCGGCACCATCCACGAGCGGCTGCAGATGCGCGCATTGATGAACGACCTGCGCGACAGCGGCGTCATGAGCGGCGGGCCGTCGGCGTTCTCGGTCGGCGACGGCCGCGCCTTCGCCGCGGCGCTGGACCGCTTTCTGGCGCAGGCGCGCTGACCGGCGGGCGGACCGCGCCCCGGCTTACCCGAGCCGGTACAGCGCGAAGCTGCCGAGGAAGTTGTGTTCTTCGGTCACCGGCTTGCCGGCGTCGTCGAGCACCAGCCGTTCACGCACCGCAATGCCCAGCTTGTCACACAGCGCCTCGAAATCGGCGACGGTGAAGAAGCGCACGTTCGGCGTGTCGTACCACTGGAAAGGCAGCCGGTCGGACACCGGCATGTGGCCGTCCATGATCGCCACGCGGTGCTTCCAGTAGGCGAAGTTCGGAAAGCTCACCACCGCCTCGCGGCCGACGCGCAGCATTTCGCGCAGCAGCTTTTCGGTGCGGTGCAGCGTCTGCAGCGCATTCGAAATGATGACCAGGTCGAAGCTCTGGTCTTCGAAGTCATACAGCCCTTCTTCCAGATCGATCTGCAGCACGTTGATGCCGTTCTTCATGCCGGCGATCACGCGCTCGACGTCGATCTCGACGCCATAGCCGCTCGCGCCGCGCTTGTCCTTCAGATAGCGCAGCAATTCGCCGTCGCCGCAGCCCAGGTCGAGCACGCGCGCGCCCTCGGAGACCCAGGAGGCGATGACGTCGTGGTCGATGCGGATGTCCAGTGTGCTCATGTCGTCCTCACACCGTGATGTTGTCGAAGTAGGCGCGCAGCACCGCGTGATAATGCGGGTCGTCGAGCAGGAAGGAATCGTGGCCGGCGCTCGATTCGATTTCGGCGTAGCTCACGTTGCGCCGGTTGCGCATCAGCGCATCGACGATTTCGCGCGAGCGCGCCGGCGCGAACCGCCAGTCGGTCGAGAACGACACCAGCAGGAAGTCGGCCGTGGCCGGCGCGAAAGCAGCGGCAAGATCGCCACCGGCGTCGCCCGCCGGATCGAAGTAGTCGAGCGCACGGGTGGCCAGCAGATAGGTGTTGGCGTCGAAGCTGGCGGCGAACTTGTCGCCCTGATAGCGCAGGTAGGACTCGACTTCGAATTCGACCTCGAAGCTGAACTTGCGTCCGCCCTCGCGCAGCCGGCGGCCGAATTTCTCGGCCATCAGGTCGTCCGACTGATAGGTGATGTGACCGAGCATGCGCGCCAGCCTCAGACCGCGGCGCGGCAGCGTGTCGTGTTCGTAGAAGTGACCACCGTGGAAATCAGGGTCGGTGATGATGGCCTGGCGGGCGACTTCGTTGAACGCGATGTTCTGCGCCGTCAGCTTGGGCGCCGACGCGATCACGATGGCGTGGCGCACGCGCGCCGGCCGGTGGATGGCCCAGGCCATGGCCTGCATGCCGCCCAGGCTGCCGCCGATGATGGCGGCCCAGCTGTCCACGCCCAGCCGGTCGGCCAGCAGCGCCTGCGCGGCCATCCAGTCTTCGACCGTCACGATCGGAAAATCGGCCCCCCAGGGCCGGCCGGTATCCGGATTGGCGCTGACCGGACCGGTCGAGCCGTGACAGCCGCCCAGGTTGTTGATGCTGACGACGAAGAATTTCGACGTATCGAGCGGCTTGCCCGGGCCGATCAGGTTGTCCCACCAGCCCGTGTTGTTCGGTGCGTCGGCATGCACACCGGCTGCGTGGTGGTGGCCGGACAGCGCCGGGCACACCAGCACGGCGTTCGAGCGCGCGCCGTTGAGCGTGCCGTAGGTTTCGTACATCAGTTCGAAACCGGGCAGTACGGCACCACTCTTGAGCGTCAGCGGCGTGTCGAAACGGGCCGACAGCGGTGCAACGACGCCGACGCTGCCGGAAGAAAGGGGGAAATCGTTGGCCATGAAAAAACCCGGTAGGCCAAAGCCAGGACCGGGTCGCCCTCGCTTTAGCCGTATTTATTATGCGCCCGCAAGCTGAGACAAATCGGCGCACCACACTGAATCGGCATTCTGGCGAAACGGGCGGGTTTGTCAATCTCGGGCCGCCAGGCCCACTGCGGTCGCCGGGTCGGCAAATCCGCGCGCGCCTCGACGGGACGCGAACCACCCCCTAGATGCTGACCGCAGTACCGCTGACACAAACCATCAACATGCCATTGTCGGCGCCAAGCACTTCGTAGTCGATGTCGATGCCGACGATGGCATTGGCGCCGAGCTTAGCGGCGACCTCACCCATCTCTTCCATCGCGGCTTCGCGCGCGTCGGCCAGCGTACTTTCGTAGGCGCCGGCGCGGCCACCGACCACATTGCGGATGCTGGCGAACATGTCCTTGAAGATGTTGGCGCCGATGATGGCTTCACCGGTGACGACGCCGTAGTACTGGCGTATCGGTCGGCCTTCGAGCGTCTGCGTGGTGGTCATCAACATGTGTGTTTCCCTTGTCGGTCAGTCTTCGTCCATCACGGCGGTGGTATAGACGTCCTGCACATCGTCCAGACTGTCCAGCGCATCCAGAAGTTTCTGCATCCGTGCCGTGTCGTCGCCGGTCAGCACGTTCTCGTTCAGCGGCTTCATCGTCACTTCGGCGAACTCGGGCTTGAAGCCGGCCTTGTCGAGCGCGTCCTTCACGGCGACGAAATCGTTCGGCGGGCTGAGCACTTCGATCGAGCCGTCGTCGTTGCTGACGACGTCTTCGGCGCCGGCTTCCAGCGCGGCCTCCATCAGCGCATCTTCCGGCGTGCCGGGCGCGAAGATGAACTGGCCACAGTGCTTGAACATGAAAGCAACCGAGCCGTCGGTACCCAGATTGCCGCCGTATTTCGAAAACGCGTGGCGCACGTCGGCCACGGTGCGTATGCGGTTGTCGGTCAGGCAATCGACCATGACCGCCGTACCACCGATGCCGTAGCCCTCGTAACGGATTTCCTCGTAGCTCACGCCTTCAAGCTCACCGGTACCGCGCTTGATGGCGCGTTCGATGTTTTCGCCCGGCATGTTTTCGGCCTTGGCCTTGTCGACCGCCATGCGCAGGCGCGGGTTGAAGTTGGGGTCACCGCCACCCATGCGGGCGGCCACGGTGACTTCCTTGATCAGCTTGGTGAATACCTTGCCCCGCTTGGCGTCCTGCCGCCCCTTGCGGTGCTGGATATTGGCCCATTTCGAATGACCTGCCATGAATGACTTCCGTCCGTGTTGTGCGAGGGGTGATTTTAGTCGACAGCGTTGCTCGCGCACGCTCAAGTGGATCGCAGGGTACCCGTTAACGCTGTGCGGGCAAGGCTTGCCACGCCCGGACCTCACCGACTTTGCCTGGACGCATGAAGAATCGACACTCGACAACGCTTTGCCTGCTGGCCACTCTCCTGTCGCTATCGGCCGCTGCCAGCGCCGACAACGGCACGCAGGAACCGGTCTGGCGCTTGAGCGGCTTCGGCACATTCGGCGCCGGCTATCACGGCAGCGACGGCTTCACCTATCGGCGTGACCTCGAACAGGCCGGCGGCCATGACGGCGGCCGCCTCGGATTTCGTGGCGACAGCCGGATCGGCGTGCAGGCCAGCGCAAGCTTCGATGCCCGCTGGTCCGCGCAGATCCAGAGCGTCAGCCGGCTCGACAGCGAAGGAAAATGGACGCCGCAACTGTCCTGGACCTTTCTGCGCTACACGCCATCAGACAACCTGGACATGCGCATCGGAAGGCTGGGCGTTGACCTCTACCTCGATGGCGACTCGCGCCATGTAGGCTACGCCTTCACCGCCGTGCGACCGGCACCGGAAGTGCTGGGCGTGGTCACGCAGGACCTGTTCGACGGCATCGACCTGACGCTGCGCCGACCGGCTGGAGACGGACTGCTCAGCCTGCGCCTGTACGGCGGGCGCTCGCGGGGAGACCTTTCGCTGTATGGCCGTCAGTATCGTCCGCCGGAGGCGCGCCGGCTCGGTGCCACGCTTGACTGGGTGAGCGAAGGACTGACGCTGCGCGCCGCCTGGGGTGACACCTACACAACGCGGGATACCGCGTTGCAGCCACTGGCAACAGCGCTGGCGTCGGTTCCGATTCCGCTGGCACAGGCCCGGGCGGCACAGTTCGACACGTCACATCACCTGACCTTTGCCGGCCTCGGTTTTCTTTTCGAACGCGGTCCGTTCTCGGCACAGGGCATGTTCAGCTGGTCACGCTTCTCGCAGTTTCCGACCTATCGCGGACATGGGGCCAATGTCATCCTGGGTTACCGGGTGGGAGCGCTCAAGCCCTACGTGACATACTCCCGCGTATCCCTCGACCCGAGTGAAGAGACCGACCTGTCGCTGCCTGCCCCCCTTGCAGGCCTGCAGTCGGCCTACGCGGGTGCCGTGGACCGCCTGACCATGAATCAACGCAGCATCGGTGCAGGTGTGCGCTATGACTTTGCGCCCAACTACGCCCTCAAGTTCCAGGTTGATCGAATCAACGCCGCCGAGTCGATACTGATCATCGATTCCCGTGGTATGCCGGCGCGTGATGTCGGCATGACGCTCTATTCGATCGCACTGGATTTCGTGTTTTGAAGCCGGCTACACTTCTTTTGTCCCGCCTGCTCGTGGCTCTATGGCTCGCGCTGTACGGCGCTGCGGCCGCGGCCAATGGCATCGCGGTGATCGTCAATCCCGACAGCGGTATCGACAGCATCAGCCGTGAAAAGGTGAGCCATCTGTTCCTTGGTCGCATCAAGCACCTGCAGCCCGGCATGCCGGCCCTGGTCATCGACACCCTGCCGCTGCGCCAGGCGTTCTATCAGTCGCTGGTGCGGCGGGGCATTCCGGAGATCGATGCCTACTGGGCACGCCTGCGTTTCTCCGGCCGCACCCAGCCACCACTGCAGATCGAGGACGCGGCCATGGTGATCGAACGGGTCGCGCGAGACCGCAACGCCATCGGCTACATCAATGGCGCCCTGGTCGATTCACGCGTCAAGACGGTGCTGCGCCTTGAGGACTGATCCGCTGACGCGAGCTCCGGACGTCGGTGCCGGCACAGCAACGTCGCACCAGTTCGGCGCCAGCGTCGTCTGGCGCACCACCCTGCTCATCCTGTTCTTTGCCGGACTGGTCGGCATTCTGGTCGCGCTGGCCAGCACGGTGATGGTGGCGCGTGAAGAACGCGAGCGCATGAAGCAGAGCCTGGTCGAGCTGATGGAAACGGTGGAGCGCACCGCAAGTGTCGCGGCCTTCGCGCGCGACGAGCAGCTCGCCAACGAGGTCGCACGCGGTCTGCTGCGCAATGGCACCGTGTCGCGGGTGGTCATCCGCGAAGGCGAGAACGAACTGGCAGTCGTCGGCGATGCCTCGGTGGATAGCCGAACGGTGACGCTGCCAGTGCTCACGCTGCCGCTTGCTTCCCCGTTCGATCCGGCGGAGCGGGTCGGCGATCTGCAACTGTGGCCTGCCGGCGAGCGGATCGAGCATGACGCCGGTGCCTACTCGGGCTACATCGCCATCATTCTGCTGGTGCAGCTGGTCGTCGTCGTGCTGGCCGTCGCCTGGGTGGTGCTCAATGTTGTGACGCGACCGGTCAAGAAGCTGTCCGACGACCTGCACCTGCTCAAGGTGGGCAGCGGCGAACAGATCGTGCTGCCGCCTGGTCACCGGAACGACGAGATCGGCCGGCTGACCGAGGACATCAACAGCCTTATCAGCCGCACCGGCGATTTGCTGGCGGCCGAACGCGACATGCGCGCACAGCTCGAGGAATCGGAACGCAAGTTCAGGCTGCTGTTCGAAAGTGCGCAGACCGGCATCTTCACGCTCGACGGCGAAGGCGTGTTGCAGGACTGGAATCCGTGGTTTTCACGCATGCTGGGCCTGCCGGCGCACGGCGACGCTGCCCGCCGCTATGCGCTGGGCGCGCTGCTGGGCGACGACACTTCGCGTCTCGACGCATTGATGGTTCGCACACTGAGCGACCAGCGTCCGGCCGCAGCGGATTTCGAAATGCCGCATGGCACGGCGGGTTCGCTCTGGCTGCATCTGGTGCTCAACCCGATGCCCGGCAACCTGATGCAGGGCATCGTCAATGACGTGACCGAACAGAAGCGGGCCGAAGCCAGCGCAATCGCCATGGCCGAGCGCGACCCGCTGACCGGACTGCTGAACCGGCGCGGCATCGAACACCGGCTCGGAGATGCGCTGGCCTCGCTCCGGCCTGACTCGGGCCTGGCGCTGATGGTGGTCGATCTCGACGGTTTCAAGCAGGTCAATGACACGATGGGGCATGACGCCGGCGACCGCGTCCTGGTTGCCGCCGCCCGCCATCTGGAGGCGGTGGTACGGCGCACCGATCTGGTCGCCCGCATCGGTGGCGACGAATTCGTCGTTGTACTGTGCGCGCTCGAAAGCGCCGACACCGCCCGCTTCATCGCTTCGAAGATTGTCAGCACGCTGGCGCGTCCGGTCGATTGCGGCGACGGCCAGTCGGCCACCATCGGTGCCAGCGTCGGCGTGGCCTACACGGCAGCGCCGGCTGACTTGGCCGACAAGCTGATGCGCCGCGCCGACGACGCGATGTACGAAGCCAAGCGCGCCGGCAAATCGCAGTTCCGGTTCGCGACCGGGAGTTGAGTTGACGGCCCCCTGGGTCGGGCGATGCCCGCCCCGCCCCCCGAGGGGGGCACGTCGCCTTGGGGCGGCCCGGCGGCGACTTCACGGCCTGGTGCGCTGGGCGGGAGCCACGTCGCGCTTGCCAGCCGGGCAGCGTCCGCTGGTAGCATCGCGACATTCCTTCCGAAGGACTTGAAGCCATGGCCGATCCGCTCTACGTCGCCCGCGCGGGCGATCTCTCGCTCGCCCTGCTGCCCAATATGGCGAATCGTCATGGACTGATCACCGGCGCCACCGGCACCGGCAAGACGGTGACGCTGCAGTCGCTGGCCGAGCGCTTCTCCTATATAGGTACACCGGTTTTCATGGCCGACGTGAAGGGCGACCTGTCCGGCATGGGGGCGGCCGGCAGCGTCAGCCCGAAGCTGCAGCAGCGGCTCGACCTGCTCGGCATCACCGATTTCACGCCCTATCCGAGCCCGGTCTGCTTCTGGGACGTGTTCGGCCAGTCCGGCCACCCGATCCGCGCCACCATCAGCGACATGGGCCCGCTGCTGCTGGCGCGCCTGCTCGGCCTGAACGACACCCAGACCGGCGTGCTGACAATCGTATTCAAGGTGGCCGACGATCACGGCCTGCTGCTGCTCGACATGAAGGACCTGCGGGCGCTGGTGCAGCACGTCGGCGACAACGCGGCGCAATTCAAGACGCAGTACGGCAATGTGTCGACGGCATCGATCGGCGCCATCCAGCGCGGCCTGCTGACGCTGGAGGAACAGGGTGCCGACCGCTTCTTCGGCGAACCCATGCTCGACATCGCCGACCTGATGACGCACGACGAGCACGGTCGCGGCACCATCAATGTGCTGGCCGCCGACCAGTTGTACAACTCGCCCAAGCTCTATTCCACCTTCCTGCTGTGGCTGCTGGCCGAACTGTTCGAACAGTTGCCGGAAGTCGGCGATATGGACAAGCCGAAGCTCGTGTTCTTCTTCGACGAGGCGCACCTGCTGTTCAACGACGCACCGCCCGCGCTGCTCGAAAAGGTCGAGCAGGTGGTGCGGCTGATCCGCTCCAAGGGCGTCGGTGTTTATTTCGTGACGCAGAACCCGCTCGACGTGCCGGACACCGTGCTCGGCCAGCTCGGCAACCGCGTGCAGCACGCGCTGCGCGCGTTCACGCCGCGCGACCAGAAGGCGGTCAAGACGGCCGCGCAGACCATGCGCGCCAATCCCAAGTTCGACGCCGAACAGGCGATCATGGAACTGGGCACCGGCGAGGCGCTGGTGTCCTTCCTCGACGAAAAGGGCCGGCCTTCGGTGGTCGAGCGCGCCTTCGTGCTGCCGCCGGCGTCACGTCTCGGCCCGCTGACCGAGGCCGAACGGGCTGTCATCATCCAGCATTCACCGATGCGCGGTCGCTACGAACAGACGCTGGACCGCGAATCCGCATACGAAAAACTGACTGCATCGGTGGCCGCCGGCACATCGGCGACGCCGTCATCCACCGCGTCGGCACCTACCGCCGGCACGCCGGCCGCAGGCGACGGCGGCCTGCTCGGTGGTCTGAATGATCTGGTATTCGGCTCGACCGGACCGCGCGGCGGCCAGCGTGACGGCATTGCGCAGATGGCGGCGAAGACGGTCGCGCGCACCATCGCCAGTTCGGTCGGCCGCGAAATCATGCGCGGCGTGCTCGGCTCCATCCTCGGCGGGCGACGAAAATAGCCGCACCGACTGCCGCCGCAGACGCCCGGCTGGGCATCTGGCTGGCCGTCATCGCGTCGGCCGGCTTTTCGCTGAAGGCCATTCTGGCCAAGCTGGCCTATCCATATGGCGTGGACCCGGTGACGCTGGTGGCACTGCGCATGCTGTTGTCGGCGCCGGTGTTCATCGTCGTCGCGTGGCGCGAAGCGGCACGCGGTGCGCCGCTGACGCCCCGGGACTGGCTGACCGTCGGGGTACTCGGCCTGTTCGGCTACTACGGTGCGAGCATGCTGGATTTCTACGGCCTGCTCTGCATATCCGCCGGGCTGGAGCGGCTTGTGCTGTTCACCTATCCGACGCTGACACTGCTGATCGGCTGGCTGGCGCAGAGGCGGCGCATCACGCCGCGCGAAATCGTCGCCAGCCTGCTGTGCTATGGCGGCATCGCACTGGCCGTGGTGCACGACATCGAAGTCAGCGGCGAAGCGGCGACCATTGCGCTCGGCTGTCTGCTGGTGTTCGGTTCGGCACTCAGTTTCGCCATCTATCTGACCGGGGCGGGGGCACCGATCCGCAAGCTCGGCGCGACGCGCTTTTCCGCGCTGGCAACCTTGGTATCCACGGTCGCCGTCGGCCTGCACTTCGCTGCGGTACGCCCGCTCGACGCGCTGGCGCAACCGGCACCGGTCTGGTGGCTGGCGGCGGCGATGGCGCTGTTCGCCACCGTGCTGCCGGTGTTCCTGCAGTCGGCCGCGATCCGCCGCATGGGCGCGCAGACCGCGGCGCTGGTCGGAAGCACCGGGCCGGTCATCACGGTGTTCCTCGCCTGGTGGTTGCTCGCCGAGCCGGTGTCCGGCCTGCAGCTGGCCGGCACCGTACTGGTCGTGGCGGGTGTGCTGTGGGTCGGGCGCCGCTGAGCGTCAGGCGGCGAGCGACGGCACGCTGGCTTCGGTGTCGCCCAGCGTGAAGCAGAAGGTGGCGCCGGCGCCGGGTTCGGAACGCGCCCAGACGCGGCCGTTGTGACGACGGATGATGCGCTGGACCAGCGCCAGACCGATGCCGGTGCCGTCGAACTCGCCGTCGCGGTGCAACCGGTTGAACGGATGGAACAGCTTGTCGGCGTGTGCCATGTCGAAGCCGACGCCATTGTCCCGCACGTAGATCACGGCCTGCTGGCCCTTGCCTTCGCTGCCGATCTCGATCTGCGCATGCGCGGTCGGGGCGGAGAACTTCCATGCATTGCGCAGCAGATTGTCGAGCACGATGCGCAGCAGGCCGACGTCGCCGGCGACCAGCAGTCCGGGCTGTATGCGGATGTCGCACTGACGCGACGGTTCTGCGCTGCGCAGCACGTCGGTGATGTCCTGTGCCAGCGCGCTCAGGTCGACCGGCTGGCGCTGCAACGGCAGGCGCGTGACGCGCGCCAGTTCAAGCAGGTCATCGACCAGGTGTTCCATACGCAGCGCGGCGCGCAGGATGCGCTGCAGCGAATCGCGCGCACTGTCGGGCAGGCCGGTCACGCCGGGGCTGTTCAGTTCGGTGTCGAGCACGCTGGCAAAACCGTGGATCGCACGCAGCGGCCCACGCAGGTCGTGCGACACCGAATAGCTGAAGCTTTCCAGTTCCTCGAACGCGGCCTTCAGGCTGGCGGTGCGGCTGCGCACCCGCTCGTCAAGTTCGTGATTGAGCGCGCGCAGCTCCTCTTCGGCGCGCACCTGCCGGCTGACGTCGCGCGCGCTGCCGCGGTAGCCGGCGATGTGCCCGGTGGAATCGCGCCACGGGCGGGCGGACAGCGCCATGATGCGAACGCTGCCGTCCTGCTGCCGCCAGTCGATCACGACGTCGCGGAAGCTGCGCACCTCACGCGCCAGCTGCGCCGGATCGTCCGGCCGCTGCAGGCCGGGCCGGCGCATCGCGAACAGGCCGTCCAGCGTGAGCCCGCGCAGCGGCCAGGCGCCATCCGAGGTATGTACGATGACGCCATCGATGTCGGTTTCCCAGAACCAGTCGGCCGCCGCTTCAGCAAAGTCGCGCAGCCGGGTTCGTTCCGCTTCCAGTTCGCTGATCTTCTTGTCCAGCTTGTTGCGCAGGCGCTCGGCATAGAGCGCGTCGGCGTCGGTCGGTACCGGCCGGATCGCATTGCGGCTCGCGGCAGATTCCAGTTCCAGGATGAGCTTGTCGATTTCGCACGGCTTGACCAGGAACAGGTCGGCACCCAGTTGATAGGCCAGTTCCTCGTCGCGCCGGTCGGTGAAGGTGGCGGTGTAGAACACGAACGGAACGACCGACAGTTGCGGGTGGGCGCGCACCGCGCGGCACAGGCCATAACCGTCCAGCTCCGGCATCAGGATGTCCGACACGATGAGGTCGGGGGTGCCGGCGAGAGCCAGTTCGAGTGCCTGCCGTCCATCGGTCGCGGCCTGCACCTGGTGGCCCCGCGCTTCCAGCGCTGCGCTCAGCATCAGGCGCGAGTTTTCGTCGTCTTCGGCGATCAGGATGTGCATCAGATGGCCTGCATCAGGACGTTTTCGATCTGCGCCATCACGCGCAGCGGATCGACCGGCTTTTCGATGTAGCCGTTGCAACCGGCCGCCAGCACGCGTTCGCGGTCGCCCGCCATGGCAAAGGAGGTGATGGCGATCATCGGTATCGGTACGCCGGTTTCGCCAGCCCGGATGCGGCGCGCCACTTCGAGGCCGTCGATGTCGGGCAGCTGGATGTCGAGCAGGATGAAGTCGGGACGTTCGCGCAGCGCCTCGACCACGCCATCCAGTCCGGTGATCGCGCAGCGCGTGGCATAGCCACCGGCATGCAGGATGAACGTGATCAGCTCGAGATTGTTTTCGTTGTCTTCGACCACCAGCGCCGTCTTCATGGCTTGACCCTGTCACTGGCACGACCCGAGCCCTCGCGCGGCACATGCAGCGTGAAACGGCTGCCGAGCCCCGGCGTGCTGCTGACCTCGACCGAGCCGGTCAGCAGTTCGGTGGCGATCTTGCGCGTCAGATAGAGGCCGAGGCCGGTGCCGGGGGTTTTCACGCGCAGGTGGGAATCAATGCGTTCGAAGGGCTGGAACAAGCGGCTCAGGCCGGCTTCGTCCATGCCGATGCCCGTGTCTTCAACAGTGATGTCGAGCCAGCTACCACGCACACACGCCTCCACGGTGATATTCCCTTCGATCGTGTACTTTACCGCGTTGCTCATGAAATTCAGCAGGCATTGCAGCAGCCTGCGGCGGTCTGCCTGGACCATGATGCCGGGCGGCACCGACACCCGGATTTCCAGCTTCTTCTCGCGCGCGGCCGGTTGCACGGTCTGCACCGCTTCATCGACCAGCGCTGCCACCTCGATACGCTCCTCGAATACGTCGATGAAGCCGGCTTCGATCTTCGAAATGTCGATCACGTCGGTGATCAGGGCGAGCAGGTGCTTTGCCGAGCCATAAACCCGCTGCAACTGATCCTGCTGGCGCGCGGACAGTTCGCCTGCCATGCCGGCGAGCACGACACCAGTGAAGCCGATGATGGAATTGAGCGGTGTGCGCAGTTCATGCGACATCGAGGCGATGAACATCGACTTGAGCCGGTCGAGATCCTTCAGCTGCTCGTTCGCCTGCGCGAGTTCGGCGGTACGTTCGGTGACGCGCTGTTCCAGCGTTTCGTTGGCCACGCGCAGCGCAATTTCGTTGCGCTTGATGTCACCGATGTCGCGTAGCACGCTGGAAATGTACTGCACCTTGCCGCTGCCATCGAGATGCGCCAGGCGCACCGCCGACATCGGCACCAGCGTGCCGTTGCCTGCGCGCAGCACTGTTTCGCCAATCCAGATGCCGTCGCGCAGCACGGTCGGCAGCTGCACATCGATGTAGTGGCGATAGCTGTCGGCCGGATAGAAATCGCGTGCCTGCAGTCGTTCCGGCAGTTCGTCCAGTGGCAGTCCGAGCATGCGGCGCGCCGCCAGATTGAGATAGGACACATTGAGATCGGTGTCGACGGTGGACACGTAGTCGGGGGTCGCATCAAGGATTGCCGACAGACGCGCCTCCTCCTCCTGGGCGAGACGCCTCTCGCGCGCCACCAGGAAGCGCCCGAGCTGCGAGGCCAGTTCGGCAGCGAAGCGGGCTTCGTCATGCGCCCACTCGCGTGTCCGGCCACGCTGTTCAAGGCAGACCACGCCGGCCAGCCGGCCGTCGAGAAACACCGGCGCATCAAGCATGGCGGCGAGGCCTTCCCGGTCGAGGTAGTTGTCGGCGAGCTGTGCGGTGGCAGGGTGCGCGCGGGCGTCGCCGGCAGTGATCGTGCGGCCGCTGCGCAGCGCCGAGAAATAGTCGGGGAATGCCGCGGCATCAAGCACCTGGCCCTGCGTGTGGCCGTGCGTGATGGCCAGCTGGTCGATGTCGAACAGATCGAGGCAGACCAGTTGCCGCGTGTCATCGTCCAGCCGCCACACGCTGGCACGACTGACCGACAGTGACGCGGCGGCGACTTCGGTCAGCGTGGCCAGCGCATCGTCGTCACCTGCCGACAACGCGGCGTCGGTGCTCAGGCGCATGATCGCCGCCAGCTGTTTGTCCTGCCGCTCGAGCCGGCTGCGTTGTTCGCGCCGCGCGCGCAGATCGTCGGTCACGTCGATGAAGGTGGCCTGGATGGCCGGCTCGCCCCGCCACATGACCTGCCGGATGTAGGCGTCCAGCGTACGTCGCTCGCCGTCGGCGCGCGTCACGCCGGCCTGCATCGGCAGGATGCGGCCGGACGAAAGCTGGCGGCGGTTGCTGTCGCTGTCGACCACCGGCAGGTCGTCGGCGACGATCATGTCGGCCAGCGAACCTTGCGCCATCAGGTCGGCCACCGACTGGAAGCCCAGCAGCTCGGCTGCCCGCCGGTTCGCGAACAGCGGCTGGAAGCGCCGGTGGATCAGGATGCCCTGGATCGAGCCGTCGAACAGGTCGAGCAGCTGCGCTTCGCGCGTGCGTGCCCGGCGCGATGCGGTCGCACGTTCGTTCAGCGTGATCGACAGGGCATAGGACGCGATCGACAGCGTGATGATGAAGGTCTGCAGCAGCAGCAGCGCGCGCAGCGGGGTGTCGTTGCCGAACGGGCCGGTGCCCTGGCTCGTGCCCCAGAAGGCGAGCCCTTGCATGAGCACGAGCATCAGGCTCATCCAGCGCACCTTGAGGCGGATGGCCGACAGCACCAGCACGGCTGGCAGCAGGAACATGAACGGCTCCGGGCCATCCAGCACGCGCAGGAAGATCGCTGCCGTGGTCAGCAGGGTCAGCGCGGTCCACGGCAGCACCTTCGGCAGATCGGCCGCTACACGCCGCCAGTCCTGCCTGTCCAGCCAGCCGGCCACCAGCTGCACCGTCAGCACCGTACCGGCGAAGCTGGCGGCCGCATGCAGTGTCCAGTCCGAAACGTACATCGGGGCGCCCGGATGCCAGGCCAGCCGGGCGCCTTGGATGACCGACAGCAACAGCGCAATCGCGAGGAACCACATGTAGTGATCGGCGCGCATGCGTGGAAAGGGCTGCACCGGAAAATGGCGCAGCATCTGAGTGCCGGCGCCGGTCAGCAGGCCGATGACGATCGCCGAGCCGAGCGCCGACAGCGGCGTTCCGCCGGCATGCAGCGCCAGCGCGAGATCGGTCAGCATGATGGCGGGCAGGTGGCGCAGGCCGAACAACAGCACGATGGCGAACGCGATCCCCAGCGCCAGCTGGATGACCGGCGGCTGACCGTCCGACAGGCCAAGCAGCGGATCGACCAGCACGGCAGCGGCATAGGCAGGCACAGCGGCGAGCAGTGGAGCGATCTTCACGGAATGAGGCACTATCACGTGTCGGCGATAAACTGATCTGCATGTTAAAGCCGTTCCGCCCCGGGCAAGTGTGCGGAACGAACGCCTGGCAGATGCGTCCACCTGCGCGGCGTGGGCTGTGGCCTGCGCCCAGGGATGTGCCCTGACGATCCACCCTGACGCTTTCCCATTCCCTGCCCACCCCACCTGGTGACCCTGCGATGCGATCAATGATGCGGACGGCCGCCCTGTGCGGAGGACTCCTTCTGGCGCCTGCGGTACCGGCGGCCGCCTGCGTGGCACCCGGCAGCTGGCTGGAACCGGGGCAGGGCGAGACCGAAAGTGCCGCGCTGATGCGCCGCATGAGCCGGCAGTCGGTCGTGCTGCTGGGCGAAACGCATGACAGCGCGGCCCACCATGACTGGCAACTCGACACGCTGCGCGCGCTGCATGCGCTGCGTCCGCGTCTGGTGATCGGTCTCGAAATGCTGCCACGCAGCGCCCAACCAGCGCTCGATGCCTGGGTGCGCGGTGAGCTGAGCGAAGCGGCGCTGTTCGAGCGCACCGACTGGAAGCGTGTCTGGGGCATGCCGCCCGAGCTGTATGCCGGCATCTTCCGCTTCGCGCGCGACACGTCGGTGCCGCTGCGCGCACTCAACATCGACCGCAAGGTGGTGCGCGAGGTGTCGCGGCTGGGCCTGGCCGGTGTGCCAACGGCGAGCCGCGAAGGGGTCGGCACGCCAGCCGGCGCGCAGGCGCCCTATCGTGACTGGCTCAGACAGATCTGGAGCGACCACATGCCGGCCGGCAAGGCAATGCCGGACGACGCCTTCGGCCGCTTTCTCGATGGTCAGCTGCTGTGGGACCGCGCCATGGCAGAGGCACTGGCCGGCGCCGTGCGCGAACAGCCGGACGCGCTGGTGGTCGGCCTGATGGGCAGTGGTCACGTCATCCACGGCTATGGTGTGGAGCACCAGTTGCGCGACCTTGGCGTGCCCGACGTCGGCAGCCTGCTGCCGTGGGACGCCGACGGTGACTGCGCCGATCTGGTCGCCGGGGTGGCCGATGCAGTGTTCGGCATCGTGCCGCCGGCGCGGGGCGCTCAGCCTTGATGCGGATGCCGGGCTGGCATGTGCTTGCCGTGGCGCTGTGCGCGGCGCTGCCCGGCCTGGCGGCGTTCGCTGCGCCGCAACTCGACCTCACCGTCAGGCTGGAACCGGCGCAGGGCAGCCTGGGCGGGCACGCGCTGATTGCGCTGCCGGCGCACGAGGCGATCGACCTTCGCATCGATGCCCGCCATCGCGTCACGTCCATGCAGCTCGACGGCGGCGCGCTGCGTGCCTCGACCGAAGGCGGACTGCAGCGCATCCGCATTGCAGCGGCAAAACAGCCACGCCAGCTTGAATTGCGCTGGGCCATCCGGGCCGATGCGCCGGATGCCGGCGCCACGCACCGCGATACGCTGACCGCTTTCGCGCCGCAGATCGGCGAAGCCGGCAGTTTCCTGCCGGCCGGTGGCGCCTGGTATCCGCTGCCTTTCGACGACACCGGCCCGCTGCTGCACCGCTACCGCCTGACCGTCGACCTGCCGGCGGCGCAGCGTGCGCTGGCACCCGGCGACCGCCAGGTCGACACGGTGCGCGACGGCCGGCGCACGGTGCGTTTCGACATGGATCAGGACAGCGAAGGGGCAGACCTGATGGCCGGACCGTGGATCGAAGCCGAGCGCAATGTGCGCTCGATCGATGGCCGCACGCTGACGCTGGCCACATTGTTTCACCCGGACATCGCCGATCAGGCCGAGGGGTACCTCGATGCTGCCGCCAGCCACCTGGCGCGCATCGAACAAACCCTGGGCGCCTACCCGTACAGCCGCTTCACCATTGCGTCGTCACCCACGCCGACCGGATTCGGCATGGCCGGCCTGACCTATCTGGGCATCGACGTGCTGCGTCTGCCCTTCATCCGCCACACCTCGCTGCCACACGAAATCCTGCACAACTGGTGGGGCAATGGCGTCTATCTGGCGCTGGCGGGCGGCAACTGGTCGGAAGGGCTGACCACGTTCATGGCCGACTACGCGCTGCGCGAGGCCAGTCAGGGCGAGGACGGCGCGCGCGCCATGCGGCTCGACTGGCTGCGCGGCCTGTCGGCGCTGTCGCCGGCGGCGCAGGGCAGTCTGGCCCGCTTCGGCGGACGCACACATGACGCGTCGCAAGCAATTGGATATCACAAGGCAGCACTGGTGTTCCTGATGCTGCGCGACACGCTGGGCGCCACGGCTTTCGACAACGCGCTGCGCGACTTCTGGCAGACACACCGCCACCGCCGCGCCGGCTGGCCGGATCTGCGCGCTGCGTTCGAACGCGCTTCCGGCCGCGATCTCGGCCGCCATTTCGCGTTGTGGGTGGACGGCAGCGGGCTGGCTGCGCCCTCGATCGCCAACGCCGTGGCCGGATCCGACGGTCTCACCGTCACGCTGCAGCAGCCGGCACCGCACTACCCACTGGCGGTGCCGCTGCATGTGCGGATTTCAGGGGAGACGCGGGTCGAACAGGTGGCACTGCAGGGTGCGCAGACACAGGTCAGCGTGCCGCTCGCGGCGGGCTGCGCCGAGCTCGCACTGGACCCCGATTTCCGTCTGGCCCGCCGCCTGGCGCCGGGCGAGGCGCCGCCGGTGCTGCGCGAAGCCACGCTGGACGACGCGCTCGGCCTGACCGTGCTTCCGGGCGACGAGCGTCTCGCGGCGGCAGCCCGCACGCTGACCGCACAGTGGCTGGATCGCGCACCGACCGACATCGACGCCGCGCAGCCACCCGGCCGCGCGTCGCGCATGGTCATCGGCAGTTTCGCAGGCATCGATACCTGGCTGGCACGGCACAGGCTGCGGGCGCGCGACCGTGACGGCGAGGTCGTCGCCTGGGCACTGCGCGCTCCGGCCGGCGGCACGCTGGCGCTGGTCGCCGCGCGCGATGCCGACGCGCTGGCAAAGGCGACGCGCGCCCTGCCGCACTACGGCCAGCAGGGCTGGGTCACGCTGGCCGGTGGCCGCGCCGCCACACGCGGTCAGTGGCCGGCGGCGACGGTCTGGACGAAGACCTGCGTGCGCTGAGCCTGTCTATATATGAGGAGCATGCTCCGGGTGGCGGATCAGCCACGCGGCGTAACTGCGCTCGTACTCCAGCTTGTCCTCCTGATACACGGTCCATACGCAGCGTTCACAGGCGGATTCGCAGCATTCGGAATCCATCGGCATGCTGGGCGGCACCGGAGCCGGGTCGGTCGGGATGGAAGGGCGGGCGATGGTCAGGTCGGTCATGATCGGATCAGTGTGCGGATATGGCAGGCGGCGCGGTCGTAGCAGGTGTCAAGTCGAGTCAGTTCGGCATCGAGGTCGAGCGCCGGATCGGCACGCTTCAAGCGTCGTTCCAGCGTGCCTGCTCCGTCGGACAGCTCCAGTGCGCCAACGTTTCCCGCGCAGCCCTTCACGCTGTGGATTGCATTCATCAACGCATCCGGGTCGCCATTCTGTCCAGCCCGGCGCGCGGCTGCCAGGCCGGCCGGCGCGTCGTCGAGCCAGGTACGCAGGATGTCGTCCAGCGCGTCGCCGAGCAGCGCGCGCAGGTCGTCAAGTCGTGCCGCGTCAATGACCTGGCTCGCAGCAATGTCAGCATCGGGAGGCATGCACTTTTCCGACGTTTGGGTGCTTCGTTATCGGCCGCGGGCGCGCCGGCTGAATGCCGCTCAGCTTTCCCAGATCACCGGCTGGTTGGCACGCAGCGACCGTTCCAGCTGTTCGATCAGCGGTACCGCGCGCTGCGCCAGCGACACCGGCACCGGTGCGCGTGCGGGATCGACGTCGTCCGGTTCGGGCTGGCCGCGCTGAGCGGCGCGGCTGCTTTCGGCCGCCTCGCGCAGCCGCGCGATGGCGTCGGGCAGCTGTTCGAGTGTGATAATTCCGCGTGGCTCGAAAGCCTTGCCCATCAACGACAGCAGGTCCTTCGCGACATCGCCGAACATGATGGTGTCCGCAGTGGCCCGGGATTTGAAGGTGATGATCATGATCGTTTCGCCGTCGGATGAAGAAGTCCTGATTGTCGCATCGCGCGGGAGGCCGCATGCGCATCGGCATTGATCTGGGTGGAACAAAGACCGAATTGATTGCGCTGGACGGCAACGGTACGGCGTGCCTGCGCTGGCGCGAGCCGACGCCGTCCGGCGACTATGCAGCGACGGTCGCCCTGATCACCCGGCTGGTGCGCGACGCCGAAGACCGGCTGGGCGTGCCGGCCACAGTGGGCATCGGCACCCCGGGTTCGCGCTCACCGCTGACCGGACGCATGCGCAACGCCAATTCCACCTGTCTGAACGGCCAGCCCTTGCAGCAGGACGTCGAAGCCGCGCTGGGGCGCGCAGTGCGCATGGCCAATGACGCCAATTGCTTCGCGCTGTCCGAAGCGGTGGACGGCGCGGGGCGGGCGGCACCGGTGGTGTTCGGCGTCATCCTGGGCACCGGCGTCGGTGGCGGCATCGTCGTCGATGGCCGGGTGCTGGAAGGCGCCAATGGCGTGGCCGGAGAGTGGGGTCACAATCCGATGCCCGCGGGGCCGGATACCGAAGGCAGTGCGCCGCCGCCGTGCTACTGCGGTCGCACCGGCTGCATCGAAACCTGGCTGTCCGGTCCGGCACTGGCCGCCGATCACCGCCGGGTGACCGGCGAGCCGCTGGCACCCGAGCAGATCGTCACGCGCGCCGCCGCCGGTGATGCCGCATGCGCAGCCACGCTGGCGCGCTACGAAATCCGGCTGGCGCGCGCCCTGGCCGGTGTCATCAACCTGCTCGACCCGCAGGTGATCGTGCTCGGCGGCGGGCTGTCCGCCCTGCCGGGTCTGTATGAGCGGGTGCCGCAGCACTGGATGCCGCATGTCTTTTCCGACCTGATCACGACCCGTCTGTGCCCGCCAGTGCATGGCGATTCATCCGGCGTGCGCGGTGCCGCGTGGCTCTGGTAGCCCAAGCAGATTTTTTCCATGGTGCGGTAAGGTTCGGCGTGCAGCAGGGTCTACTGCCGTGCAAACCACATGACCGGTTTGACTATTCCACCCTCAGGAGATCACACATGAACAAGTCCGTTGCCCTGTCCGCCGCACTCGCATCCGTCTTCGCCCTCGGTGTCGTGTCGACGCCCGTGTTCGCTGCCGAAGAAGGCAAGGAGAAATGCTTCGGCGTTGCCAAGAAGGGCGCGAATGACTGCGCTTCGGCAAATGGCTCGCACAGCTGCGCCGGTCAGGCCAAGGCCGACAATGATCCGAACGAATGGAAGTATGTCGCGTCGGGCACCTGCGAAAAGATGGGCGGCAAGACCGCAGCGCCGAAGAAGGGCTGATGCCCCGGGGATGCGGCCGGACGGCTGCATCCCTGTCCCGAGATTCCCATGATCCTGCATCCTGTATCGCCGACCGGCATCGGTCTGCGCCAGCCGCACTACGCCCGCGTACTGGAAGAACGACCGCGCATCGGCTTTGTCGAGGTGCACAGCGAAAACTTCTTTCATGACGGTGGCGCCGCATTGCGCACGCTGGAACGCGCCCGCGAATGCTATCCGGTCAGTCTGCACGGCGTCGGTCTGGCGCTCGCGTCGGTCGACGCGCGCCATGACGCCCATGTCGAACGGCTGGCGAAGCTGGTCGAGCGCATCGAACCGGATTTCGTGTCCGAGCACCTGTGCTGGGGTGCGGTCGATGGCGTCCACTTCAACGATCTGCTGCCCTTCCCCTACACCTACGAGGCGCTCACGCTGGTTGCGGCGCGCGTGAATGCACTGCAGAACCGGCTGCGCCGCCCGGTCATGATCGAAAACCTGTCGGCCTACGTTCAATTTCGCGACGCGCAGATGAGCGAGTCACAATTTCTGGCCGAGCTGGTCTGCCAGACCGGGTGCGGTCTGCTGCTCGATCTGAACAATCTGTATGTGAATGCCCGCAACTTCGGTACCGACCCGATGGACGCGCTCGAACAGCTGCCGATGCACGCGGTGGGCGAAATCCATCTGGCGGGTCACACAGTGACCGAATACGGCCTGATCGATACCCACGGCAGCGCGGTGTGCGACGACGTGTGGGCGCTGCTCACCGCCGTGCGCCGGCGTGGTGTCGGCGCACCGGCACTGATCGAATGGGATACCGATCTGCCGGAACTCGACATCCTGCTGGCCGAGGCGGCCCGGGCCGATCGCATCGCGGCCGACGCCGGCACGTCGAATGGAGACCGCCATGCCTGCGCTGCTTGACGCCCAGCGGTGCTTCGCGGGTGCCTTGCGCAGCGCGCAGGGCGAACCGGCCATGCTGCCGCTGCTCACCGGCGACGCCGAACGCAACCGCGGCCTGCTCGGTGTCTATCGCGGCAATGCGGTAGCGAACGCCAATGCCGCACTGACGCTGGCCTACCCGGTGTGCCGGCAGATCACCGGCGACGACTACTTCGACGCGCTGGTGCGCCGCTACTGGGCGCTGACGCCATCGACCGACGGCGACCTCAATCGTTACGGCGACCACTTCGCCGACTTTCTCGACGGCTTCGAGCCGGTGCGCGCGCTGCCCTACCTGCCCGACGTAGCCCGCCTCGAATGGTTGGTGCATGTCGCGACGACGGCGGCCGATACCGCGCCGCTTGGCGGCGAGGCCTTTGCCGGCCTCGACCCCGATGCGCTGGCCACGGCGCGCCTGCACATGACGCCCGGCTTCGCGCTGCTCGGCAGTGCATGGCCGATTGCCGACATCTGGCTGCAGCATCAGCCGGACGCCGCCGCCGGGTCGGGCGACGCCTTCGACATCGATCTTGAACAGGCCCAGTACGCCGTCGTGTGGCGTGACGGGCTGCGCGTGCGGGTGGCGTCGCTGTCCGTCGGCACCCACGCATTCTGGGCCGCCATCGCGCTGGTGGGTGCCAGCTTCGGCGACGCCTGGGCCGGCGCCACCACGCACGAACAGGATTTCAACCTCGCAGCCGCCATCGAACAGGCCATTGCATGCGGCTGGCTGCACCACATCGAAACCAGGGGAAACGAACAATGAACGCTGTAACCCGCGCATACGACCTCGGCGCGCCGCTCGCGCGCCTCGCCGATCAGGTGCAGCCGCTGCTGCTGCTGGCCCTGCGCCTGTATATCGCCTGGGTGTTCATGAAAGCCGGTCTGACCAAGATCGAGGACTGGGACACCACGCTTTTCCTGTTCACCGAAGAGTACAAGGTGCCGCTGCTGCCGCCCGCCATCGCGGCCTTCATGGGTACGGCGGGCGAACTCGTGCTGCCGCCGCTGCTCGCCATCGGTCTGGCCGGACGCTTTGCCGCGCTGGGCCTGTTCGTCGTGAACATCATGGCGGTCGTGTCCTACCCCGCACTGTGGGAATTCGAATGCCCGGCGGCCGTGGAGGCGCACCTGTGGTGGGGCGTCGGGTTGCTGGGGCTGGTCGCGTTCGGGCCCGGCGCGCTGTCGGCCGATCGGCTGCTGGGCCGGCGCCGAGACTGACTCGACGCGGAAGCCGGGCGGGCGGTGCGAGTCCGCGCTGAAACATGGCGCAACACAGCATTGGCGCCGCCGGGGAACGCCCGGCGGTTTGAGTTGCCCGACCGGTATTCGTTACCGGGTTCTCGTTTTGACATCTTCCTTCCGCTGCATCCTGTTGTGCGGGGCTTGCCTTGCCTGCGGCGTCGCGTCGGCCGATGCCACCGCACCGTCATACCGCATCGGCCTGCAGATCGGACCTTATGTCCACCACTGGGACCGCGATCCGGACCACAACACCACCCCGGCCCTGTTTGGTCTCGAATACGAGTCGCCGACGCGCTGGAACGTCGGTGCAGCCTGGTTCCGCAACTCATATGAACAGGCCAGCCAGTATTATTACGCGGGCCGCAGCTGGCCGATCGACGCGGTCAGCCCGAACCTGTACGTGAAGGTGACCGCTGGCGCGCTGCTCGGCTATACCGGCGAGTACGAAGACAAGATTCCATTCAACCGCAAGGGCGTGGCGTTTGCGGTCATTCCGGCGCTGGGCTACCAGTACGACCGCTACAACGCCCAGGTCGCGCTGCTCGGCACGGCCGGTTTCATGGTGACCTTCGGCATCGATCTGGGGCGCTGGTGAGTGTCTGGCTGACAACGACAGACCGACGGTGCGACCGGCAGCGGTGCGTCACACCGGCAGCGTCGGTTCGCTGCCGCCGCGCTGCAGGATGACGCCGCAACCGCGGGTTTCATGCAGGTCAAGCCGTTCGAGCGAGGGGATCAGCGGCGTCGCCAGCGTCATGATGCCGCGTGCCAGGCTGGCGGTGTCGGCGCCCCGGCCATCCGCATCCATCAGTTCATGCAGCGGCGCGTGGTCGAGCCGGTCGAACAGCGGTGCAAACTGCGCCTTCACGTCGCCGAAATCGACCGTCCAGCCCATGACCGGATCGAGCGAGGCAGCCAGATGAAGGCGCAGGGTGAAGGTGTGGCCATGAATGCGCCGGCGCGGGTCGCCGTCGGGGGCGCGCTTGAGCTGCACGGCACTGTCGAGCGTGAATTCCTTCCACACGCGGTGCTGCAGGCCGTCGAACTGTGCACCGCAGCTGGCGGTTTCGTAAACGGTGACCCAGCACAGGCCGGGCAGCGCGGGTTTCAGCTGCTGCCATATCCAGGCGGCAATGTTTTCGCTGGTCGGGTTGTCGAGCCCGGCGATGTCGTTCAGGCAGGCCAGATGCAGCTGTGCGTGCAGTGGCGCCCACAGCACGTCGAGCAGATCGTGATCGACCGGTGCATGGGGCGCCGGCTTCGCATGCAGCAGCACTTCGAAGCCGTGGCCATGCATGCGGCCGCACTTGTGGCCGGGTGCGACGCGCGGCAGCTGGTGCGCCGACTGGAACACGTAGCGGCGCCACACGTGGGCGTCGCCGTGCCCGTCCAGCTGCACGCCGGCGTGGCGGGTGCTGCGCACGCCGACGGCGTGCACTTCGGGCAGGTCGAGCTGTCCGCGCAGCCAGCGCGCAAGATTTTCGTCGCCGGGCCGGGTGACGGTGTCGTTCAGCAGCCGGTAGTCGAGCGGCGCGAGCTCCGTGCGCAGGCGAGCCGCCAGCGCATCGACCTCGCCGCCGGCCACACCGCCCCAGCCCTCGGGCAGCGCGGCGCGCACGCTGCCGGTGAAGCTGTGGCCGTGCAGCGCGTGCGCGCGGTGGGTGGTCGGCAGGTGTTCGAGGTGGCGCGCGGCTTCGAAGTCCGCGGCGGCAACATGGAGCAGGATGTCTTTCATGATCGGGGGTCGGGTCACACGGTTTCGGCAGCGCCGCAGTGTGCCTGAGTGCGCAGGACTATCAGTATCGATCGACGTGCAGCAGGAGCACACCTCATGTCCATCAGTCTGCTCGGCGCGGTGAAGGCCGTGCCCTGGGGCGACGTCATCGCGGCAGCACCGAGCGTGGTGCAGGGCGCCAATGCGTTGTGGGACCGCGTCGCGAAGAAGCGGCCGAAGGGCGAGCCGGCGGACGCACCGGCGACTGCACCGGCCGGCGCGCCGGCCGAGGTACGGCTGGCCGCACTCGAGCAGGTGGTGACCGAACTGCAGAAGGAGGCGCTTGCCTCGTCGCAGCTGATCCGCTCGCTGGCCGAACAGAATGTGCAGCTGGTACGCGAGATCGAGGTGCTGCGCCTGCGCTCGCGCGTCATGCTGGCCGCCGCCGTGGTGTTCAGCGTGGCACTGGCAGCCAGCCTGTATTTCGCGCTGGCGGCACGCTGAATCCGGCGCGTCCGGCCCGGGGTTCCACCCGTTGCCGGCCAGCATGACCATGACGCCCCCAGACATCCTGACGCCACGGCTGCGGCTGCGCGCCATGGGTGCCGATTTCCTCGCTGCGTCCGCCGACGGGCGCGACATCGACGAGCTGTCCGCGCTGATCGGATTGAACGTGGCCACCTCGTGGCTGCGCGAAGCCGATCTGGCCGCCCTGCGACTGCAGGACGTGACGACCGACCCGGCCAGCCTGCCCTGGTCGGTGCGCGCGCTGGCACTGCGCGACAGCGGAGAAATGATCGGCCACGCGGGCTTCCATTCCCGCCCGGCGCCCGATTATCTGGCGCCGTACGCCGCCGATGCGGTCGAAGTCGGCTACACGATCTACCCGCGCCACCGCCGGCAGGGCCTGGCGCGTGAAACGCTGGTCGCGCTGATCCGCTGGGCTCACGTCGAGCAGGGTGTGCCGCGCTTCGTCGCGTCGGTCAGCCCGGACAATCTCGCATCGTGCGCGCTGCTCGCCAGCGCCGGTTTCCGGCGCATCGCATCGTTCATCGACGAGATCGACGGTCTGGAGTACGTACTGCTGCTCGACGCGCCGGACGTGCCGCGTTTGCTCGGCATGTAGAAAAGCCGGACCGCCCCGGGCCCGTGCGGTGCCGTCCGCGCGCCTACAGCTTGAAGCGCCCGACCAGTTCGCCGAGATGATCGGATGCGCGCCCGATCTGCGACAGCGTGGCCGAGGTGCGCTGTATCGCCTCGTCGGTGTTCTGCACGACTTCGGATGCCTGCTCGGCCGACTGCGCCAGCGCGGTCGTCGCGGCCGACTGTTCCTGCGTCGCCTCGGCGATCTCGCGTACCCGTTCGGCGGCGCGCTGCATGCCGGCCTCGATGCCGCCGATCTCCTCGGCCACGCGGGTGGCGCGCTCGACGCCGGACTCGACCGCTTCGCGCGTGCTGTTCATGCTCTGCACCGCGCGGTCGGTTTCGCCGTGCATGGCAGAAATCATGTCCCGGATCTCGGTGGTGGCGTTGCTGGTGCGTTCCGCCAGCTTGCGCACCTCGTCGGCCACCACCGCGAAGCCGCGGCCCTGTTCGCCGGCGCGGGCGGCTTCGATGGCGGCATTGAGCGCCAGCAGATTGGTCTGGTCGGCGATTTCGCGGATCACCTGCACGATGCCGTTGATCTGCACCGAACGTTCGGCCAGACCGGTCAGCGAGCCGGCCAGCGTTTCCATGCTGCCGGCGATGTCGCGCATGTGCGTCTGCATGCCGTGTACCGCCTCGCCGCTGCGCTGCGAGGCGGTGTGCGTGTCGAGCATGACGCCATTGGCTTCAGTCGCGTGGCTTGCGATGTGGCCGATCGACACGGTGATTTCCTCTATCGTTGCCGCGTTGTCGCCGGTGGTGCCGGCCAGCGAGCGCGAGCTGTCGGCGATGTGACGGGTGGCGTCCGACGCTTCGCGGATGCCGCTGACCAGTGTGTGGCTCTGGTCGCGCACTTCAATGAACATGCGCTGAAGACTGCCGAGGAAGGCATTGACCGAGGTGGCGACACGGCCCAGTTCGTCACGACTGCCGGTTTCCGGCAGACGGCGCGTCAGGTCGCCTTCGCCGCTGGCCAGCGCCTGCATCGCTGCGGCCAGGGTTTCCAGCGGCCGGGTCATCGCGCCGAGCAACAGGAACAGCACGCCGGCGGTCAGCAGCACGCTGCCGACGCCCATCGCGATGGCGGTGTTGCGCAGCGAGTTTGCCGAGGCGGTGATCACGCCTTCCGGCACCGACACCACGCTGCCCCACCAGGCGTCGCTGTCGCTCAGCGACACGCGCTGCAGGAAGTGAAGTACGCCGACCGCGTCACGCCACTGCAGGCTGCGACCTTCGCGCAGCGCAGCCAGTGCATCGGCCGGCAGGTCGGCAGCCGGCTTGCCGATGCGGGCGGCATCGGCGTGCGCAACCACGAGACCGGACGGCGCGTACAGCGCAACCGTACCGACGTCGAGCGGCTTGAGGCGGCCAAGATCGTCGGCCAGCCGGTCGAGCGCCATGTCGACGCCGGCGATGCCGGCGAAGCGGCCATTCACGACAATAGGCTTGACCAGTGAGGTGATGAGCATCTTGTTGCCGCCGACCACGTATTCATAAGGTTCGGCGAGATAGGCGCGGCCGGTCTGCTTCGGCTGCTGGTAATAGTCGCCGGCACCCGGCTTGTCGTAGTCGATCAGCGCTTCGACCGACAGCGTGTCACCGCTGCGGCTCCAGTAGGGCACGAAGCGGCCGCTGGCGTCATGACCGGCGGCACCGGCGAAGTCGGCGTCGCGCGCGTCGAAGGCATCGGCTTCCCAGCCGGTGTAGATGCCCAGCAATTCCGGGCGGCCTTCCAGCGTGCGACGCAGCACACGGCTGATGGCGTCGCGATCCGGCGTGCCCTTGGCGTGCAAGCCTTCGAGCGACAGCGCCAGCGTGGATGACACCGCCATGGCTTCGTCCAGATTGGCGCCGACATCATGCGCGACCGAAGCGGCCACGCTTTCGGCGCGCGCCAGCCCCTGTTCCAGCACAGCCTGATGGCTGCGCCAGGCGAGTACGCCCAGCGTGACCGAGAAGCAGAGCAGGACGGTAGTGACGGTGGATGCCAACAGCTTGGTGCGCAGGTTCAGGGCGTGCAGATTCATGATCAGGCTCGGTTTCGGTGACAAGGCGTTGACGACGATCAAGAAAGTTTCTTTAAGAGAACAATTTATGAACTCGGTGCATTATTCAGGCACCGGTGGAAAGGTCATCGACCGCCCGTCTGGTCGGCCTGCGCCGGCCTGATGCTGGACGTGCTGCGTCTGCTCGGGACGTAAAAAAGCCGACCCCGAGGGTCGGCATCCCCTGCCGGGCGGCCAGATGACCGCCCTCCTCATGCAACCCGATCAGGCGGCCGCGCGGTACTGGTCACGCAGCGTACGGATCTGGTCATGGTTGCGCTGCGCGCCGATCAGCTGACGCTGCACCAGATTGCGCAGTTCGGGCGGTAGCGGCGCTTCGAGCGCCTTGCGGTAGCGGGCCAGCGCGCGGTCCTCGCCGCGTTCGGCTTCTTCCAGCATCGCCACATCGTCCTTGCCAGGCAGCGCGCCGCGCACGCTCACCCAGCCGCGGTGCAGTGCGCCGACCACTGTGCCCGACGTATCCGCCTCGCCGCCCGCGCGCACCACTTCGGTCTGCAGTTCCTGAGCCGCGGTCACGCATTCCTGCGCCCGCTGCCTGAACATCGCCTGCAGCTTCACCGAGTCCGCCTGATCGGCGCAGGTGTTGAATCCGTACTCGCCATCCTTGCAGGTTTCGATCAGGCCGTTCAGCACTTCAATCGTTTCGCTCTGGTTCATGATGTCTCCTTGGATGAATGACAGGCATATGCACTGTCGAGACTTCATCCTAGGGAAACGCGGTTCGCCCGGCTGCGGGCGATCACGAAGCCCGGTGTAGGGGATGACCGACCCGCCGGTTGCATCCTGTTGCAGTCATCCGCGCGCGCCGTGCCGCGGCGCCAACGAGCGCGAGGCCCAGACCCAGCATCGCCCAGGTGGTCGGCTCGGGTACCGGCGTGATGTTGACGGCGTCGAAGGCACTGCCGCGGATGATGCTGGTCTTCGGATTGTTGGCCACGTCCGGATCCGCATTGCTGAAGCGCAGCACCAGACTCAGGTAGTTGAAATCGTCGATGTCGAGCACACCGGGCAGGGTTTGCTCATCGGCCAGCAAGGCTGCGCCGCGAAAGTCGAAGCTGATCGATTCGAGCACGAAGGCGGTGGCGCTTATTGACGGATTGAACACCGCGAAGGGCGCAATGCTGCCACCGTTGAAACTGCCCCAGCCGCCAGCCAGGAAATCGCCGTCGATCTGCTGCCAACGTCCGTTCTGCGCCTGGATCGTGAAGCTGCCCAGATTGACGTCGACGATGTCGACGAACAGATCGTCGAGCGCACCGCTCCAGGTCGGTATGGCGCCCGAAAGCGCGACGCTGGCGTCGATGCGGAAACTCATGCTGAACTGTGCGCCGGCACCGGCCGAAAACGGGCCCGGATTGGTATCGCTGTTCTGCATCTGCACGTCGACCAGGATGTCGGCGGCCAGCAGCGGCGCGGACGTGAAGCCCAGACCGGCTGCGAGCAGCAGCACACGGGACATCGACGAAAAGGCAGGCAGTGTCATGAAGGCATCCTCCGGATCGTGGGCCGGTGACTTACCGGCGAAAAAGACCGAACTGGAGACGTAGCAAGCATCGCGCCGCCTGCCGCAAAGCGCCGTATGCCGTGGGACTCATGCCAGCCGCCTGCAATATGTAAGATTCTTCGACGCCCGGATGCGCTCAGTCCGGCAGTCCGAACACGATGACGGCGTCGCCCTGACGGTAGCCCCAGATGGCGCTGCCGCCGGCCGCCACCGCCACATACGGCTTGCCGTCGAGAGTGAAGGCAATCGGCGGCGCATTCACGCCGGCGCCGGTCTGAAAGCCCCACAGCCGCTTGCCGCTGACGCTGTCGAACGCGGACAGGTGGCCATTACCTTCGCCGGTGAACACCACACCGGATTTCAGCGCAAGCACGCCGCCGACCAGCGGCTCATCGGTTTTCACCGTCCATCTGAGCTTGCCGCGCTGCCTGAGGTCGATCGCCGCGAGCACGCCCCAGTTCGCCTCGTCCGACGGCTCCATGCTGTCGTAGCGCTGCGCCGGCTTGCCCGCCGTGGCGGCACTTTCCTTGATCCAGTAACGCATCGGCATGTGCATCGCGGCGACGAAGGCCAGGCCGCGCCCGGCGTCGACGGCGGCCGGCGACCAGTTCACGCCGCCGGCCACGCCCGGCGTGATGCGCGTGCCGTCCTTGCTCGCCGCAGCGAACAGATTGTCCTGCTGCACGAAGGGCTCCGACTTGTACAGCAGCGCGCCACTGGCGCGATCATGCACATAGAACCAGCCCAGCTTCGACGCCTGGCCGACCGCAGGCACCACGCGACCATCCGGTTCGCGATGGTCGAACAGCACCGCGGGGCTGGCCACGTCGTAGCCCCACTTGTCGTGCGGAATCTGCTGGAAGTGCCAGGCATGGGCGCCGGTCTTTGCATTGATGGCGACCAGCGATGCGGTGTACAGGTTGTCGCCCGGGCGCGTGGTGTCGTTGATCTGCGGGCTGGGGTTGCCGGTGCCGAAGTACAGCAGGCCGCTTTTTGCGTCATAGGCCGGCGCATTCCACACCGAGCCGCCGCCGTACTCCCACGCGTCCTTGTGCTGCGGCGCGCTGGCACGCTCGCCGGCGATGTCGCGGTTCAGCGGCAGGCCGTCGGCGGTCTTCTCGACGAAGTCGCCTTCCCAGCCGCCATCCTGCGGCTTGCGCACGGTGTCGAACTGCCACACCCGCTGGCCGGTCTTCGCGTCGAACGCCGCCAGAAAACCGATGCCGCCGTATTTGCCCGCCATGCCGACCACCGACGCGAGCTGGCCGGCGCGGCCGGGCACGTCCAGATGCAGCCCGTAACCCACGCCGTTGATGCCGACGATCACCTTGCCTTCGACCACCAGCGGTGCAGCCGCCGCGCCGACGCCCGAACCGCCGCCGACCTCGCCCTTGATGCCTTCGCTGCTTTCGGTCGTCGCGTTGTCCGGCCGCGCCAGTTCGATGTCCCAGTGCGGCTTGCCGGTGGCGGCGTCGAGCGCAACCAGGCGCGCGTCCACGGTGGCGACGAACACGCGGCCGTCGTCAAAGGCCACGCCCCGATTCGCCGGCCCGCAACACACCTTCTCCGTGCGCTTCTTGTGCGTATAGCGCCACAGTTCGCTGCCCGTCCGGGCGTCCAGCGCGACCACGTGCGAGCCGGGCAGCGACACATACATCTTTCCGCCCACGACCAGAGGCGTGGACTGGAAGGTCTGCGCGATGCCGCTCTGGTAGATCCACTTCGGCACCAGCTTCCTCACCGTTGCCGGCGTCAGTCCGGGCAGGTCGGCCAGTCGGGTATTGGCATGATCGAGGCCGAACACCGGCCATTCGCGGTCCGGTGCGGCGTGAGCCGTCGAAACGGCCAGGGCAGCCAGGGCGACCGTCGCGGCGAGCCGGCGGAAGGTGGTCAGGGTCGGGCGGTACATGGCGGTATCCGGCGATGGAAAGCGGGAATGATAGGCCGGCCGCTGCGGAATCGCCTGCACACCGGCAGGCCGGCCATCGGAGACCTTGTTTTTCATTCCGGTAGTCCGTTCGGCTCATGACCGGCCTGTTCCGGCTGCTTTGCCTGTAACGAGCGGCCGTCAAAGTTGCGGATGCCCGGCCGCCTTCCCTTGGCCGCATTTTCATTCCGGAGATCCGACATGTTCCGCAAGACCGCAATCGCTCTGCTGCTGGCCGCGTCCGGCGTCAGCGCCCACGCCGCCCTGAACGCCGGCGACATCGCTTTCACCTCGTTCAACGCCGACGAAGACGGCCTGTCCTTCGTCGCGCTGGCCGACATCGATGCCAACACCACCGTCTTCTTCTCGGACAACGAGTGGACGGGTTCCGCCTTCACTACGGGCGAAAGCTACAACCAGTGGAGTTCCGGTGCGTCCGTGATCGCCGCCGGCACCGTGGTGCGCTTCGCAGCCTACGACAAGACCACGCTGTCCGCTTCGCTCGGCACGCTGAGCCGCGTCACCGTGTCCGGCAGCGCGAACTGGGGCATCGCCAATTCGAGCGAAACCATCTACGCCTACCTGGGCACGGATGCCGTGACGCCGACCACCTTCCTGGCGGCCATCACGAACGGCACGTTCGATGCCAACGGCCCGCTCACCAACACCGGCCTGACCGATGGCGAAACCGCCATCCGTCTGAACACGATTGTTGGCGGAACGCCGGACTACGCCGAATACACCGGCGCTCGCAGTGGCCTGACCGCCGACGAATACCTTGAGCTGCTGACCGATCCCGCGAACTGGAACGTGGACGCCACCAGCGGCAGCTACGCCTCGACCGTGCCCGACACCACCGCCTTCCAGATCGCCGTGGTGCCGGAACCGGAAACCTATGCGCTGATGCTGGCAGGCCTCGGCCTGATCGGCTTCGCCGCCCGCCGTCGCAAGTAAGTTTCGTCAGCCCGGGCGTTCCGCAGCGCGACGCCCGACACCGGCGGGCACCCATGCGGTGCCCGCCGGGCAGGAGGGAGCGGTACACTTGTCGCATGCCTGCTCCCGCCTTCGTCCATCTCCGTCTTCATTCCGAATTTTCCATCGTCGACGGCATCGTCACGCTCGACGCGGCCGTCAAGGCCGCCGCGCAGGACCGCATGCCGGCGCTGGCGATTTCCGACCTGACCAATGTGTTCGGTCTGGTGAAGTTCTACAAGGCTGCACGCAGCAAGGGCGTGAAGCCGATTGCGGCGGTCGATGTCTTCATCACCAATGAAGCCGAACGCGACAAACCGTACCGACTGCTGCTGCTGGCGCGCAACCGCGAGGGCTACGGCACGCTGTGCCGCCTGCTGACCCGCGCCTATCTGGAGAACAAGCACCGCGGCCGGGCGGAAATCCGGCGCGAGTGGTTCGAAGCGGCCGACACCGGCGCAGCCGGCCTGATCGCGCTGTCCGGCGCGATGCAGGGCGACGTCGGGCTGGCACTGCTGGCCGGCAACATGGAATCGGCGCGCCGGCTGGCGACCGACTGGTCGCGGCTGTTCAATGGCGATTACTGCATCGAGCTGCAGCGCGCCGGCCATCCGAACACCGAGGTGTATGTGGCCGATGCGTGCGCGCTGGCCATTGAAACCGGCATTCCGGTGGTGGCCACACACCCGGTGCAGTTCATGGCGCCGGACGACTACAAGGCACACGAGGCGCGCGTGTGCATCGCCCAGGGCTATGTGCTGACAGACAAGCGGCGGCCGCGCGATTTCACCGAACAGCAGTACTTCAAGACCTCGGCCGAAATGGCCGAACTGTTCGCCGACATCCCGGAAGCGCTGGACAACACGGTCGAGATCGCGCGCCGCTGCAATCTCACGCTGACGCTGGGCAAGAACTACCTGCCGCAGTTTCCGACGCCACCCGGCATGACGATCGACGACTTCATGATCGCCGAGGCAAAAGCCGGTCTCGAGACACGGCTGGCGCTGCTGTTTCCGGACGAGGCGGTGCGCGCGTCGCGGCGCGACGAGTATGAGGCGCGGCTCAGGTTCGAGTGCGACACCATCATCCAGATGGGCTTCCCCGGCTACTTCCTGATCGTGGCCGACTTCATCAACTGGGCCAAGAAGAACGGCGTACCGGTCGGGCCGGGTCGCGGGTCGGGCGCCGGCTCGCTGGTCGCCTACTCGCTGGGCATCACCGACCTCGATCCGCTGGCCTATGCGCTGCTGTTCGAACGCTTCCTGAATCCGGAACGTGTGTCGATGCCCGACTTCGACGTCGACTTCTGCCAGGACAAGCGCTGGATGGTGATCGAGTATGTGCGCCAGAAGTACGGCGCCGACGCGGTGAGCCAGATCGCCACCTACGGCACCATGGCCTCGCGCGCGGTGATCCGCGATGTCGGCCGCGTGCTCGACATGGGCTACAACTTCTGCGACCAGCTGTCGAAGCTGATTCCGGTGGTGCAGAACAAGCCGCTGTCGCTGGCCGAGGCGCGCGAACAGGCGCCGCAACTGGCCGAGCGCGAACAGAACGAGGAGGAAGTGCGCGAACTGCTGCGCCTGGCCGAGCCGCTCGAGGGCCTGGCGCGCAATGTCGGCATGCACGCCGGCGGCGTGTTGATCGCGCCCGGCAAACTGACCGACTTCTGCCCGCTGTACCAGCAGGACGGCGACGATGCGGCGCCGGTCAGCCAGTTCGACAAGGACGACGTCGAAGCGATCGGCCTGGTGAAGTTCGACTTTCTGGGCCTGCGCAACCTCACCATCATCGAGCTCGCGGTCGACTACATCGAGCGCATGACCGGCGAGCGGCCGGATCTGCTGAGCCTGCCCTTCACCGATCCGGCCGCCTACCAGGTGCTGAAGGAAGCCAACACCACGGCGATCTTCCAGCTCGAATCGGAAGGCATGAAGAAGCTGCTGTCCAAACTGCAGCCGGACCGCTTCGAGGACATCATCGCCGTGCTGGCGCTGTACCGCCCGGGGCCGCTCGGATCCGGCATGGTCGATGACTTCATCCTGCGCAAGAAGGGTCAACAGGCGATCGACTACTTCCACCCGGATCTCGAAGGTTGCCTGTCACCGACCTATGGCGTCATCGTGTATCAGGAACAGGTGATGCAGATTTCGCAGATCATCGGCGGCTACACGCTCGGCGGTGCGGACATGCTGCGCCGCGCCATGGGCAAGAAGAAGCCGGAGGAAATGGCCAAGCACCGCGAAACCATCGCCGCCGGTGCCGCCACCAAGGGCTACGACCCGGCGCTGGCCGAACAGCTGTTCGACCTGATGACGAAGTTCGCGGAATATGGCTTCAACAAGTCGCACACCGCCGCCTACGCCGTCGTCACCTATCACACGGCCTGGCTGAAGGCCCACCACTGCGCCGCCTTCATGGCCGCGTCGCTGTCGTCCGACATGGACAACACCGACACCGTGAACATCTTCTTCCTCGACGCGAAGAAGAACCGGCTCACCGTGCTGCCGCCCGACATCAACCGGTCCGAATACCGCTTCGTGCCGGTGTCGCGCAGCGAAATCCGCTATGGCCTGGGGGCGGTGAAGGGCACCGGCGAGCAGGCGGTGAACGCCATCATCGAGGCACGTACGAGCGGCGGGCCCTTTGTCGACCTGTTCGACTTCTGCCTGCGCGTCGACCGACGCATGGTGAACCGCCGTACCATCGAGGCGCTGATCCGCGCCGGCGCGTTCGACGCGACGCGCGAGGGCGCCGACCCTGACCGCAACATCCTGATGTCCAGCGTTGCACTCGCCATGGAAGCGGCCGAACAGGCGGCGGCCAACGCACATCAGGGCGGCCTGTTCGACGACGCTCCGGCGGGCGTCGGCACCCGCGCCCCCGAGTACGTGAGCTGCAAGCCATGGAGCGAACGCGAAAAGCTGCAGAACGAAAAGCAGGCGCTCGGCTTCTATCTGTCGGGTCACCCGTTCAACAGCTATGCGCAGGAGTTCTCGCGCTTCGCGCGGCGCAAGCTGGCGCAGCTCGAATCGTCGCGCGACCGGACCGTAGTCGCCGGACTGGTGGTCAGCTCACGCGTACAGATGACGCGTCGCGGCAAGATGGCTTTCGTCGTGCTCGACGACGGCACGGCGCAGGTCGAGGTGTCGGTGTTCAACGAACTGTTCGACGCCTCGCGCAACAAGCTGCGCGAAGACGAAGTTCTGGTGATCGAGGGCCGCGCGCAATTCGACGACTACTCCAATTCGATGCGCGTCGTCGCTGAAACTCTGCTGACCGCCGGCGAGGCGCGCGCGCGTTTTGCGCGCCGGCTCGAACTCAAGGTCAATGGCGAAGTGGCCGGCGCAGGCGGTGCGCGCGCGGCCTGCGCACGTCTGCGCAGCCTGCTCGAACCGTTCCGCGCCGAGGGCGGGTGCCGGGTGCGTCTGCACTACAGCAGCGGCCAGGCCATCGCACCCCTCGATTTCGGCGACCAGTGGCGGGTGCGGCTGGACGACGCCTTGTTCGACGGGCTGCGTGACTGGCTGCCGCCGGAATCGGTCGGTGTCACCTATGCCTGAGCACGCGCCACCGCGCGCCCGGCTGATCGATCTGGCCGCGCTCGATGCACTCACCGCCCGGGCGCAGGCCAGCCCGCGCCGGCGCATGAATGACAATCTGCATCCGCATGACGGCCATCCGGCGCACCGCCTGCTCAATGCCATCGAGCCGGACAGCTACGTCCAGCCGCATCGCCACCTGGATCCGGCGAAGGACGAAACCATCCTGTGTCTGCGCGGCCGTTTCGGCTGCATCCTGTTCGACGACACGGGCGCTGTTCAGTCGCTGCATCGGCTGGGTGCGGGCTACGCCTGTGGCATCGATATCGGTCATGGCCAGTATCACAGCCTTGTTTCGCTCGAATCGGGCTCGGTCATGTTCGAAGCCAAGTCGGGGCCGTATCTGCCTCTGGGCACCGGAGAGGCGGCGCCGTGGGCGCCGGGTGCCGGTGATCCGGCCGCCGGGGCCTATCTGCGCTGGATGGCGGGTCTGTTTGCCGCCCTGCAGGCGGGCTGACCCCGCTGTGGCATACTCGAATGTCCATTGAGCGGTATCCGGTCACGCTTCAGGCGGCATTTATCATGCATTCCGGCCCTTCAGTCCGCGACCTGCCTGCCGTCAACCCTGTCTGACCCGCTCATTTCTACGGATACAGATCCCGCCGTGCAGACTGCCCGAATTGCTTTGCTGGAAGACGACCCGGTCCAGGTGGAAATACTGGGCACCTGGCTGCGTGCCGCAGGCCACGACGTGCATGTTTTCATGCGATCTCGTGACCTGATGCGCGAAGCGGTGCGTGAAAGTTACGACCTGCTGCTGATCGACTGGGAATTGCCCGACCTGCCGGGTGCCGATGTGCTGCGCTGGCTGCGCAACGAGCGCCAGCTGCAGACGCCGGTCATTTTCGTGACGGCGCGGCAGGACGAGAACGACATCGTCACCGCGCTGGCCGCCGGCGCCGACGATTACATCGTCAAGCCGGCGCGGCGCCTTGAACTGCTGACCCGGATCGAGGCCGTGCTGCGGCGCAGCCGCCCGCCGGCAGACCAGCCGGTGGTTGAAGCCGAGCCCTACCATTTCGACCTGAATTCGCACACGGCGCGCCTGCACAACGAGGTTGTCGACCTGACGGAACGCGAGTTCGAGCTGGCTGTATTCCTGTTCCGCAACGTCGGTCGCCTGGTGTCGCGCGGCCACCTGCTGGAATCGTTGTGGGGCCGCAAGGGCGATGTGCCGACACGCACCGTCGATACCCACATGTCGCGCGTACGCTCCAAGCTCGCCCTGCGGCCGGAAAACGGTTATCGACTGGCGTCGACCTACAACTATGGCTACCGCCTGGAACGGGTGGCCGGAGATGCCCGCCCAGCTGAGGGCGAAGCGGTGGACTGAACCGCACAACGCGCAGACCGACAACAAAAAAGGAGCCGTCGGCTCCTTTTTTGTTGCGTGCCAGATCCGGACTACTTCGAGAGCGAGTCGCGGATCTGGCGCAGCAGCACGACCTCTTCGGGTGGCTCGGCCGGCGCCGCCGGTTCCGCCGCTTCTTCGCGCTTGAGCCTGTTGATCTGCTTCACCATGATGAAGATGATGAAGGCAAGAATGACGAAGTTCAGCGCGATCGTGAGGAAGCTGCCCCAGGCGAACACCGGTACGCCCGCCTTCTTCAGGTCGGCCAGCGTTTCCGGCACGCCGGGCGGAATGTCCTTGAGCACGATGAAGAACTGGCTGAAATCCAGGCCACCGAAAATCGCACCCACGATGGGCATGATCAGGTCGGCGACGACCGAGTCGACGATCTTGCCGAAGGCTGCGCCGATGATGACGCCCACCGCGAGGTCGACGACATTGCCCTTCATGGCGAATGCCTTGAATTCCGAAACGAAGCTCATGCTGATCTCCTTGTTGATATGGGTGCAATTCGCGCGCAGGCGGCGCGCGCGAACCGATGCCTTCCGGCGGCGAGCAAGATAGCACACGGCCGGCGTGGCGCCGGTCCGGGCCGCCTGCCGCCATCTCTGATACGCTCGCCAGCCACCGTGCCGCTTGCGTCAGCCGGATCAAGCACCGTTCGGCAACGCGGCACGTGTCATCAGCCGGTCTGTTTCGTATGGAGAAGGCATGAAGATACTCAAGCTTGCCGCTTTCGCGCTCGGCGGCGTCGCTGCGCTGCTCGCCGCGGCCGTGCTGTACGTGGCGATCACCTTCGATGCCGTCCGCGTGAAGGAAGAACTCAGGCGCGTCGTGCTCGAACAGAAGCAGCGCACGCTGGACATCGAAGGCGACGTCGACCTGTCCTTCTACCCGAACCTCGGCCTCAAGCTGGGGCGCACCGCACTGTCCGAACACAATTCGACCGAACGCTTCGCGGCCATCGACGGCGCGCGTGTCTCGGTCGCCGTGCTGCCGCTGCTGTCGGGTTCGCTGGTCATCGACGAGATCCGGGTCGATGGCGCCAGCGTCACCCTCATCCGCTACAAGGACGGCTCGTTCAACTTCGAAGACCTGCTCTCGGCCGAAAAGGACGAGGGCTCGCCGGTCCGCTTCGACATCGCCGGGCTGAAGCTGTCGCGTTCGGCGCTCGCTTTCCGCGACGAAGGCAGCGGTGCGGCGCACACGCTGGGCGACATCGAGCTGGCGGTCGGCAAGCTGTCGAATGCGGCACGCGGCAAACTCGACATCGCCGCGCGCTGGACGTCGGCGCAGCCGACGGCCGACATGCGCATCGTGCTGACAGCAGGCTATGACTATGACCTGCCGACCCAGCGCTTCGTGCTCGATACGCTGAGCGCGACCATGGACGGCACGCTGCTCGACCTGACGGATCTGCGCGCCGCATTGACGTCGACCCGGCTCGAAGCGGGCGCCGAGGGCCGCATCGACATCCAGAAGCTGGCATTTGACCTGTCCGCCAGACGGGCCGGCGAGGCGCTGTCGGCGAAACTGGAAGCGCCTGCGCTGCAACTCGATGCCGGCGGCGCCCGCGGCGACGAAATCAGTCTGGCCGCAAAGATCGATTCGAGCGTCCGCATGGCGGACATCAAGCTGCATCTCAAGGGCATCGAAGGCAGCCAGCAGGCGATCCGGGTGGCTGGACTGACGCTGGCGCTGGACGCCCGTCAGGACACGGCGACCGTCAAGGCCGCCCTGGCCACGCCGCTGAGCGTTCAACTCGAAGGGCCGTCCGGCGAGCTGTCGGCGCTCGAGGGCTCGATCGACATCGCACATCCGTCGTTGCCGATGAAGAGCGTCAAGCTGCCGGTCAAGGGCTCGGCTCGCGCAGACCTGAAGGCGCAGACCGCGGCGCTCGATCTCGACACACGGCTCGACGACAGCCACATCCTGCTCAAGCTCGCCGCGACCCGCCTGCAGCCGCTGGCGCTGACCTTTGACGTCGACATCGACCAGCTCAACCTCGATCGCTACCGCCCGCCTGCAGCAGCCGGCGACGCAACCAGGCCTGCCGCCGGCAACCCGGACGACACGCCGGTCGATCTGTCCGCGCTGCGCGACATCAATGCCAGCGGCAGCGTGCGCATCGGTGCGCTGCAGCTGGCTGGCGTGAAGATGACAAAGATGACGCTGAACGTGAAGGCGTCGAACGGAAAGCTGGAGGTGTCGCCCTATTCGGCCGCGCTGTATCAGGGCGCGGCCAGCGGTGCGCTCATTCTGAATGCCGATGGCAACCGCATCGCGCTGAAGCAGACGCTGTCGGACATCGACGTGCATCCGCTGATCCGCGACGCAGCCGGCAAGGACCTGCTGGAGGGGCGCGGCACGGTCATGCTGGATGTCGCGACCTCGGGTACGACGGTCGGCGCCCTCAAGCGCGCACTCGATGGCAATGCGTCGCTGAAGCTGCGTGACGGCGCGATCCGCGGCATCAATCTGGCGAAAAGCCTGCGCGAGGCGAAGGCGAAGCTGGGCGGCGGTACCACCGTGCAGCAGGCCAGCGCCACCGAAAAGACCGATTTTTCAGCGCTCAGCGCCAGCTTCCGCATCGACGACGGCATCGCCCGCAATTCCGATCTGACGGCCAGCTCGCCCTTTCTGAGGCTGGCCGGTGCCGGCACCGTCAATCTGCCCGACGCCAGTGTGGATTACCTGGCGCGCGTCACGCTGGCCGCAACCAGCAAGGGGCAGGACGGCCGCGCCGCAGACGAGCTCAGGGGCGTGACCGTGCCGGTGCGCCTGTACGGGCCGTTCGCCAGCCTCGACTACAAGATCGAGTTCGCCGATCTGGTGAAGGGTGCCGCCAGAACGGCGGTCGAACAGCAGAGCCAGAAACTGCAGGACAAAGCCCGCGACAAGGTGCAGGAGCAGGTCGGCGACAAGCTCAAGGGGCTGTTCGGCCGCTGAGCGGCAAGTGCTGGCATCGGGCAGTTTCCTGAAAGCACGCATGCCGGAGCGGTCCTGTGGGAGCGGCGATCCACTGCTGGCCCTGCATGGCCAGCCGGCTCTGCGGGCGGCGAGCACTGCTCGCCGAAACCCCCGCTCCGCCCTAATGCCGTTCAGTTAGCACTGGCAGATAAACTTGTTTTTACGCAAGTTATTGTAAACAAGGAAGAAGGCTGTTAAC